>DASQAT010000035.1 GCA_035635555.1 Candidatus Dormiibacterota bacterium
TGCGGCTCGACCGCGAGGGCTCGGGCAATGCAAAGGCGCTGCTGCTGGCCTCCCGAGAGCCCCAGGCCCGATTCTTCGATGCGATCCTTCACCTCGTCCCAGATGGCGGCCTGACGCAGCGCGCGCTCGACCCGGTCGCGCAGGGTGCTCGCGTCCTTGATACCCGCAACCCGCAAGCCATACGCCACGTTCTCGAAGATGCTCTTGGGGAACGGGTTCGACTTCTGGAACACCATGCCGACGCGCTTGCGCAGCTCGGTCACATCCATCGAGCCGTGGTACACGTCGCGGCCGGCCACCAGGATCCGACCGGTGATCCGAACGCCGTCGACCAGGTCGTTCATGCGGTTGAGGCAGCGGAGCAGGGTCGTCTTGCCGCAGCCCGAAGGACCGATGAAGGCGGTGACCCGGTTCTTCGGCACCTGCATCGAGATGCCCTTGAGCGCCGGCTTGTCGCCGTAATGGAGCGTCAGACCCTCGATCAGGATCATCGGCTCCTCGGCCTTGGCCTCGTCGCGGCCCGGGGCTCGCGGCTTCGCTCTCGTCTCGATTTTCACCGCGGTCATCAGGGCCTGTCTCACGGACGGTGCATCCTTTCGAGGCGGCGGGTCATCGCCCGGGCGAGGAGCGAAAACGTCAGGATGGCCCCGATCAGCACGGTCGCCCCGGCCCAGGCCTGCCGGTGCCAGTCATCATAAGGAGAAATGGCGTAGGTGTAAACCTGCACCGTCAGCGAGGCGATCGGCTGGTCGAGACGCGTCGACCAGAAGCGGTTGTTGAAGGCGGTGAACAGGAGCGGGGCGGTCTCCCCCGCGATGCGGGCGAGGGCCACGAGCACGCCGGTCAGGATCCCGGGCAGGGCGGCCGACAGGATCACCGTGAACACAGCCCGCGCCCGCGTGGCGCCGAGGGCGAGCGCCCCGTCGCGCAGAGTCGGCGGAACGAGGTTCAGGAGCTCCTCGGTCATCCGGACGATGAGCGGGATCATCATGATCCCGAGCGCCAGGCCGCCCGCGATCGCCGAGAAGCGCTGGAACGGCAGGACCGCCGTCGTGTACGCGAAGAGGCCGATGACGATCGAGGGGACGCCGTTCAGGATGTCCGCCGAGAACCTGACGGCGGAGGCCAGGGATGTCTTGCGGTACTCGGAGACGTAGATGCCCGAGACGATCCCGATCGGCACGGCGATGCCGGCCGCCAGTCCGATGAGGATCAGCGTTCCGGCGATGGCGTTCGCCATGCCGCCGCCGGGCTCCCCCACCGGCTTGGGCATCTGGGTGAAGAACGCCGCGTTCAAGGCCGGGAGCCCGTGCCCGATCACGAAGAACAGGATGAAGCCGAGGGGGATCAGGGCCAGCACGACCGCGGCCGCGCAGAACGCGACGACCGCACCGGAGACGACCTTGCGGCGCAGGCGGTTCCAGGACATGGCGCTCACACCGCCGCCGCGGGGACCGGCCGCCCGGCCCGGACCGTCCGCTCCCTGCCCACGCGCCAGACGAGGACGCGCGACAGGGCGTTGATCGCGACGGTGATCAGGAACAGGACGAGGCCGATTTCGACCAGGGCGTCGAGGTAGAGCGGGTCCGCCGCCTCGGTGAACTCGTTGGCGATGACCGCGGCCATGGTGTACTGCGGCGCGAACAGCGACAAGGAGATCCTGGGGTTGTTGCCGATCAGCATGGTGACGGCCATCGTCTCGCCCAGCGCCCGCCCGAGCCCGAGCATGACGGCGCCGATGATCCCCGTCCGCCCATAGAACAGCGCCATCCGGATCGCCTCCCAGCGGGTCGCGCCGAGGGCGTAGGCCCCTTCGCGCTGCGCGGAGGGGACCGCCTTGAGGATCTCGCGCGCGACGCTCGCCGTGAACGGCACCATCATCACGGCCAGCACGAGGCTGGCGGCGAGAAGACCCACGCCGAGCGGCGGCCCCTCGAAGAGCGGCACGCCCTTCAGCCAGGCGGGGGTGGCGATTTCCAGGCGGCGGACCAGCGGAACGAGAACGAAAATGCCCCACAGGCCGTAGACGATCGAGGGGATCGCCGCCAGGAGCTCGGTCAGGAAGATCAGCGGCTGCCTCAGGGCGTGCGGCGACAGATCCGACAGGAAGATGGCGATCCCGAGCGCTACCGGCGCCGACAGAAGCAGCGCCAGGAGCGACGAGTAGAGCGTCCCCCAGATGAACGGCAAGGCGCCGAACTGCCCCGCGACCGGGTCCCAGATGGATGTGCGCCAGAAGGCGAACCCGAACTCGCGGATCGAAAGGAGCGATTCCCGCCAGAGGACGAGCGCGATCCCGGCGACCAGGCATGGGACGAGAACGGCCGCGGCGCCGGTCAAAAGCGGGAAGAGCCTCCCCTCGCCGGACGATCGCCCGAGTGGTCCCGTCGTGCTCATTCGACCTTGATCTTCTTCAAGGCGGCGTCCTCAAGGCTGACGACCGTCTGCGGGAGAGGGGCGTAGCCAAGATCGCCGGCGAATTTCTGTCCGTCCGTCAGGGCCCACTTCATGAAGTCGACCATGAGACGGGACTTGTGCTTGTCCTTGGGGCTCTCGTACAGGAGGATCCAGGTGAACGAGGAGATCGGATAGACGTTCTTCCCCGGAGCGTTCGTGATCGAGACACGGAAGTCGGCGGGCATCTTCGCCGTCGCGGAGGCGGCCGCGGCCGATACCGAATCGATGGACGCGCGGACGAACTCTCCGTCGAAGCTCTTCACCGAGCCGAAGGCGATCTTGTTCTGCAGCGCGTAGATCAGCTCGACGTAGCCGATGGCCCCCGGAGTCTGCTTCACGAGACCGGCGACCCCCTCGTTCCCCTTGCCGCCGATCCCGGCCGGCCAGTTCACCGAGGTGGCCACGCCCACCTTCGACTTGTACTCGGGGGAGACCTTGGCCAGGTAGTCGCAGAAAATGTAGGACGTTCCCGATCCGTCAGCACGATGGACGACGGTGATGTCGCTGTCGGGCAGATTCACGCCGGGGTTGTCCTTGGCGATCGCCTGATCGCTCCACTTGGTGATCTTCCCCAGGAAGATGTCGGCCAGAACCGTTCCTGCAAACTTCAGCTCGGCATCGACGCCCGGAAGGTTGTAGATCGGCACGACGCCCCCCAGCACCGTCGGAAAGTGGAAGACCTTCCCAGGGGCGCCCTGGAGCTGATCGTTGGTCATAGGGCCGTCCGAGGCGCCGAAGAATACGGTCTGGGCGGTGAGCTGGCGGATACCGCCGCCCGATCCTATCGACTGGTAGTTGATCCGGACGTCGGGGTGGAGTTTGTTGTATTCGGAGAACCACTTCGAATAGATCGGGTACGGGAAGGTCGCCCCCGCGCCGTCGATCTGGACCGGATCGGCCCAGACGGGCGGGACCAGGACGGCCGCCACGGCGGCCAGGAGCAGCGCGATGAGCAGGCAGCGCGACAGTTTCGGCACGATGTCACCTCGTGTGAGCGGCATGATCAGCCTCAGAAATTGAACAGGGTGTGGACGGCGTAGCGCTTCTCGTCCGGCTTGGCGAGCAACGTGTCGTAGGTCACGTTCTCGTAGTCCAGCAGGATCGCGGCGGTGGCCGGCGCCTGCTGGCTGTGGAACCAGTAGGCGACGCCCGCGATCTTGCGATCCTTCGCCGCATCGACCGACTTGTTCGGCTTCAGGTAGTCATAACGCAGCAACGCCTCCCATCCCTTTGGGAAGCGAGGCGTCGCCCAGACCGAGTACCCCTGCGCCTTCACTTCGGCCGCGACGGCGGTCGGCTGATCCGTGGCGTCGAGGTGCGTGTAGCCGGCGTTGACGTACTTGTGCTCGAAGGTCGCCGCGTAGATGGTCCGACGCCGTGCGTCCCCCTGCATGTAGTTGTCGGCGTCATAGAAGGCGGTGAGGCGGAGCCCCTTGAGCACCCCCAGCATCGGGAAAGGGCGCAGGGTGGCGCGGATCTGCACGGCCTTCTGGTCGTTCGCCTCGGCTTTGCTGTAGGTGTCGCCGTTGTAGTAGCCGCCGTGCACGTCGCCGAAATTTCCCTTGAAGTTGTAGTGGGTCGAGAGACCAAAATCTGACGAACTGATGAAACCCTCCCGCTCCGCCATGATCTGCCCCTGGAAGCGGTACCTGTAGACTTGCTCCTCCCAGTCCACGTAGGGCGTGTGGTGCTCCCCCAGGCGGACCCAGGAGCCCTTGGACCACCTGTCGTCCAGGTTGAACTGGCCGTAGGCGTACTTGAGGCGGAAGGTGAGGCTGCCGTCCAGGCTGGTGGTCGCTCCCGTGGTGGTCAGCCGCGAGACATCGGGCGTGACCCGGAACGAGACATTGTGCGAGATGTTCCCGGTCACGTTGATGTAGGCGCGCGTGACGTTGAAGGCCGCCGGATGAATCGTATTGCCGTCCGTGTCCACGGTCGTGGGCTCTTCCGTATAGGTGTAGTCGGTGTAGATCGTCGTCCCCACCTTGATCGTCGGCGTGTCGTCCGGGGGCGTATATCCGGCGGCCGGCGTCACCTGGGCGAAGACCGGCAGGCCGCGCAGCAGGCCCACCGTCGTTGCGAGGGCGGCCAGCGACCGCAGGGTGGTTCTCGATGCGTTCATCGACAGGGCTCCTCCATGAGGGTTCACCTCTCCTTGTCCAGTTTCGGCGGGGAGAATGTATCGGTGGGGTGACGCCGCGGAGTCGGTCGTGTGACGGTCGTGTGACGACCGCCCTCAGACGGCGGGAAGACCGACCCGGAGATCTTTCAGCCTGTCGGGCGGGCTGGTGATGATTCCCCGGACGTCAATGTCCGGCCTGCCGAACCGTCGATCCCCTCCTGGAGCTCATCGAGCCGCTTGGGTTGCCGCCAGGTCGCGCTAAAAGCAAGCCTGCCCGGTAGGAACCTCGGCCAGGAACACGTCGCTTCGCCCGCAGGGCCGCGTCTCGCACGCCTGCGGGCTGTACTCACACCCGGAGGGCAATTGGACCTTCTGGGTCGCCTTAGTCCCCGCGTTCGGGTGCGTGCCGTCCGCCCAGCAGGGGCCGTTGCATGCCGTATTCGAGCACTGATCGTTCATGTTGGACGTGAACAGGACGTAGCGTCCGTCCGGCGACAGCTTCGCGAAGGAGTAGAAGTTGTACACCTCGCTCGTGTTGTAGGGGTGGCCGAGGAGGCGACGCTCGCCGCCCGGCGTGATGAAGACCATCCCTCCGGGGGAGAGCCAGCTCCAAGCGGGGTCCGGCACCAGGCCGCCATAGCTGGAAAATAGCGCCCACTGGTTCTCGAGAGAGGCGGCTTCCTGGATCCAGTTCCCGTTGCCGTAGATAAGGCTCCCGTTCGCGGGGCCGCCGATATGGTCGGTAGGGCCGAGCGGAGTGAACTTGGTGAATCCCGTGGGAAAGGAAAGGTTCCAGTCCACTCCCAGCCAGCGATCCCTGAGGCTGGCGACGTGGGCGAAGGGGACCGTCCCGTCGGCTCTCTGAACTACGGTCATCGGCGCGTAACGATCCGGTGGATCGGCCGAGCCGAAGTCCAAGACGACTATGCCGTTCTGCGGGTCGTCCATGGTGAGTCCGATGTATCGGCCCTCGCGGTCGATCCGAGGCTCGTTGATGGCGCATTCGTTGTAGGTCTTCCGTGTTCCACTGGCGGGGTGGTAGGCGACCACGACATCCGTGTTGCCGCGCATCCAGACGAAGAGCCCGTCATTCTTGCTCTGGTGCATCCACGACGGACGATAAATCAGATCGTCTACCAGGGGCCAGCCGTTCCCCATGATTTCGGTGCAGGCCTGGGTCTGGGTGCAGGTCGTGAAGTCGACCTGATGGATCGCCCCGTCCCAGCCCGCGATGTAGGCATAGTTCGGCGTCGCAGGGTTGTTGGAGAAGGCGAAGGCCAGATCGGTCCAGGGGGAGATGGTCCCCGTGAGCTTGCGCCAGTTCGAGACCCCTGTACTCGGGTTGAAATCGATCAGCCAGTGAAAGCCGTCAATCGTGGTGAGGTGGATGGTTCGGGTCGAGCCGTTGTAGGGCAGGGACACCTCGTCCCCCCCTTCGGAGTAAGCGTGCCCCCAGGAGAAGCCCGTGGTCGGGAAAGTGGCCGACGTGAGCTTGTAGACCTTCACCTGCGTCCTCGGGTCCGGATAGTAACTGCCCGCAGCCAGCGCAGGCACATTGAGCGCGCTATAGGCGCTCGTCATGGGCGTTTGATCAGTCCCGGCCGCCAGAAGATGGCATGGAGCCGGCTCGTCGGCCGATGCCTGCCGCCACCCCGAGAATGGAACGATCGATGCGATCATCAGGAGTCCCACCGCACGCCAGCTCTTTCTCATGGTTTGCACTCCTTCCTGAGGTTGACGAGCTGCCCGATGTCAGATGACCCACTGACAGGTTTCGACCCGATTAAGGTAGGCGGGAAGTGCTCGACAACAACAAGCCGAATCCTGAATCCCTGATGCGGGGATCCCGGAAAACGGCTCCGGGATATCCCGGGCCGATCGACCCGGTGTTCACCCGAGACCCGCTGGAAGGGCGTGAGTGGCGCCGGGTCTGCCGGACGAACCGCAGCCTGACGGAGCGGTCAGGTCCTGGACAGGACGGCGTCGGGGTAGGGAGCCGTCAGGCGGACGGGAGACTCACCCGGAAGGTGGTGCCTGAGCCCTGGGTGCTTTCGACCTCGATCGTCCCGCCCATCGCCTGGGTCAGGTGCTTGGCGATCGCCAGGCCGAGCCCCGTCCCCCCCTCCCGGCGGTCGCGGGAGCGGCCGACTCGGTAGAACCGCTCGAAGATGCGCGGCAGGTCACCGGGAGGGATCCCGACCCCGTTGTCACTCACCGCCAGGACGACGCGTCCGTCCGCCATCTTCGCCGACAACGTGACCCGCCCCCCCTCGGGCGTGAACTTCACGGCGTTGTCGAGCAGGTTGATCAGGATCTGGGCGAGCCGATCCCGATCGGCGAGGATGTCCGGGAGATCGGCGGGCAGGTCGATGGCAAGGGTCTGACCGCGGGCCTCGGCCGCGGGACGAACCAGGCCCTCGGCCTGGGCGACGACGTCGCGCGCCCGGACGACGGCGGGCTTCAGGCGCGCCTCCCCCTGCTCCACCGCGGCCAGATCGAGGAGGTCCTCGATCAGGGCGCGCAGTCGCTCGGCGTGCCTGTGGATGACACGCACGAACTCGGCCGCCGTCTCGGGATCGCGCAGGCCGCCGTCGCGCAGAGTCTCAGCGTACCCCTTGATCGCCGTCAGCGGGGTGCGCAGCTCGTGCGACACGTTGGCCACGAACTCCTGCCGCACCCTCTCCAGTCTCTTCAGCTCGGTGACGTCGTGGAACACGGCCACCGCTCCGACCGTAGCACCGCGCTCGCGGATGGCGGCGAGGCTGGCCTGGATCACTTTCTGCTGAGCGCCGCCGAGTGCTATCTCCCGCGTGAGCGGCTCGTCCGCCTCGAGCGCCGACTCGATCGCGTCCTGGAGCGCCGGCACGCGCGCGGTCTCGAGCGGCCGGCGGCCCTCCACCGGGAGCTGCGCGTCGAAGATCCTCCGGAACGCATCGTTGGCGACCAGGATGCGTCCGGTCGGGTCGGTCAGGACCACCCCCTCGACCATCCCCTCGAGAACGGTGCGGAGCTGGCTTCTCTCGCGCTCCACGAGGATCAGGCGCTCCTCGAGCTGGTCCGCCATGCGGTTGAGCGACCTCGCCAGGACCGAGGTCTCGTCGTCACCGCCCGGCTCGGCCCGCACGTCCATCCGGCCGGCGGCGAATTGCGACGCGACGCGCGCGATCGCCTCCAGGCGGCGCGCCGGGCCGCGCGCCACCGCCCACCCGATGAGCCCCGCGACCAAAAGCGACAGGACGGCCGCGAGGAGGATCGGCACGCGCACGGCCTCCTGGGCCCGGGTCACGTCGGTGAGCGGGAGGGCCAGGCGGATCACCCCGCGGGCAGGATCGTCCGGGTCGATGCGCGAGGCCACGTACAGCATGTTCTCGGCGACCGTCCGGCTGTAGCGCATGGATCGGCCCGTCCCGTCACGCACCGCCTCCATCACCTCGGGCCGGCTCGCGTGGTTCTCGACCTCGCGAAGCGCCGCGCCGTCCAGATCGGTGTCGCCCAGCACCGCCCCGTCGGAGGAAATGATCGTCACCCTCACACCGAGGTCTCGTCCAAGACGATCGGCCAGCCGGTCGGCCGTCGAGGGCAGGTCCGGCTCGGCGCGAGCCAGGTCGCGGGCGAGCCGGACCTCGTCTCCCAGGCGGGCGGCGATCTGCTCGGTCACGCGCCGTGCCACGGCGCGATCGAGGACCAGCGCGGCGAGAAACGACGAGAGACCGGCCACGAGGACGAACAACAGAGTGAGCCGGTGCTGGATTCGCAGGGAAGGATCCTTCCGTCAGTCCGCGGCCGCGAAACCGGCCGGCCGGAATCGGTACCCGACGCCGCGCACCGTCTGGATCCAGTCTCCGACCGGTCCCAGCTTCGCCCGCAGACGCTTCATGTGCGTGTCCACGGTGCGTGTCTCGATCTCTCCGCCGTAGCCCCACACCTCCGAGAGGAGCTGGTCCCGGCTGAACGCGCGGCCGGGCCGCCGGGCCAGACGGTGCAGGAGCTTGAACTCGGTGGCGGTCAGGACGATCTCCTTTCCCTTCAGCCGGACGAGGTGCGCGCCGACGTCGATGACCAGCGGCTCGTGGACGATGCGCTCGTCCGGCCCCTCCTTCTCGTCGCGTCTCAGGATCGCCTGCACGCGCAGAACCAGCTCGCGCGGCGAGAACGGCTTCACCACGTAATCGTCCGCGCCCAGCTCGAAGCCGACGACCCGGTCGACCTCCTCGCCCCGCGCGGTCAGCATCACGATCGGGATGCCGCGGGTCTTCTCATCCTGCTTCAGCATGCGGGCCACCTCGGCTCCGGGCAGGACCGGCAGCATCAGGTCGAGCACGACGAGGTCGGGCCGCTCGCGGCGCGCCATCTCCACAGCCTGGCGACCGTCGGTGGCCGACACCACCCGGTACCCGGCCTGCGCCAGGTTGTAGCGCACCAGCTCGACGATGTCGCGCTCGTCGTCCACCACCAGGATGGTCTGCGGCATGAGCGCTCTGTCTCCCCGGGACCCCGGCCGGACGGGCCGATTATAGCCCCCGGGCCCGCCGGCCCGGAGATTGCCCCGGCCAAGCGTGTGTCGGGAGGGTGAGAGCGGGATGGCGGTGGAGTGACGAATGGGTGACAACCACCTGGGCTGCCTATAATAATGATAGCGGACCCGGGCGGGCCCGGGTTCGAAGGAGGACCACTCCCCTGGGCCGTCCCCTCGCAGTCGGGTCACACGCGCCGGATTTCGACCTGCCGGGGATCCCCTCCCCCGTCTCGATCCGGACGATGGGCGCCGTGCCGCGCGTCATCGAGTTCCACCGCGGCACCTGGTGACCCGCCTGCCGCCACAGGCTCTCGCAGTTGCGAGACGGATGGGCGAGGGTGGAGGAGCGTGGCGCCCGCCTGGTGGTCGTCCTCTGTCAGGATCCGGGGGCCGCGCGGGCCTATTTCGACGCGCATCCCGTCCCGTACCCGGTGGCGATCGACCAGGAGAGAAGGGTCGCGAAAGCCTACGGTGTCTACCGTCTCCTCGGTTTCGACTCGGTTCACATCGCGCGTCCCGCCACCTTCATCGTCGACGGCGGCGGGATCGTCCGAGATCGGTTCGTGGCGCAGGTGCAGTGGCAGAAGATGCCGATCGATGCGATCCTGCGAGCCCTGACGGTCAAGGGTTCCTAATGGCAGCCCGGCGTCCGGCGCCCGAAGTACTGGACGAAGACGGCGAGATCGTTCCCGTCGACGACATCGTCTCCAGTCAGGTCCCACTGGGGACTGAAGCCCGGATCGGCGGACGTCGTGGCCCAGGCACGGGCGAGCACGTTGAGGTCGATCCCGTCCACCGTGCAATTGCCGTTGAGGTCCGGCGTGCGCACCACTTTCAACGCATTGCGGAGCGTGCCGGACAGCTGGTCCGGGTTGGTGACCGTGATGTCGCGAGGTCCGAGGGCAGCCGTCGTATCGACCGTGAGCGTCGCCTTCAGGTGCATCGCGTCGATGAGGACCGTCGGGCCGGATGTGATCCCGGATCCGAGGTTCAGGACGGCGCCCTGCTGAAAGCCTGTCCCGGTCACCTGGATATCCTGCACCCCCGGTTCAACGATGATGGTCGAATTGGTCGTCGTCTCCATGACCGAGGTCACGGTGGGTATGGAGGAGACCGTGGTGCTGACAGAGGCGCCCACGGTCGGCGCCGTCTCGACGGGGTCGATGCTGTAAGAGGCGTTCGTGATGACGGTCCCGCTCGCCAGCGGACTGGCGACACTGACCACCAGCTGCACGGAGCCTGAGCCGCCGGCCGCCAGAGCCCCGATCGACCAGGTTACGACACCGCCCGACAGCGCTCCGCCCCCTGTCGCGGACACGAACGTCGTATTGACCGGGACCGTGTCGGACAGCACCACTCCGGTCGCGCCCGAGTTCCCCGTGTTTGCGTAGGCGAGCGTGTAGGTGATCGTTCCACCCGCCGCTACCGGGTCCGGGGCGTCGGTCGCCGACACCGTCAGGACCGGCGCCGAGGTCACGGTCGTCGTGATGGCACTGCCATTGACCGGCGCGGTCTCCGTGGAGTCGATGCTGTAGTTGCCGTCTGTGATGACCGTCCCGTTCGCCAGCGGGCTGTTGACGCGGACCACGAGCTGGACGGAGCCCGAGCCGCCAGCCGCCAGCGCCCCGATCGACCAGGTGACCACGCTGCCCGACAGCGTCCCACCCCCGGTCGCCGACACGAACGTCGTATTCACCGGGACCGTGTCCGACAGCACCACTCCGGTCGCGCCCGAGTTCCCCGTGTTCGCATAGGCGAGCGTGTAGGTGATCGTGCCGCCCGCCGCCACCGGGTCCGGAGCGTCGGTCGCAGACACCGTCAGGACCGGCGCCGAGGTCACGGTCGTGGTGATGGCATTGCCGGTGACAGGCGAAGTCTCGGTGGAGTCGATGTTGAGTGTGCCGTTCGTGATGACGGTCCCGTTCGCCAGAGGACTGTTGACCCTGACCGTCAGCGTCAAGGATCCGGAGCCGCCCGCTGCCAGCGCGCCGATCGACCAGGTGACGACACCGGCCGACAACGTCCCGCCGCCGGTCGCCGACACGAACGTCGTATTGACCGGAACCGTGTCCGAGAGCATAACCGCGGTCGCGCCGGAGTTCCCCGTGTTCGAATAAACGAGCGTGTAGGTGATCGTGCCGCCCGCCGCCACCGGGTCCGGCGCGTCGGTCGCAGACACCGTCAGGACCGGCGCCGAAGTCACTGTGGTGGTGATGGCGCTCCCACTGACCGGCGCGGTCTCCGTGGAGTCGATGTTGTAGGTGCCGTCGGTGACGACGGTCCCGTTCGCCAGAGGACTGTTGACGCGGACCACGAGCTGCACCGAGCCGGAGCCGCCCGCCGCCAGCGCGCCGATCGACCAGGTCACGACTCCGGACGACAGCGTCCCGCCTCCCGTCGCCGACACGAACGTCGTATTGACCGGAACCGTGTCCGACAGCACGACCGCGGTCGCGCCCGAGTTCCCCGTGTTCGAGTAAGCGAGCGTGTAGGTGATCGTGCCGCCCGCCGCCACCGGGTCCGGCGCGTCGCTCGCCGACACCGCCAGGACCGGCGCCGAGGTCACGGTGGTCGTGTCGTCGACACCGTTGACCGCGGTGGTCTGGGCGCTCGCGACGCTGTACGTCTGGTTGTGGATCACGGTGCCGTTCGCAAGCGGGCTGGCGACGCGGACCGCGAGCTGGACGGTGCCTGAAGCGCCGGCGGCGAGCGAGGCGATCGACCAGGTGACGACGGAGCCGGAGAGGGTGCCGCTGCCGGCGGAGACCAACGTGGTGTTGGCCGGCAGGGTGTCGGTTACGCGGATCGACGTCGCGTCGGCATTGCCGGTGTTCGCGTAGGACAGCGTGTACGTCAGGGTCGCTCCCGCGGGGACCGGGTCGGGCGTATCGGTGGATACGATGGTCAGGACCGGTGTTGACATCACGGTCGTAGTGATGCCCGGTCCGGCGACAGAACCGGTCTCGTTGCTCACGATCGCATACGCGGCATGTGTGATCAGCGTCCCGTTCGGCAGCGGGCTGGCGACGCGGACGACGAGCTGCACGGAGCCGGAGGCGCCGGCCGCCAGCGCACCGATCGTCCAGGTGACGACGGAACCCGACAGGTTGCCGCCGGCGGTGGCGCTGACGAACGCCGTATTGGCTGGAACGGTGTCGCTGATCAGCACGCCGGTGGCCGTGACATTTCCCGAATTCGAATACGACAGCGTGTAGGTCAGGGTCGCTCCGGCGGCCACCGGGTCCGGCGCATCCGTCGCCGTGACGGTCGGGCTCGGCGCGAGCACGGTCGGTGTCGACGAGATCTCGTTCGAGGGCCCGCTCACGTTGCCGGCCAGGTCGTACGCGACGACGGTGAAGTAGTAGGTGGTGCTGGCCGTCAGGCCGCTCACGGCGTACGACGTCTGATTGCCGACATCGATGGTTGCGGTGTAGTTGCCCGAGGTCGTTCCGTACAGAATCCGGTAGCCGGAGAGATCCGACTCCGTGTTCGCGTCCCAGGCGAGCTGGACGACCGTCGATGCGTATGCCGTGCCCGTGGCCGCCCCCAGACACACGACGAGCCAGGACACGATTAGCCGGAGACTCCAGCGTCCCGACACTCAGCCACCCCCCCGCAGCACGGAAATGAAATCTCGACGGTCTCGCTCTCTTGAGAAGCAAGCGGGATGCCTGCACTCTTTCGAAATGCTTTCGAGATTCAGAATTCAAGAGATTGGACGGACAGAACTTGCGATGGGTGGATCTTCGACACGCGCGCCGTCAAAGAGATGTGGCACCGTCAAAGTGATCGCGCGTGACAGGAATGTGCTGTGCGGCGCTTCAGAAATGTCATGACGCGGGACTCACGCGCGGCTTCGAACGTGCTGATCCACGTCTGCGCGTTCTTCGGGGTGTCCGATGGGGAGGGCTTCTTGTCCCTTCAGGCTGGCAGGGCCGAGAGACAGTGGCTCAACGAGGACTCCGAAGGTCGGTGGCTTGACATGAACGGGAACGCGGATATATATGAATTCGCATTCATGTTCATGGACGCCTCGTGGCGGAGCCCGGCATGAAGAGAAGTCGGGCGGCGGCCCGCATCCCGGAACCTCAGCAGGAGAGAAGCCGGCGGACGATGCGGCGGCTGATGGAGGCCGCCGAAGAGGTCATCGCCGAGCGCGGAGTGAGCGGTCTGACGGTCGGCGAGGTGGCCCGGCGGGCCGGCACGGCGGTGGGGACGATCTACACCCGGTTCCCCGACAAGGACACCTTCCTGCGCACCCTCCATGACCGGTTCTTCGCGCGGGCATCCGTCACCGCGGATACCGTCTTCGATTCGTCGCGCCGTCGGAACCTGCCCGTGCGTGATTTGCTCGCCGGCTGTGTGCGGCTGCTGGTGAGGAACTACCGCGCGCGCCGCGGCCTGCTGCGTGCCCTTCTGCTGTACGTGCGCATGCATGACGATGGGGCGTTCCAGACGCGTGCCGAGCGCCTCAACCTGCGCTTCCTGGCTCGGCTCAAGGGGCTGATCCTGAGCCGTCGCTCGGAGTTGCGGCACCCCGATCCGGAGCGCGCCGTTCTGGTCGGCCTCATGATGATCGACGGGGCGGCCAAGGAGGCGATTCTCTTCGGCGAGGCGCGGCCGGCGTCGCTCTCCGTGTCCGACGCCTTCCTGGTCGCCGAGCTCACGCGGGCCATCTGCGCCCACCTCGGCGTGGAGACGGCACCCCGCCGACACGCGAGATTGAAGTCGTGAGGATCTACTTCTTCCTCAGTGACTGTGAGCCAGGAAACCCACTCGCCTCGCCCGGGCAGGCGAGATCGCAAAGCGTCGGCTCCTCCGGCCAGGGAGCCGTCTCCGTCCCCCACCCGCTCGGGGTCTGCGCGTCCCAGTACTGCACGAGATAGAAGAAGGCCTTCCCCGCTGTCGGGATATCAGCCGTATTCCCTTCCGTGTAGCTCGCCACCGGCAAGCCCGAGGCCAGGACACGGACCGGCCCCAGCCACAGCGTTCCCGATTGCTCCGTCACCTGATCGAGATCGCCCTGGATCACGTCGTACTTCAGCGCCCCCGGCACGTCATTCCAGTACACATGCGCCAGGGCAGGGGCCCCGCCCGGCTCGAGAATCATCAGCAGGGGCTCCGGCCCCGTCCCGAGATCGTGAGGCACCGTCACGACTCCGAGCGCGGACGTCGCGTTGCCCGAAGCGTCGCGTGCCCTGTACGTCAGCGTGTAGGTCCGCCCCGGTCCATCGGCGGATCGCTCCGCGCGCAAGTGCGGCCTGTTCGCCGCGGTGTCGTGGACCGCATCCTGGATGTCTCCCGAGGTGTTCCCGTCCCCGGCGCCCGGATCGTCGTCTGGCTCGCTGCTCGTCGCCGAGACCAGCACCGCGCCCGCCGTCGGGTCACAGACATCGCTCACCTGCCACGCCGCTGGGTCCGGAACCATACGGTGATTCGGCGGCCAGAGAACGGTCTCCGCAAGGGCGAGCGAGATCTGAGGCGGAGCCGTATCCACGACGTTGGCGACGACACCTTCCGTGGCTCTGCGGCCGTCGCTGTCCTCGACGGTCAGCGTCAGGTGACTCGTCCCGAGAGGAAGCGTGACCACGGGCGCGGCCTCCTTGAGTACGCCATCCCCCTCGGGGAACGGGCCGCTCCAGCTGAACGAGAGCTCGCTCGCGGGGTTGCAGCTGAGCGCCGTGGCGCTCAGCGCGACAGGCGTGCCGGCGGCCCGGGCGCACTCGATCGTCCGGCTCGCATCGGTCGAGATGCCGATCTCCCCGATCGCAGCAGGGATGTATTGACCGCCCGTGCTCTCGTCGCCCCAGAGGATCATCGAGGTGCCCGTCCAGATCGCCACGTGGGCCTCGCGTGCCGAGGGGGCATCGTCGAGCGAAGTCGCGCTCCATGCATCGCGGACCGGATCGTACCTTCCCCCTGTATTGAGGGTGTTGCCGTACCTGCCGCCCCACACGATCATCTCGTGCCCCGTCCAGACGGCCGAGTGCGACCAGCGGCCGGCGGGAGCAGCGACCGTGCTCGTGGGCGTCCAGGCATCGGCGATCGGATCGTACTGCCCCCCAGTGTCCAGTCCGGAGGACGCATCGTTGGCTCCGCCCCAGACGATCGCTTCGTGTCCGTCCCAGAGGATCGAGTGTCCGTATCGACCGGAGGGTGCGCCGGTCGTCGAAATCGGGGACCATGCATCGGCGAGCGGATCGTATCGCGCACCATCGTCATAGTAGGTCGTCGGATACTCCGCCGTCGCCCCTCCCCAGACGAGCATGACGCTCCCGGTCCAGGCCGCTGTGGTGTCGCTCCGGTAGGTCGGGAAATCCCGCGGCGCGGGCGCTCCGACGGTCGAGGTGGGCAGCCAGACGTCGGCGTCGGGATCGTAACGCCCGCCGGTGTTGAAACCCGCGGAGATGTAGGGGCCACCGCTGCGCCCGCCCCACACGATCATCTGGTGACCCGTCCAGACGGCCGTGTGATTTGCCCTGGGGGCCGGGGCATCGACCAATGAGGTCGTCTGCCACGCGTCCGCGATCGGATCGTACCGTCCCCCGCTGTCCAGATCGGTGGAGCCGAAGGATCCTCCCCAGACCACCATGCGAGTACCGGTCCAGATGGCCGTGTTGAAGCCGCGTGCCGACGGAACATCGATCATGGAGGTGGCCGCCCAGGAATCGGAAGCCGGGTCGTACCGTCCCCCGGTGTTCAACAGGCCCCCGCTGTACGTGCCTCCCCACACTGCCATCACGCTGCCAGTCCAGATTGCCGAGCTCGTGAAGCGCGGCGAGGGGGCATCGCCGGTCGAGATGGGCGTCCAGCTGTCGCTCGAGGGATCGTATCGTCCACCGTCTCCGGGAGGACCCGGAGTCGACTGGCCCCCCCAGACGAGCATGAGACCCCCCGTCCACACCGCCTCATGGTTGACCCGGGCGCCCGGCGCATTGCTCTGGGACGTGGGCGTCCAGCTGTCGACTTCCGGGTCGTATCGGCCTCCGGAGCTCGTCCCATTCGAGCCCGCCCAGACGATCATCAGGGACCCCGTCCAGACGGCGGAGTGAGACGAGCGCCCCTCCGGCGCCCCGGCCGTTGTCATCGGACTCCACGCATCTGTCTCGGGGTCGTATCGACCTCCGCTGTTCATGTCGTCGTGTCCTCGTCTCGGATCGTCGAGACCCCCGCCCCAGACGAGCATGACGCTCCCCGTCCAGACCGCGGAATGCGCCGAGCGCTTCGTGGGCACGTTGATAATCGAGGTGGTCTCCCAGCTGTCCGAGTCCGGATCGTAACGTCCCCCCGTGTTCAGGCTGAAGGTCCCGTCCGTGCCCCCCCAGACGACCATCCTCGTGCCTGTCCACACCGCCGTGTGTCCCGACCTTGGCGATGGAGCGTTCACCAGGGATGTTGGACTCCAGGCATCCGTCAGCGGGTCGTACATTCCCCCGGTGTCCTGACCGAAGCCTCCCCATACGATCATCCTGCTCCCGGTCCAGACCGTGGTGTGCTGTGTCCGGCCGCTCGGAGCATTGATCGTACTCATGGGCATCCAGGTGTCCGTGAGAGGGTTGTATCGGCCCCCCGTCGGAAGGTAATCGACCGTGATGCCGCTCCAGACCAGTCCGCCCCAGACGATCATCTCCGTACCGGTCCAGATCGCAGAATGCGCCAGGCGGGGGTCGGGCGCGCCCTTGGTCGTGATCGATGTCCAGGTGTCGGTCAAGGGATCGTATCGAGCCCCCGAATTTCGCGACGCACCCCCCCAGACGATCATGTCCGTGCCGGTCCAGACGGCCGATTGCCCCGTGACGAATTCGGGTACGTCATCCAGGCTGCCGTTGTCCCAGGTGTCGCCCGGGAGACAGGGCTGTCCCCCGACCGTGAGAGGACAGGCCTCGGGCATCCCGTCGATCACGGTCCCCACGGATTCCGCGCTCAGCGCGGCCGACCCCTGTCGCGTCTGCGCCCACCAATCGGCCCATGTCATCTTGGGAACCGTGTATGCCGCGAACGTGAGGTGTCGAGCATCCAGAGCGAGGGTCGCGGTCATGACGAACCTCTCCCGTTCTTCGGCGATGGGGCTCACCTGGCCGACCGCGGACGGGAGCCGACCTCGTAGTCTCTGGAACTCCTCCTCTGCCACCGGCAGGATCAGCCGGTCCGGTTTTCCGCCCGGGCCCTTCGGCTGTCCGTGAGCCATCGGCACGACTTCCATCACCGATCGCTGCGGCTCTTCCTCCCAGACACTGCGCCTTCCGCTCGACAGGGAGTCGTGCAGGTCCTGCGACTTCCGACGGCTGTCGCCGTGGATGCGCGTGTCATGGTCGAAGAAATTGTGCGCCAGACGCTCGGCCAGAATCGCCCGGACATAGCACTCCTGGAACAGGAATGAATCGCCGCCGAGAGCCGATCGAATCTCCCGCAGGCGCTCGGGCAGGCGCGAGTGGCGACTGATGCGCTCCTGCTCCGCGTGGAGCATCTTCGCGGTGATGGGAGTCCGCCAGATCGACCGGAGCGCCGTCGATTCCTCGAGGTAGGTCCTCACCTTGCGCTCCAGGGTCGCGCGCGGCACCGCCTCCTCGAACGACTTCGTCGCCCCGATCTGATGCGAGTAGTAGACGCGCTCGATCGCCTCCTGGGCCCTGACGCGGTCCTCGAAGGACAGATCGCGTGCAACGGCCCCGGTGGCGGAGGCGAGCAGAGTGCTGGACGCGAGGATTGAGGCTGCGGCCAGGCGACGTCGAATGGGGGTCAACTCCTGAAAGGCTCAACTCCGGCTAAGCCAGGTGAGATGCGGATCATTTACGCTGCACGGGCATTCGTGTCAAGGAGATTCACCCCCCGCCTCCGGGTGGGACCGCCTTTCGAAAAGGAGGCCGTCCGATTCCCAAAGCGTAAGACGCCGGGAACGCGCCCCCGACTCCGGGCGCTGAAGAACGGGACACGAGCCGGGCGTGGCGGGGACTTGGCTCCCGGAGCGCGCTTGGAGTACGATTCGGGCATCCTCGCGCCAGGACTCGATGGGGTACGCCGCGACTCGCGGCAAGGGGGGCGTCCGATGTCTTCGCGTCGAACCTGTCTTCCGCTCGCTCTCCTCCTCTTCTCCGGAGCCGGGTCTCTCGCCAGCCCCGCCGGCGGCGCTTCCCTGCCCCCTGACTTCGACGAGGAGGAGATCGTCGCTCCGCTCGATTTTCCGACCGCCTTCGCGTACGCCCCGGACGGCAGGCTGTTCGTCGCCGAGAAGGAGGGGAGGGTTCGCGTGGTGTCGGCTTCGGGGGCTCTTCTACCGACTCCTTTCGCGACAGTCGACGTCAACACCGACAACGACCGGGGGCTGATCGGGTTGGCCCTCGATCCGGATTTCCCGACCACGCCCTACGTCTACCTCGCGTACACGACCGACATCGTGCCGCCGAATCCCATCAACCGGCTCTCGAGGATCCACAGGATCACGCGCATGACGGCGAACGGAGACGTCGCGCTCCCGGGGAGCGAGGTCGTCCTGATCGACGGTATCCCGTCGGACACCGATTCGCACGCCGGCGGCGCCCTGCGGTTCGGACCGGACGGCAAGCTGTACGTCTCCACCGGCGACGGCTCCACCTATCACGGCGCCACGTCCCAGGCCTTGCGAGCCCTGGACATCGATCAGCTGGTCGGCAAGATCCTGCGCGTCAACCCGGACGGCTCGGCGCCCCCTGACAACCCGTTCTACAGCGGACCGGAGGCGGTGAGATCCAAGGTCTGGCAGTCGGGCCTGCGCAATCCGTTCAAGGCGAACTTTCGCCCGGGGACGGGAAGGCTCTACATCAACGATGTCGGATGGGACTCCTGGGAGGAAGTGAATCTGGGCTCCCCGGGCGCGAGCTTCGGCTGGCCCTGTTTCGAGGGGGATGCCCCGGAGGGGGAATACACTTCACTCTTCGGTTCCCTCTGCGCGTCCGTCCTGCCCGTGCCTCCGCTCTACAGTTACGAGCACCCTCCCAACCTGGGAGGGGCGATCACCGGAGGAGCATTCTACGAAGGCTCGAACTACCCTCTTCTCTACCGCGACACCTACTTCGTGGCCGACTATGTCCTGAGCCGGATCCAGGCCCTCACGCTCACGCCGGAGGACTCGCTCGTGTCGAGCGCCGACTTCGCGACGGGCGACACGACGTTCACCCCGGTCGATCTCACGATGGGCCCGGACGGCAACCTCGTGTACCTGAACCTGGCCAGCAATTTCACCATCCCCTCCGGCAGCGTCCACCGGGTCGTCTATGTCGGCGCGGGGAACCACGCGCCGCAGGCGGTCGCCTCGGCGACCCCGACCTCGGGGTACGCGCCCCTCTCCGTCTCCTTCTCGAATGCCGGTTCGATCGATCGGGACGGCGATTCGCTCTCCTGCCACTGGCAGTTCGGCGACGGCGGGGAGTCGGACACGTGCCTTGCGGAGCACGTCTATGGATCGGGCGGTCCCTATGTCGCCACCCTCCGGCTGAGCGACAGGACGGTGACGCGGGAGGCGAAGGTGACGATCACCGTCGGCTCGCTGCCTCCGACGGCGCTGATCACGGAGCCGCCCCCCTATGCGACCTTTCTGGACGATGACGGCGTCCGGTTCTTGGGTCTCGCCCAGGACCCGGACGATGGAGCGATCGATCCCGGCTCGCTTCGCTGGACCGTGATCCTGCACCACAATGAGCACCAGCACGACTACCTCGACGCGACCGGTCCGGAAGGATCGTTCATCGCCGCCGGGGGCGCCCCGGGCGACATCATCTCCTACGAGGTCGTCCTGACCGCGACCGACTCCTCGGGCCTCTCCGACACCCGCAGCGTCACGGTGCGCAAGAACCATCCTCCGATCGCAGTCGTCGGGCCCACCTGGACGGTCGGGTGCGCGCTGGCCGCTCCGACCGTCACCCTCGACGGCAGTCGGAGCGCCGACGCCGACAATCAGCCGTTCTCATATTCCTGGAGCCAGATCGGCGGCCCTCCGGTCTCCCTGACCCGGGCCGACACACCGTTCGTCTCCTTCCAGGCGCCCACCTTGCCGGGGGGGGCGATCCTGACGTTCAGGCTGGAAGTCGACGACAGCCACGAAGTCTCTTTCGCCACGATCGATTTGAGCGTCCCCGATCTGACAGACACGGACGGCGACGGCGGTCCTGCCTGCTCGGATTGCGCGCCGTTCGATTCCACTCTCGCGGCGCCGGCGGAGGCGGCCGACCTGTCGATCGACTCGGACGAAGCCACGATCTCGTGGACAGGTGTCCCGAATGCAACCGGCTACGATCTCGACCGAGGCCTCATCACGGGTCCATTCGTCTACGATCACGCGTGCCTGGGGACCGATCTCGGCGCGCCGGCGTTTCGAGATGTCGAAAGCCCTCCGACCGGCCGGGCGTTCTACTACGTGGCGCGCGCCCACAACGCGTGCGGCGCGGGAATACTGGGGATGGCCAGCCGGGGATCCGCGATCGAACAGACCACCTGCTCCGGTTCGCAATAACGATGAGGCGCGAAAGGGCGGGCGCTCCGCGGAGCGGCGGGGATCTCAGTCGGGCGGGTGGCGATCGAGGATCCGCTCGAGACCTGCCCGATCGAGCGAGCCCATCTGGACATGCTCGGCCACCCGGCCGTCCGGCCCGATCACGAGCGTGATCGGGAGGGACAGGACACCGTACGCGGCGGCCACCTTCCCGCGCGCGTCCAGCAGAATCGGGAAGGAAATGCCCGACGCCTTGACGTAGGTCGCGACCTTCGAGCGCTTCTCCCCCAGATTGACCCCCAGGATCACGAGCGTGCGCGGGTGGGCGCGCGCCGCCTCCTCCAGGATGGTCATTTCCTCGCGGCAGGTCGGGCACCAGGTCGCCCAGAAGTGCAGGAGGACGAGGCGGTCCTTGAATGACGATAGCGTCACCGGCCGGCCGTCGAGATCGGGAAGCGTGAACGGATGCGCCGGCTCCCCCGGGTCCGGGGGGCCGGAGGCGGGCGCGGGGCCTGCGAGGAGGAGCCCCGCGCCCAGGATCAGAAAGAAGAGGACGACAGCGCGCCGAGACAAGGTCAGTAGCTCTTCGAGACGCCCAGGAGCAGGGCGGTGCGTGGCGCCAGCTGCACCTCGTTGACATCCTGTCTCACCGGGACCTGGACGAAACCGTACAGGGACGTCCCGGTGGACGTTTCGAGGCGGAGGCCCGGGGTCAGGTCCAGGAAGGTCGCGCCCGTCGAGGGGACCACCTGGGACAGGAAACTGTCGCGGCCGGTGTGGCGCCAATTCACCTGAAGCGACCAGATCACGCGGTCGCCGGCTTTGTGCCACAGCCCGGCGTTCGCGACGGTCTCGTCGCCGAACTGGTATTCGAGATCGTTCTTGCGGCCGTCGCGCCAGGCAGCCGAGACGAACCACTCGAGACGCGCCGGCACGACCTGGTGGGCGTAGTGCGCCGACAGGATGACATCGGTCGTGCCGGTCCCAGGCTGGATCGTCGGCTCGTTGATCGCCCCCTCGCTGTCGTGCAGCGTGTACGCCCCGGTCGGCAGCTTGAGCGTCACGGCCCCGGTCAGGAGGTCCTTGGTCTTCACGATGAGAGCGTAGCGCGCCCCGAGCCGGACGTCGCCGAACCCGGAGGAGCCGTCCGAGCGGGTGAAGTGCTCGTCGACGGGATCCCCGACGTCATCCCAGTGCTCGTGGTCGCGCTGGTTGATGATCGGCAGCGATCCCGCCAGGGTCAGTCGCGGGGTCAGCCCGTACGACAGGTCGATCTGCACGAGCGTGTTCTGCGTGCGGATCTCGCGGTGATGGTCGAGAAGGAGAACACCGTTCTCGAAGTCGACCTTCGGGGTCAGGACCTCGCTGACCTCCTTCGTCCCGGACAGCTTGCGGCTCTGCGAGATGAACCGGTACGACAGATCCACGGTCAGGATGCCGGAGGCGCTGACCCCCTCCTGCGTCCCTGTGACCAGGAAGCAGTTGGCGGAACCGCAGGTGGCCCTAGCCGAGGGTGCAATGGTAAGAACACCGAGGAGCACGACGCTCCCCAGGAAAATCTGATGCCTCGCTTGCATGCGCGACTCTCCAGTCTCGCCGCGCGGGGAGCACCCTGTCTCCGCCGCGCCGCGGACCATCGTCTGTTGGTATGCCGATCCTTGCCTGTGGACGATCGAACGACTAGAGAGAGGGCTCGGGCGGCGGGTCGGGCGGGACAGCGGGGAGATCGGCCGGCTCGAAGGGAGAGTCGATCCGGAGGGCCGGTTGCGGCGCCGGCGGCACGAGGGGGGTGACCGGCGCTTCTGCCAGCGCCTTCTCCAGATCCTGTGGCGCCATCACGCCCTCACCGCCGGCGGCGGGTCCGCACGGACGGGCCAGCCCGCAGCCACCCGTTCCCCGCGAAGGAGCGCAGCAGCACCGTGCGGCCCCGGCGCAGCGAGCACAGTCGACGCGAGCCGAAGCGACGAGCGGCGCCGCCAGCGGACCCGCGATGGCCAGCGCCAGGACGAAAGCGACCCATCGGCGTTTCATGAGAGGCCCATCCTAGCACGGGCCCGCGCGACCCGCCACGCCACGGTCCTTTCAGTCGCTCATCAGGAAGATGATCGGCCGCACGTCGTCCTCGGGCGTCCACTGCCAGTAGCGCCTCAGGATCTTGTAGGTCATGAGTCCGATCTCCCCCTCGCCCCACAGGAGGTAACGCAGCGCCTGGGTCATCTGGTTCTCCCCCGTCAGGCTGAGGAACAGGCGGATCGGATCGATGAGCTCGCTGATGTAGGCGACGGTGTTGGCGACCGAGACGGCGCCGTGCACGTCGATGACGTAGTCGCCGCCGGCGCGCCGCACCGTGACGCGAAGGTCGGCCATGAACTCGCTGCGGTCGTCGATCAGGTGGACGTGCAGGAAGGCCAGGGGCCCGCTGACCGCGTAGTGACGGCGCAGCTCGGCCGTCTTGCGCTCGTAGGCCGCCGGCTCCTTCGAGCGCAGCGGCACGAGGTTGACCTTCTTCGACACGACCGACTTCCACAGCTCGATCGAGTCGTCGTCCTCGAAGCGGATCTTCGCCGCCCGCAGCTCGGTCGAGCGGATGTACCGGCTGATGCCTCCGAAGGCCATGATCCCGACGATGAAGACGCTGGCGATGATCACGCCGTCGGGCCGCGTGATCACGTTGTCGACGAAGGTGAACGTGAAGACACCGGTCACGACCCAGAAGTACAGGCTGAGACCGAGCGTCTGCAGGCGCTCGCGCAGGTCGCGTCCGGCCCGGGACTCCTTCCACAGGGCGAGCGCCACGGCGACGGCGGCGGACAGGATGAGCGCCAGGACGCCCGTGGCGTAGGCGCCCGCCTGCGACTCCACGTCGGCCCGGAAGATCAGGGTGACCACGACGCACACCGCGAACAGAAGCAGCACGAGAGGACGGCGGTACTCGGTCCACTGGGGGGCCATGCCGAATCGCGGCAGGTAGCGCGGCAGCAGATTCAGGAGCCCCGCCATGGCCGAGGCCCCCGCGAACCAGAGAATGGCGATGGTCCATAGGTCGTAGAGGGTGCCGAAGCCGCTCCCGAGGAGCCCGTGCGCCAGGTAGGCGATGGCGCGGCCCGAGGCGCTCCCTCCGCGGGCGTACGCCTCCGGCGGGATCAGGAGGGTGGTCACGACGCTCGACAGGAGCAGCATGAGGCTCATCATGAGGGCCGCCGACAGGAGGAGCCGGCGCGTGGCGCGGATGCGGCCGCGCGGGACGGGCGCCGCCTCGTCCCCGGGCTCCCCTTCCACGATCGGCATGACCGACACTCCGGTCTCGAAGCCGCTCAGCCCCAGCGCCAGCTTGGGGAAGATGATCGCCGAGGCCAGAAGGAGCGCCGGGAAGTCGCCGTGCACGTGCAGGGCGGCGCGCCAGTCCACGACCCGATCAGGGTGCACTAGGATCTCGACCAGGCCGCGCAGAAGGACCACGAGGTTCAGCCCCATGTACGGGATCGCCACCAGCATGGCGACCCGGATAGCCTCGCGGAACCCCTTGAAGAACACCGCCGTCAGGAGCGCCAGCAGTCCGAGGGTGAGGAGCAGGCGGTGACTTCCGAGGTAGGGATGCAGGAGCGGGTTCTCCACCGCGTGCTGCGCGGCGTCCGCCGCCGACAGGGTCATGGTGATCACGAAATCGGTGGCGGCGAAGCCGAGGAGGGCCAGGACGAACGTCTTGCCGGTCCACTCCGGCAGGAGCGCCTCGAGCATCGCGATCGACCCCTGCCCCGCGTACGACCGGCGCGCCACCTGCGCGTACACCGGCACCGCGCCGAGGAGAGTGACCAGGACGAGGATCCCGGTCGCCAGAGGGGACAGGGCCCCCGCCGCGAGCAGCGCGATCCCCGGCTGGTAGCCGAGGGTGGAGAAATAGTCCACGCCGGTCAGCCAGAGGACCTTGTGCCAGGGGTGCGGCGCCTCGGCCGCGTGCTGCGGCTCGCTCAACCGCTCCCCCGCCGTCAGCCAGCGCCCGACGGCGGTGCGCGGCGGCGTCGTGCGCGGCACCGGCAAGAGAGGAATCGTGTAGTCGACGGCCAAGGCACCTCCGTGCAGCGGGATTCTACGTCGTGTCGCCACGGCCCGGGCCGCCGCGTGTGTTAGCATGCCCGAACGTGAGCGCACCGGTCCTCGCTGGTGACCTGCGGGTCATTCCCCTCCCCGACATCCTTCTGCTCCTGAACACGAATCACAAGACCGGCACTCTGCGTTGCCTGGCGGCCGGAGCGACCAAGACGATCGAATGGGAGAAGGGGGACATCGTGTTCGCGCGCTCGACCATGCCCGGGGATCGACTGGGCGCCTTTCTCCTGGCCCAGGGCAGGATCACCACCGCGCAGCTGCAGGAAGCGTCCCCGCTGGTGTCCCGGCAGGACCGGCTCGGAAAGGTGCTCATCAAGATCGGCGCGCTGACGCCCGCGACCCTGTGGAGCGGTGTCCAGACACAGGTCACCGAGATCGTCTACTCCCTGTTCCACTGGAAGGAGGGGCTGTTCGAGTTCCGCGAGGGGCCCCCCTCGGGGGAGAAGATTGCCCTCGACATCAGCGTCATGAACCTCATCATGGAGGGGACGCGGCGCCTGGACGAGTGGTCGCGCGTCAAGGAGAAGATCCACAACGACCGGGTCATCCTCGCGCCGGTCAAGTCGGCCGACGAGCTGGCGCGCCAGGTGAAGCTGTCCGACTTCGAGAGGACCGTCCTGGGTCTGGTGGACGGGCGCCGCGCCGTGCGCGAGATCGTCGCCGTCGCCGGCCGCGCCGAGTTCGAGACCTGGCAGGCGCTGCACGCCCTGCTGTCCGCCGGCGTCATCCGGATCCAGCTCCTGTCGTTCGATCCCGCGGAGGCGGCCGCTGACCCGCCGGCCGCCGCCCGCACCGAGGACGACGCGGATCTGGAGAAGGCGATCGACCAGTATGGCGGAGCAGTGACGCTCCTCCTGGCCCGCGCCGCGACGGTCGGTCCCGACGAGACCGCCCGTCTGCGCCTCCGCCTGCGCGACGCGACGTTCGAGCGGGCCGAGCTCCTCAGGGAGATGGCGATCGATCCCGACGGCCGCATCGACCGCAGGGTCCTCCTGGCGAACGTCGCCGACTTTCCGCCCGGCGAGCGGGCGCACGCCCTGCAGGGCGCGCTCGAGCGGCTGCTGCGACTCTTGATGGAAGAGCTGAAGGGGAAGGTCTCGGTGGACGACGTGGCCGCGGCGCTGGAGCCGGAGGATTGAGGGCCAATTGGCGCCATGTCGCGGCGCTGGCGATCGCCGTCGCCGCCGATGCCGTGCAGATCGGCCTGCTGCCTCTGTTCATCGAGGGAGCCGCGGCGCCGTGGAACGACTCGCTGGACATCGCCGTGGGCGCGGCGTTGCTCGCGCTGCTCGGCTGGCACGTGGCGCTCCTGCCGGCGTTTCTCGGCGAGCTGGTGCCGGTCTTCGATCTATTCCCGACGTGGACGGCGGCCGTGCTGTTCGTGGTTACGAGGAAAAGATAGAACCGGCAGCGTCGGGTTGGCCGCCTGGCTTCCAGCGCGTCCATTATGTTTCATGGTGTACAATGCATCGCTCATTGGCGTTTCAGAGTCAGTCGACTCCCGGGAGCCTCCCACAACCCGGACTCTGGCCCCGACTCGGTTGGGCAAACCCGACCCGATGGAGGATAGCGATGTCCGACAGGGTGGACGCAGGTGAAGTCGACTTGAATGACGCTGAAGGGACCGCCGGATGGAGGGCCGGTGTCATCACGGTGCTGCTCGCGATGCTCTGGGCCGCGACGGAGAGCCGGGCGGCGGTCACTTTGGTGGATGGGGTGAAGGGGAAGCTCGAAATGGAGGCCCGATTCATGTTCTGGGCGGTGGACAGCGGGCCGGACCTGATAGCCGGAACCAACACCGCTCCGCCTCCGCCCCAGGAAGAGAACATGACTGACTTTTTCGTGCGCCGCGCCCGTCTGATCTTCCACGTGCAGCTTTCGAAATCCCTCGAAATCGGGCTCCAGGTCGGCCAGGACAACATCGGCAGCAAGGTGCTTCGGGACGACGCTGGATTTCGCGTGAAGGATGCTTTCATCAACTACAAGAAGAATGACACGCTGCAGCTGATGGCGGGGCAGTTCAAGATTCCGTTCCTCCGGCAGAACCTGCAATCAGGATTCAACCAGCTCCTCGTGGATCGCTCCCTGGTCACGGCGCTCCGGCCGGCGCTCGAAGGCTCACGTGACGAGGGGGGAATGATCTGGGGGAATCACAAAGGGCTCCAGTATCGCGTGGCCGTCTTTGACGGCTCCGACCAGGAGGACATCAACACCCGGAGCAGCGTGCGCGGCTCGGCGCGGGTGTCGTGGAACTGGTTCACTCCCGAGCCGACCTACGGCCTCACCGGCACGACCTTCGGGCAGAAGAAGATCCTGCAAATCGGCGTCCAGGGTGATGCCCAGAACGCCCGCCTCGATTCACGCGACGACCCGGCCTTTGCCACCCAGACGCGTGCCTACCGTAATTGGGCCGTGGACCTCTTCTACGACCAGCCCCTCGGAGCCGGAGCCTGGGCCGTGACCTTCGAAGGAGCGTGGCTTCAGCGCCGCGACGATTACGATGCGCCCGGCCTCGAGACCCGCTCGATCGACGGGGATTACGTGCAGGCTGGGGTGCTTATGCCCGGGCACCTGGGGCCGGGCCGGGTACAACTCAACGCACGCTACGAGAGCATCCACAGCGAGCGCGGCTCCGCCGACACCGATCTGGATGCGAGCACGTTCGGCATGACCTGGTTCACCAAGGGCCACGATCGCAAGATTCAATTCGACCACATCAACATCCACGAGCGGCCGACCGATCTTGACGACGACGTCTACCGGCTGTCCCTCGTGGTCTGCTTCTGACTCGCGTACCCGGGTTCTCGAACCGGATTCAGTTCTGCGGGGTGAGCGTCATCAGGTGGCGGGCGATCTCGAAGCGGGCCCGGCCGGCCGGCATCTCCTTCACGCGCTCTAGGAGAGCGTCGCGCGACTGTGAATCCAGGCGGACGGCGCGGCCGGTCGAGGCGATGACCTCGGCGACCACTTCCTCGTACAGCCCTTTGAGATTCGAGTCGCCGCCCGCCGGCCAGTCGAAGGTCGCGCACGACTGCGCCAGCTCGGGCGGAGCCGGCAGGCGGGGGGAGGTCAGGACCAGCATCAGACGCGAGGTCTCCAGGTCCATGACCATTTCGCGCAGGACGCGCACGACCGTCTTGTCGTCGAGACACGGCCGGAAATCGGCCAGGACGTAGAGTCCGTTGTTCTTCTGTCGCCTGATGAACTCCAGGGTGCGGCCGGCGTCGCGATAGGTTTCCCCCATCGCCTGGCCCCCCTCCTTGACCAGGCCGCGGGCGGCCGACCAGACGAAGAACTCGCGGTGCAGCTCTGTGGCGAGGCGACGCAGAGCCGCGATGGCGCCTCTTTCCTCCCAGGTCTGCAGACAGACGATCGGCACCTGCATGCGCATCCTGCCGGTGTCGAAGCTCGTGGCCATTCGGAAGATCGCCTCCAGATCGGCCGGCATCTCCGGGATCGCTTCTTCGGGCGCTTCGTGGACCGCCGTGTGATCGGGGCGGGGGTGCGCCGGGTGCGCCGCGGGACGGACAGTCTCGTGCGGGGTGGGCGGGCTGGGCGCGGGTGGTGCGTGGCGTGGATCAGGCGGCGGCGTTGCAGCGGGGCGCGCCGCCTGCACAGGCGCGGGGGCTGCCGGTGGTGCGATGGGTGCGGGCGTTGCGGTCGGGGCCGGGCGCGACGCCGGCGGCGATGCCGGGGGGCGCGCGGGGGACGCTGGTCGCGCCGGTGGGGCCGGCCGCGCAGGGGGCGGCTGGGGTGTCGCCTCGGTGCGGGCCGGTACCGGTGGAGCCGTCGGCATCGGCGATCCCTCGGGCACCACCGCGGCGCGTGCCGGCGCGGGTTCGGCCGGCGGCCTGGGCGATGGAGCCGGCGGCGTCTCGTTTCCCGTCAGATCGGCCTGCCATGTGTCGAGATCGGGAAGAGCCCCACCATCGGAGGACCCCGTGGTCACCACGGGCTCCGGCGCCGTCTCCGCCGGCGCCACCGGGACCGGCGCCGGCGCCGCGCTCTTGCGCGCCGGCCACAGCTCCTTCTTCGGCGCCGACCACGAAGCGGGCTTCACCGGCGGCGTCTTGACCGCATGGGGAGCGGGCCGCGCGGGCGTCTCGTGCGCGGGGGTCTCGCGTGCCGGCGGCTCGGGCCCGGCCTGCGCGACCTCGGCCGCGGCGACCGGCTGCGGCAGGCCGTGGCCGTTCCCGTCGCCGTTGATTCGGGCACGCGCGGTCTTGACGGACCGCAGCGCCTTGTTGATCTCCGCCTCGATCACCTCCAGGTCGTCGAACGGCTTGAGGATGACGCTGCGGGCGCCGAGCCTGCGCGCCGTCTCGACGTTCTCGGGCGTCGCGTTGGCGGTCATCACCAGGATCTCCGGCTTGAAGTTGATCTTCTTCATGTCGGCCATCAGCTCGAGCCCGGTGAACCCCGGCATGTGGATGTCGGTCAGGACCATGTCGATGCGGTTCGCCGCGAACTGCCGCACGGCCTCCTTGCCGTCGGCCGCGATCAGCAGACGGAATTCCGGCCGGCTCGCCAGGAGCTCCGACAGGAGCCTGCGGATGTTGGGATCGTCATCGATCACCAGAAGGTTGTAGGTGTCCATGGCTTCTCAGCGCAGGTTGATGACCCTGACGCGCTTCTCCTTCGCAGTCGACGGCGCCGCGGCCGCCTCCGCGCTCTGCTGCACCCGCGGGATCAGGATCGTGAACGTCGTCCCCTCGCCCATCCTGCTCTCGACCGAGATCTCCCCCTTGTGCTCTTTCACGATGCCGTACGACACCGACAGCCCGAGGCCGGTCCCCTTCCCCACCGGCTTGGTGGTGAAGAACGGATCGAAGATTTTCCCGACGACCTCCGGCGGGATGCCGCTGCCGTTGTCCCCCACCCGGATGCGCGCCATCGAGGCTTCCGGCGCATCGACGGTCACGGTGATCCTCCCCTCCCCCTTCCCCTCCATCGCGTCCCCGGCGTTGATGAACAGGTTGAGGAGGACCTGCTCGATCTGGTTGGCGTTCCCGTTGACGTAGAGGGATTGCGCGAACAGATGGGGCTCGAGCCGGACCTCCTTCATCATCAGCTGGTGCGACACCAGCTTGACGGTATCGGCGACGACCGCGTTGAGGTCGATCACCATCATCTCGGCGGTCTCCTGGCGCGAGAACTTCAGGAGGTTCTTCAGGATCTCCAGCGAGCGGTCGGTCTCCTTCTCGATCGTCTTGAAATACTCGCTCAGCGGGTGATCGTGCGGGATCTTGCGCTGCCCCATCTGGGCGTAGCCGCGGATCGAGGTCAGGGGGTTCTTCACCTCGTGCGCGATGCCGGCGCCGAGCTGCCCCAAGGCACTCATCTTCTCCGACTCCATGAGTCGCTGGTTGGCATTCTTCAGGGCGTGCTCGCGTGTCGACAGCTCCTCGGTCATCCGCTGGAAGCGGGTCGCGAGCGCTGCGATCTCTCCGCCGCCTGTCACCGGCACCTGGACGTCGAACTGTCCCTGCCCGATCTGCTCGGTGGCGCGCGCCAGGGTCACGAGCGACCGGGTCAAGGACGACGCGAACAGGAAGACGAGGGCGAGAGCGCCGACGCAGACGACGCCCGCGATGATGAGCGAGCGCGTCACCAGACGCCGGGCGGCCTCGAAGGCGCGCGCCTTCCGGATCTGCACGATGCTGAACAGCCCGAGGTCGCCGACCGGCGAGTAGGCCGCCAGCATCGGCACGCCCGAGGCGGCGTACTCGCGCGTGCCGGCCGTCTGCGCCGTCTTCGGCAGGAGGTCGGCGAACGACCCGGCGGCCCCGGCGCCGACCGCCGATTCCATCCCCTCGGTGACGGAGATCAGCGGTCTTCCCGTCGTATCGGTGACGTAGATCTCGAACAGCTTCGACTCGCCGCGCGCCGTGTACAGGCGGTCGAGGGGGAACTCGGCGATCAGGATCGGCCCGTCCGGCGCGGGGGCCGCCGCCGCGGCCCCGACGGCCGCACCGGCCGCGGGCGCCCCGCCCGACGGCAGGCCGCGCACGGCCAGGGTGAAGGTCGGGAGCTTCGCGGACAGGATGAGGCGCGCGATGCTCGGCCGCTCCCCTGTCAGGGCGTCGAGATTCAGGATGCCCTCCGAGTAGGCCACGTGCATCTTCTCCACGGACAGGCCGAGATCGGACAGGGTGCGCGACAGGAAGACGTTCTTGAGAGTTCCGTCGGTCTCGCGCACGCTGAACAGCAGGAACTCCGGGTACTGGCGCAGCATGGCCGACAGCATGACGCGCCTGTCGGTTCCCTCCGGCACCGGCAGGCGGGCCGCCTCGGCGAAGATGCGCATCTTCTCGGTGAGGTGCCGCACGTTCGCCTGGACCTCGTCCGCGATCTTGATGGCGCGCGAGGCGTTGAGGTCGAAGATGTAGGAGGACTTGTCCTGCTGGAACAGAAGGACCGCCTGGCTCGCCACGAGCCCGATCGACACGCTGATGATCAGGAACATCGCGAGCAGGAGCTTCGCCCGCAGGCCCAGCCGGTTCATCAGTGTCCCGTCATCGAGGCGGTCGCCCGCTTCGATCCCTTGTAGGTAATGAGACGCTTCCCGTACTCCGAGTTGCCGGCCGTGTCGATCGCCTCGATGGTGAACAGGTTGACCCCTTCCTTGAGCGTCAGAGGGAAGGTGAACGTCCCGTCGGGGCCGACAGTGACCTTCTGCCCGTTCACCTTGACCCTCGCGTCCCGCTCGGTCTTCCCCTTGAGCTCGACGCTCGGCGCGGGGGCGACGAACATCTCGGGGGGGGACAGGATGGCGAGCACCGGCGGCGTGTCGTCGTAGTCCGCCTTCACCGAGCGCACGACGCTGTAGGGTCCGGCGAAGCCGTCGGCGTCCTGCGCCCGCACCCGCCAGTAATAGGTCCCGGGCTGCCGGATCTGCACGGGGAGGGATGTGCCGTCGACCTTCTCGTCGGCGAAGATCCTCTGGAACCTGGGGTCGGTGGCCACAACCAATCGGTAGGAGCGGCCGCGATCGGCCGGACGCCACTTCAGCTCGACCTTGGGGGCCTTTCTCTGGAATCCGTAGGTCGCGCCGTCCGCGGGGAAGAGCGGCTCCGGGCTTCCGGGGAGAGCGCGCGGCTGCAGCACGCCGTTCTCGGTGACCTTCACCACCATCTTTTCCTTGAGGACCACCTCGCCCCCCTTCGGACCGGTGATCTTCAGCGATCCGGAGAGGGCGGCCACGCTCGTCGATCGATCCGGCAGCGTGTGCAGGGCGACGCGTGTCTTCTCTCCCGGCTTGCGGCTTCCCGGGACAGGCCTGATGGTCAACGAGCGACTCGAAGCGGCGGCCTGGATCGCCTTCGCCTGCTCGGGGGCCGGCTTCGACGCCAGACCGTCCAGGAAGTCGGAGGACAGGAGTGCCAGCGAGATCTCCGAATCCTCCGCCCCCTTCGCGCGCGGCTTGATGATCACCAGCGCGTTCTGGTCGACGTCGAGGAGGTCGTCCGGTCCGAACGCGATGGTCGCGGACGACTTGTCGAAGGTGCGCACCGCGTCGTTCTCGTACAGCGGCATCTGCTGCCGGGCGTCCTCCCACGACAGGTCGGAGGCGCGCTTCGCCTTCACGTTCCGCTCCAGGTTCACGAGGGTCGCCATGACGTCCCCCCCGGCCGGGGGCGCCGTGGGCTCGCCCGACAGGATCGGTGGCTGGAGCTCGACCGGAGCGGGGGTCTCGGCCGGGGGGGCCGCGGGCGGCAGCGGCTTCGGCGGCTGGAATCCCGGCAGGGAGCCCGTGAAGTAATAGAACCCTCCCCCGGCCAGTGCGGCCAGGACCAGCAGAACCGCCAGCACCGTGAACGTCTTCTTCATGTCCCCCCCCTCAATCCGCGGCGGCGGTCAGTACTTGCCCTGGATGCGGAAGAAGTAACCCTGGGCCGAATAGTCGTTCGCCGAGAACTCGTTGTCGGTGAAATCGGTGAAGTTGTAGCCGACGCCGATCCGCATGTGCTTGAAGAACAGGCGGTTCACTTCGAACAGCGAGCCGCTGGCCGAATCGTCCGCGCCCTGGTCCATGCTCAGGGTCCGGTACTCGAGCGCCGCGTCCCAGGTGTCGCTCAGGTGATAGCTGAACCGGTTGATCCAAAGCCGCATGCGGCTCTTGAGGTCCGCCAGAAGCGCCTGATCGATGGCGCGGTCGCGAACGGCGTACTTCTCTGTAAGCGACAGGCGGCGGTGCAGGTCGACGACTGTCTGCAGCGAGAAGACCTGGTCGGTCTTGCGATCCGGCACCGCGGCCGCCTGGATCGCGGGGGGCAGGTTCTGCACCTGCGTGTAGCGCGCCAGGACCTGGATCCAGTCGTAGCCGATGGGCCTGAAGGCGATGCCGTAGCTCTCCTCGCGGAACAGCGACTCGTCGATCCCGGCCACCTTGTCCCTGGTCACGCCATAATTGAGCCGGCCGAGGAAGGTGAAGTCGCGCGACAGTTTCACCTCCACCGCGTTGCTCGACACCCACTGGTCGCGGTCGGTCGGCGGCGCGGGCAGGCCCGGCGAGGGGGCCTCGTCGTGGCGCAGCTCGAACTTGGAGAAGATCTTGAACCAGGTCGAGGCGTACGACGCGCTGACCGACGCTGCCTGGCGCAGCGTATCGGGGTTCGTGCCCGTCCCGTCGAGGCGCGAGCGCTCGAAGTTCACTCCCGTCGTCAGGCGGTCGCTGACCTTGGTGTTGAGCCCGACCACCGTGCTGGCGCCGGCCTCGCTGGAGTTCGACTTGAACTGCTCCTCGGTGTACAGGCGCGTGCGATCGCCCAGGAGGGTGGCGGCGCCGGCGGTCAGGACCGAGGTCATGGCACCGGTGTGGTCGGGCGACATGGCGTAGGTCCCGTACAGGACCGTCTTCTCGTCGACTTTCGTGGTCAGGCCGACGAGGCCTCCGTCCCCCTCCTCGGCGGCGATCAACTCGGCCTTCGCGGTCACCTTCGGGCTCACCTGCGCGTCCAGGCCGACCGCCGTCTGCCGCTTGGTGCCGGTAATCGCGGTCGTCCCGCCCACCTGCTGCAGGAAGTCGTCCTGATAGCGGGTGTAGAAGTCGAGCCTGGTCGTCGGCCGGTAGTCGAAGCGCAGCGCGCCGATCCCCTCCGCCTGGTCGGGCTGTGTTGTGTTGTCGGTCGAGCGGTAGCGCGCCTCGATCGTCGCGCCGAACTTTCCGAACGTCTGCTGGTACTGCAGGGTCGACGTCAGGATGGTCGCCGTCCCCTTCACGTCGCGGTCGTCGACCATCAAGTTGAGGGTCCCGCTCTTGCCCATCCGGACTCCCAGCGTCACGCCGCTCTGGTCGCTCTCGTCCTGCGCCACGGTGAAGGAGGACGAGAAGCCGGCATCGATGTGGCGGAAGTAGCCGGTCGCACGGACGGGGCCGCCCCCCGTGGCGAACTCGAGCTTGTACGCCTGGGCCTTGCCGGCCGAGAACGGCACGGTCTTCTTCTGGAAGTCGAGACCGCCGTCGGTGGACACGTACTGCGGCAGCGCCTCGTTGGCGCTCTGGCTGAACTCGGCGGTCACCGAGGACGAAGAGCCGAGGCGCGCCGTCACATCGCCGCCCGTGAGCGTATAGGTCCCGGTCGGACGCTGCTCCTGCACGTAGGTGCCCCCGACAACGACTCCACCGCCGAGCGCCGTCTTCGCCCGTGCGCCGTAGGTGTTCACGTCGATCGCCGAGCCCGACAGATCGGTGTACTCATAGTCCACGACGACGAAGACCGGATTCCCGTTCAGGATCCCGTCGCTGATGATCGTCGACGAGTCGCTCACCGACGAGACGGGGGCACGGAACAGGATCCGGCCTTCCGCATAGTCAATCTCGTAATCAACGTAATTCCTGCGGGTTACGTTCGCAACCGGGATGCCGGTGATCTTGTCGCGCACCTCCAGGCGGACCTTCTCCGATCCCGGCACGACCCCCTGGTTGCGCAGGAAATAGAGCGACCCGCCGGTGCCGGCGAACTCGTCGTGCGCCGCGATGGTCTCCGGCACCGCGGCGAACACGAGGGCCTGACCGAGCGGCTGGCCGTCCTTCTGTTTCGCCAGGCTCTTCCAGGTGACCTTGCCGCCGTACAGGGAGCGATTGAAGGAGGAGAACTCGTTGCCGGTAATTCCGGAATTGTAATTGCCCCACTGCGCGCTGCCGTACGGCGCCTCCAGCAGGACGTAGAAGCGCCCCTGGCTGTTGGTGTCGGCGTAGGTGCGGCTGGAGTCGCCGTACACGGGATAGAACGCGTCCGGATCGAGGTTGCGGTAGAACGAGGAGTCGTCCCGCTGGCCGAGACGCGAGCCGGCGTCCTTCAGGTCCCCCTGGCCGGTGTCCATCGAGGCGGTGATCAGATATTTCCCCTGGATCCTTCCCTTCAGGTAGAAGGCGATCCTGCCGTCGACGAAGAGATCGTCCTTGTATTTGTCGGGGACCGGACCTTCGGTCGTGATCTTGTTGACCGTGGCGTCCCCCAGCGCGACCAGGAAGACGTAGTTGCTCTGCACCTGGACCGGCACCCCCACGCGCCCCTCGGTGCTGTTCGGCATCGACACCACGACGTCGATGACCGACGGCCCCTCGGGCAGGCGGACGGTCCCCAGGAACGCGCCGTTCGGCAGGACCGGCACGCGCCACTTGTTGATGGTCACGGTCGCCTTCGCGGGGGCCGTGCCGCGCACGAACAGGCTCGGGCTGGACAGGACGGCGCCGCGCGGCGGCAGCTCGATGCTGAACTGCGGCACCGGCTTGCGCACGACGATCAGATCCAGCTGCTTGTCGACGCCGCTCAGGTTGACCGCGAGGTTGACCAGGCTGGTGAGACCGCCCGGGGCCATGGCCACGACACCGAAGGTGTTCTCGCCGACCGCCAGGGGCAGGTCGGTCTCGAACGCGCCGGTCCCCTGGACCTGGACCGCCTCGCCGTCGATGAACACCTGGTTGCCCGGCTCCGTCCTCCCGCGCACGCGGATCTTGATGCTCGGGTAGCGCGGCCCGTCCTTCGACGGAGTCGGCTGCATCAGCTTGATGACGTCCTCGCGCTTGCCGATCTCGAGCTTCACGTCGGTCGTCGGCTCGAGGATGGCGATCGTCGGCAGGGTCACGGTGGTCGCCGCGACGCCGCCGTCCTCCGTCTTGATCCCGACGTACACCCTGCCGTGGTCCTTGATCGGATCGACGACCGTCCGGAACGAACCGTCCTCGTCGGCCGGGATGGTCTTGCCGTTGACCACGACCTCGCGCTCCCCCGAAGCGGACGTTTCGGCATAGGTGCGCGCCACTTCGGTGTCCTCGAGCTGGGCCTTGATCTCGACGCGGCGGTTGCGCGCCCGGCCCGCGGAGCTCGTGTTCGGCACCACCGGGCTGGCCGAGCCGCGCCCCTCGCTGGTGAGGCGCTCGCCGTCGATGCCGGCGGCCACGAGGTACACCTTCACCGCCTCGGCGCGCATCAGGGACAGCCTGGTGTTCCAGTCCGCCGCACCGGTGTTGTCCGTGTGGCCGCGGATCACCACCTTCTCGTCGGGATATTTCTTCAGGGTGTCGGCGACCTCCTTGAGCGTCGTCACGGCGGTCGAGTTGAGCACGGCGGTGTTCGTCTCGAAGGAGGCGCCGGTCAGCTCGAACGAGATGGCGTTGGTCCGGTTGACGCCGAAGATGCGCAGCGGGCTCTTCGACAACGACCCGTCGGTGAACTCGATGGTGAGCTGGTACGAGTAGATCGCACCCCCCTTGACCAGGTTGCCGGCGGCGTCCTTGCCGTCCCAGGTGAGCTGCGTGGTCTTCTGATCGGTGCCGCGGAAGCCCCGGATGCGCCGCATCTGCGCGTCGAAGATCTCGAACACCCACTCCTTCACGAAGCGATCGCCCGGATAGGAGATGCGGAACACCGCCGGTTTGTCGAGCCGGCCGTTCACCACGCGGAGGTTCCGCTCCAGGCTCATCACGTCCATCTTGACGCGTGTCTTCGGCAGGCGCGCCTGGACGCCGTTGACGACCGCCGTCATGTCGTCGAGGTTCCCGATGACCTCGGCCTGGGCCTCGACCTTCTCGTCGGTCACGGCGATCCCGTAGGTGCCGGGGCGGCCCTGGCGGATCACGACCGGCGGCTTCAGGCGGGCGGCGAAATTCACCTTGGCCAGAAGACCCGGCGTCAGCGTGATCGTCTGCGCCTCGGGGAGGGTCAGGCCGTCGTTCGGCGGCAGCGTGTGGACGTTGATCTTCACCAGGCGGTTTCCCGGACGCACGGCGGCGATGTGGTACAGGCCGTTGCCGTCGGTGACCGAGTAGACGCCGTCCTCCATCGCCACCATAACACCGCCGACGCCGTTCTCGCCCGGTCCCTGCACGCCGTTGCCGTCCTTGTCGTCGAACACCTTGCCGACGATCGTCCCGAGGTCGAACTCGGGGTCCTCGAGGAGCTCGACGGTGTTGTCCGCCTGCGCGGACAGCGGCTGGGCGATCGCGTCCTGCGCCCGGACCTTGGTCACGAGGCCGCCCAGGAGCGCGCCCGTGTTCACCAGCGCCCTGTAGCTCAGCGTGATCGTCTGTCCCGAGGCGATGGCGCCCACGGGGACGAGACGCGGGATGGCCGGTGCCGGATCGGGCTGTACTGTGCAGGCCGGGGAGCACATCGACATCGTCCCGGAAACCAGCTGCATCCCGACGGGCAGCAGGTCGCTCAGGTCCACGTTGGTCACCGCGAGCGCCGTGGGGTTGGCGAGAGTGACGGTGTACAGGATGAAGTCGCCCCGGCGCACGACCGGCGTGTCGGACGTGATCGACAGCCGCAGGACGTCGCCGAGGAAGACCGGAGCCGTCACGGTCGGATCGTCGTCGGCCGGGTCGGCCGGGTTGTTGCCGGTCTCGAGGGCGTCGGAACGGCCCGGGTCGTCGGAGATGGAGATCAGCGGCCCGGCAGCGGTGAGCGCCGCCTGGTTGCTGATCGCCGTGCCGCCCGGCGCCGCCCCGTCCACGGTGACGCGGTACATCAGGGTGGCCGAAGTCATCGACGGGACACCACCGACGTTCCACACCAGGCTCGGCAGAGCGGTGTCGTCGGCGCCGGGGCCGCTGATCGACGCCGGCACGTAGGTCGTGTTCGCCGGCACCGGGTCGGTCACCACGACCGCGGCGGCGGCGCCGAAGCCGCTGTTCCTGACGGTGATCGTGTAGACCAGCGTATCGCCTGGATTGAGGCTTCCGCCGTTCAGGTCGGCGACCGTCTCGAGGAGCTGGATCACGGGGCCGGACGACGTCACGACGAGTGCGGTCCCGTCGTTCGGGGCAGGCGTCGACGGGTCGTCCGAGACGAGGCTGACCCCTCCGTTGGCGATGACCGAGGCCTGGTTGGCGATCACCGTGCCGCCCGCCAGCGGACTGTTCAGACGCACCCGGAAGGTGATCACGACGTCGCTGTCGGCTCCGCCCGCGCCGTTGAGCGTGCCGATGGCCACCGACAGCGGGTTCCCCTCGACCGTGACATCGGCCGCATCGTCCGAGGCGAGGCTGCCGGCGACCAGAGTCGTGTTGGCCGGGATCGCATCCGTCAGGACGACGCCCGTGGCGTCGTCGTTGCCGGTGTTGGTCACGGTCACGGTGTAGGTGACCGTCTCGTTCTCGAACAGCGGCGCGCCGTTGTCGTCTGCGGCGGTCTTGGTCGCCCGCAGGACCGGCGCCGAGACCACGGTCCGGACCGTCGCGTCGTTCGGGACGGCCGTCGACGGATCGTCGGTGACGATGCTGACGCCTCCGTTGGCCGTGATCGTCGCCTGGTTCCCGATCGCGGTGCCGTTCGCGAGCGGCGTCTGGACCCGCACGCGGAACGTCACGACGACGTCGTTGTCCGCGCCGCCGGCCCCGGTCAGCGTCCCGATCGCCACGCTCAGCGGGTTGCCGGGGGTCAGCGCGTCGGTCGGATCATCCGAGGCCAGGCTGCCGGCCACGAGGACCGTGTTCGCCGGGATCGTGTCGGACAGGACCACTCCCGTGGCGTCGCCGTTCCCCGAGTTCGTCACCGTGATCGTGTAGGTGATCACGTCCCCCGGCTGCAGCGAACCGCCGTTGTTGTCCGTGAATGTCTTCGTCGCGGACAGGCTCACGGTCGAGGTCACGGTGTTGCTCGTGGCCAGCCCGGCGATCGCGGGCGTCTCGTTCGAATCGATGCTGTAGGCGCCGTTGGTGATCAGAAGCCCGTTCGGAAGCGGGCTGTTCACCCGCACGACGAGCTGCATCGAGCCCGACCCGCCTGCGGCCAGTACGCCGATGTTCCAGGTCACGACACCCGCGGCGACGGAACCGCCGGCGGTCGCCGACACGAACGTCGTATTGGCCGGCAGGGTGTCCCGCACCGCCACGCCCGTGGCGTTGGCGGTGCCGGTGTTGACGTAGGACAGCGTGTAGGTGATGTTCGACCCCGCATTGACCGGGTCGGGGGCCCCCGACTTGGTGATGCTGAGGACGGGGGACGAGTTCACCGTGGTGGTGACCGCGGCGCCGCCTACCGGGGCGGTCTCGTTCGAGTCGATGCCGTAACTGCCATTGGTGATGACCGTGCCGTTCGCCAGCGGCGTCACCACCTGCACGACGAGCTGCACGCTGCCGGAGGCGCTGGCCGGCAGGGTGCCGATCGCCCAGGTCACGATGCCCCCCGCCAGCGTCCCGCCGCCGGTCGCCGACACGAAGGTGGTGTTCACGGGAACTGTGTCGGTGATCGCCACACCGGTCGCGTCGGCCGTGCCTGTGTTGGAGTACGCGATCGTGTAGGTGATGTCGCTGCCGGCGTTAACCGGGTCCGGCGCGTCGGTCTTGGAGACGTTCAGCACCGGGGTCGACGTGACGGTCGTCGTCGCGGCCGCTCCGGCGACCGGCGCCGTCTCGTTCGAGTCGATCGTGTACGAGCCGTTCGTGATGACCGTGCCGTTCGCCAGCGGGCTGTTCACCCGGACCACGAGCAGCACCGAGGACGACACGCCGGTGTTGAGAGCCCCGATCGTCCAGGTCACGATGCCTCCCGCGAGCGTCCCGCCGCCGGTCGCGGACACGAAGGTCGTGTTCGCGGGGACCGCGTCGGAGACGACCACGCCGGTGGCGTTCTCGTTCCCGGTGTTCGAGTAGGACAGCGTGTACGTGATGTTCGCGCCCGCGGCCGCCGGGTCGGGCGCGTCCGTCTTCGAGATCCCGAGGACCGGGCTCGAGGCCACGGTCGTGGTCGCGTCCGGGCCGGTCTGCGGCAGGATCTCGTTGCTGTCGATCGTCCAGCCGGTGTTGGTGATCACCGTGCCGTTCAGGAGCGGACTGTTCGCGCGGACGACGAGCTGCACCGATCCCGACGCCCCGGCGCTCACCGCTCCGATGTTCCAGGTCACCACACCGGCGGACAGCGTCCCGCCGCCGGTGGCCGACACGAAGGATGTGCTGGCCGGAAGCGGGTCGCGCAGGACCACGCCGGTCGCGTTGCTGGTCCCGGTGTTCTGGTAGCCGAGCGTGTAGGTGATGTCGCTCCCGGCCGCCACGGGGTCCGGCGCGTCGGTCTTGGTCAGGGTGAACCGCACGCTGGAGAGGACCGTCGTCCCTATCGCCGTGCCGCTGACTGCGGCCGTCTCGTTGCAGTCGATGCTGTAGGTGCCGTTGGTGACCACCGCCCCGTTGGCCACCGGCGTGTTGATCGACACCACCAGCTGGACCGAACCGGAGCCGCCGGAGGGGACGTTGCCGACGGTCCAGGTCACGACACCCCCCGCCAGCGTCCCGCCGGCCGTGGCGCTGACGAAGGCGGTGCCCGCCGGCAGCGTGTCGGCGATCACGACGCCCGTGGCGTTGGCGTTGCCGGCGTTCGAGTACGACAGCGTGTAGGTGACGCTGTCCGTTCCCGCCACGGCGGGGTCGGGGGAGTCGGTCTTGCCGATGCTCAGGATCGGGTCCGATGTGACCGTGGTCGTGATGGGCGCTCCGGATACCGGGGCGGTCTCGTTGCTGTCGATGTCGTACGACCCGTTGGTGAGGAGCGTGCCGCTGGGCAGCGGGCTCGCCACCTGCACGACCATCTGCACCGAGCCGGACGAGCCGGCGTTCAGAGCGCCGATGTTCCAGGTCACGACACCGCCCGCGAGGGATCCGCCGCCCGTGGCCGACACGAACGCGGTGTTGGCCGGCACCGTGTCGGTGATCACCACGCCGGTGGCGTTCTCGTTCCCCGTGTTGGAGTACGAGAGGGTGTAGGTGACGTTGTTCCCCGCCGCGACCGGGTCGGGGGCGTCGGTCTTCGAGATGCCGAGGATCGGAGCCGACGTCACCGTGGTCGTGATGACCGCGCCGGCCACGGGGGGGGTCTCGTTGCTGTCGATGGCATAGGTCGAGTTGGTGATCACCGTGCCGTTCGCCAGCGGGCTCGCGACCTGCACGACCAGCTGTACCGAGCCGGACGACCCCGCGGGCAGGAACCCGAGATTCCAGGTCACGATTCCCCCCGCCTGCGTCCCGCCGGCCGTGGCCGAGACGAACGTCGTGTTCGCGGGCAGCGTGTCCGTGATCACGACGCCGCTGGCGTTGGCGTTGCCGGTGTTCGAGTACGACAGCGTGTAGGTGATGTTCGCGCCCGCGCCCACCGGGTCGGGCGCATCGGTCTTCGAGAGGCCGAGCACGGGGATCGATGTCACCGTCGTCGTGATGGCCGCACCGGCGGTGGGGGGGGTCTCGGTGCTGTCGACGCTGTAGGTCGAGTTCGTGATGACGGTGCCGTTCGCCAGCGGGCTCGCCACATGCACGACCACCTGCACCGATCCCGACGATGCCGCGTTCAACGCGCCGATGTTCCAGGTCACGACACCGGCCGACAGCGTCCCTCCCGCTGTCGCGGAGACGAAGGTGGTATTCGTCGGCACCGTGTCGGCGATCACGACGCCGCTGGCGTTGGCGTTGCCGCTGTTCGAGTAGGACAGCGTGTAGGTGATGTTCGCGCCGGCGCTCACCGGGTCGGGGGCGTCGGCCTTCGAGATCGCCAGGACCGGAGTCGAGGAGACGGTGGTCGGGATCGCCGCGCCTGCGGTCGGCGCGGTCTCGTTGCTGTCGATGCCGTAGGTCGCGTTGGTGATGACCGTCCCGTTCGCCAGCGGGCTGGCGGCCTGGACGACCATCTGCACCGAAGAGGACGACCCGGCGTTCAGCGCCCCGATGTTCCAGGTCACGACCCCGGCCGACAGGCTCCCGCCCGCCGTCGCCGACACGAAGGTCGTGTTCGCCGGCACCGTGTCGGTGATCACGACGCCGCTGGCGTTGGCGTTGCCGCTGTTCGAGTACGACAGCGTGTAGGTGATGCCGGCGCCGGCGTTCACCGGGTCGGGGGCGTCGGTCTTCGAGATGGTCAGGACCGGCACCGACGACACCGTCGTCGTGATCACAGCGCCCGCGACCGGGGCCGTCTCGTTGCTGTCGATGCCGTACGTCGCGTTGCTGATCACCGTTCCGTTCGCCAGCGGGCTCGCGGCCTGCACGATCATCTGCACCGACGAGGACGCCCCGGCGTTCAGCGCCCCGATGTTCCAGGTCACGACGCCTGCCGACAGGGTCCCGCCCGCCGTCGCCGACACGAAGGTCGTGTTCGCCGGCACCGTGTCGGTGATCACGACTCCGCTGGCGTTGGCGTTGCCGCCATTCGAGTACGACAGCGTGTAGGTGATGTTCGCGCCGGCGTTCACGGGATCCGGGGCGTCGGTCTTCGCGATCGCCAGGACCGGCGCCGACGACACCGTGGTCGTGATCGCGGCCCCCGGCGACGGCGCCGTCTCGTTGCTGTCGATGCTGTAGGTCGAGTTCGTGATCACGCTGCCGTTCGCCAGCGGGCTCGTCACCTGCACGACGAGCTGGACCGACGAGGACGACCCGGCGTTCAGCGCCCCGATGTTCCAGGTCACCACACCGGCCGACAGGCTCCCGCCCGCCGTCGCCGACACGAAGGTCGTGTTCGCGGGCAGCGTGTCGGCGATCACGACACCGGTGGCGTTCGCCGACCCGGTGTTCGAGAACGACAGGGTGTAGGTGATGTTGCTTCCCGCGACGACCGGGTCCGGGGCGTCCGTCTTGGAGATGCCCAGCACCGGGGTCGACGCCACCATGGTCGTCACGGCGGCGCCCGACGTGGGCGCCGTCTCGTTCGAGGTGACCTGGTAGGAGCCGTTCGTGATGACCGTGCCGTTCGCGAGCGGGCTCGCCACCTGCACGACCATCTGCACCGAGCCCGACAATGCGGCGTTCAGCGCCCCGATCGTCCAGGTCACGACACCGCCTGCGATCGTCCCCCCGGCGGTGGCGGAGACGAACGAGGTGTTGGCCGGCACCGTGTCGGTGATCGCGACTCCGGTGGCGTTCATGTTCCCGGTGTTGGCGTAGGACAAGGTGTAGGTGATGTTCGCGCCCGGCGCGACCGGATCCGGCGAGTCGGTCTTGGACAGGGTCAGGACCGGCGCCGCGGTCACCGTTGTCGTCGCGTTCGGGCCGGTCTGCGGCAGCGACTCGTTGCTGTCGATGGTCCAGCCGGTGTTGCTGATGACCGTGCCGTTGGCCAGCGGACTGTTGACGCGCACCACGAGCTGGACCGACCCGGACGTCCCGGCGTTCACGTTGCCGACGTTCCAGCTCACCACACCGCCCGAGGGCGTCCCGCCCGCGGTCGCCGACACGAACGTCGTGTTGGCCGGCAGCGTGTCGCTGATCACGACCCCCGTCGCGTTGTTGGTGCCGACGTTCTGGTAACCCAGCGTGTAGGTGATCGTGCTCCCCGCGGCCACCGGGTCGGGGGCGTCGGTCTTGGTGAGGGTGAATCGCGGGTCCGAAAGGACCGTGGTCGTGATGGCCGCCCCGGTCGTCGGCGCCGTCTCGGTGCAGTCGATGGCGTACGTGCCGTTGGTGATCGTCGTGTTGTTGGCGATCGGCGTGTTGATCGACACGACCATCTGCACCGAGCCGGAGCCAGCCGCCGCCAGGCCGCCGAGGGTCCAGGTGACGACGCCGCCCGACTGCGTCCCGCCCGCGGTCGCCGAAACGAAGGTCGTGCTGGCCGGCACGGTGTCGGTGATGACCACCCCGGTCGCGCCCGCCGTTCCGGTGTTCGAGTACGACAGCGTGTAGGTGATGTTGTCGGTCCCCGCGACCGCCGGATCGGGCGCGTCGCTCTTGGCGATGTTGAGGATCGGGTCGGACGTGACCGTCGTCGTGATCGCCGTTCCCGGGGCGGGGGCCGTCTCGTTGCTGTCGATGGCGTACGACCCGTTCGTGATCACGGTGCCGTTCGCCAGAGGGCTCGCGACCTGCACCACCAGCTGGACGCTGCCGGAGGCGCCGGCCGCCAGGTTCACGATGTTCCAGGTCACAACACCGCCGGCGAGCGCGCCGCCACCCGTGGCCGAGACGAACGCCGTGTTGGCCGGGACGGTGTCGGTGACGACGACACCGGTCGCATTGGCGTTCCCGGTGTTCGAGTAGGAGAGCGTGTACGTGATGTTGTTCCCCGCCGGGACCGGGTCCGGGGCGTCGCTCTTCGAGATCGACAGGATCGGCGACGACGTGACGGTGGTCGTGATCGCTCCCCCCGCGGCCGGCGCGGTCTCGTTCGAGTCCACGCTGTAAGAGCCGTTGGTGATGACCGTGCCGTTCACGAGCGGGCTCGCGACTTGAACGATCAGGGTGCGCGTCAGCGTCGTGCCGGCCGCCAGGATCCCGATGTTCCAGGTCACCACGCCGGCCGAAAGCGTGCCGCCGCCCGACGCCGATACGAAGCTGGTGTTCCCCGGGACGGTGTCCGTGACCACGACGCCGCTGGCGTTGGCGTTCCCCGTGTTGCCGAAGCTCAGCGTGTAGGTGATGTTGCCGCCGGCCGCCACGGGGTCGGGAGCGTCGCTCTTCGAGAGGGTCAGGATCGGCGAGGAGGACACGGTCGTGGTGATCGCCGTTCCCGCGACGGGCGCCGTCTCGTTGCTGTCGATGTTGAACGTCGCGTTGGTGATGACGGTGCCGTTCGCCAGCGGGCTCGCGACCTGCACGACCATCTGAACCGACCCCGAGGCGCCCGCGTTCAGGGCGCCGATGGTCCAGGTCACCACCCCGGCCGACACGCTCCCCCCGGCGGTCGCCGACACGAAGCTGGTGTTCCCGGGGACCGTGTCGGTGATCACGACGCCGCTGGCGTTGGCGTTCCCGGTGTTCGAGTACGACAGCGTGTAGGTGATGTTCGACCCCGCGTTCACCGGGTCGGGCGCGTCGGTCTTGGAGATCGTCAGGACCGGCAGGGACGACACCGTCGTCGTGATCGCCGTCCCCGCCACCGGCGCCGTCTCGTTGCTGTCGATGCTGAACGTGGCGTTGCTGATCACCGTGCCGTTCGCCAGGGGGCTGGCGACCTGCACCACCAGCTGCACCGACGCGGAACTGCCCGCGTTCAGCGCCCCGATGTTCCAGGTCACCACCCCGGCCGCCAGAGTGCCGCCGCCGGTCGCCGATACGAAGCTGGTGTTCCCCGGAACCGTGTCGGTGATCACGACGCCGCTGGCGTTCGCGTTCCCGGTGTTCGAGTACGACAGCGTATAGGTGATGTTCGACCCCGCGTTCACCGGGTCGGGCGCGTCGGCCTTCGAAATGGTCAGGACCGGCTGGGACGACACGGTCGTTGTGATCGCCGTCCCCGACACCGGCGTCGTCTCGTTGCTGTCGATATTGAAGGTCGAGTTGGCGATCACGGTGCCGTTCGCCAGCGGACTCGCGACCTGCACCACGAGCTGCACGGAGCCGGAGCCGCCGGCCGCCACGGCGCCGATGTTCCAGGTCACCAGCCCGGCCGCCAGGGCGCCGCCGGCCGTCGCCGAGACGAACGTGGTGTTCGCCGGAACGGTGTCGGTGATCACGACCCCCGTGGCGCCCGCCGTGCCGGTGTTCGAGTACGACAACGTGTAGGTGATGTTGCTCCCCGCGTTGACCGGGTCCGGCGCGTCGGTCTTGGAGATCGTCAGGACCGGCTTCACGACCGTCGTGGTTGCGGTGTAGTTCGCGGGACCGCCCAGGTTGTTGCAGCTGTCGGCGTAGGTCGTGGTGAGGACGTCGTCCCTGGCGACCGCCAGGACACCCACGGCCGGATCCGGGACCGATCCTTCCGAGCTCGCGAGCGTGCCGCTGAACACCCCCGTGTTCACGCCGGTCTCCGTGAGCGTCACGGTTTCGGTCTCGCCGGTCGTCGGGTTGTTCACCGTGACGGTGAACGTCTGCGCCGTGGCCGGGTTGGTGTTGCGGTCGGCGTCTGTGACGGTGATGGCGATCGCCTGGGTCGGCAGGATGGTCGCGGACGCGCCCGGCGCCCCGGTCACACAGGTCGTCGTCACCGTGGTCGTGGCGGTCACGGTCGCGCTCCCGCCCGATGCGGTGAAGGCGTCGTTGTAGGTCGTCACCAGGGTGTCGCCGGCCTTCACGTTGAAGGTGCCGTCGTTGTTGGTGCCGGCCGAGGCCCCGAACACGGTCGCGACCGTTGCCGTGAACACGCCCGTGTTCGCACCGGTCTCCGTGCAGGTGCGCGTTTCGCTCTCCCCCGTGACCGAGTTCACCGTGGTCAGGGTCAGCGTCTGGACGGTCGCCGGATTGGTGTTGAGGTTGCGGTCGGTGAGCGTCAGCGTGACGGTGCTCCCCGGGCCGATCGGGGTCGTCGACGTCAGCGTCCCCGAGAAACCCGCCTGCACGGTCGAGGTGGCGGTGTTGGTGTTGACGGCGGCCGTCTGCGTGCTCGCGATCGACGCGACGTTCGAGATCACGGTGCCGCCCGCGACCGCGTCGCCGAGGGTCGCGTCGAACGTCAGCGTCGTCGTCGCCCCGCCGCCGTTCAGGGGTCCGACGTTCCACACGAGATTGGGCGCGCCCGCTGCGTTGGCGCCGGTCCCGGTGATCGAGCCGGCGACGTAGGTGGTGTTCGCCGGCACCGTGTCGCTCACGACGATGCCGGTCGCGTTCATGTTGCCGCTGTTGCGCACGACAATCGTGTAGCGCAGGACATCGCCCGTCGTGACCAGGCCGCCGTTGAGGTCGCTCACGGTCTTGGTCGAGATGGTGAAGTTCGGCGAGGCCGTGATGTTCGTCGTGGCGGTGCTGGTGTTGACCGCCGCGGTCTGTGTGCTCGTGATGGACGCGGTGTTGGTGATCGACGTCGTGCCGGCCGGCACCGGGTTGTTGACCAGGGCCTGGTAGGTCAGGTTGACCGTTGCGCCCGCCGCCACGTTCCCCACGTTCCACACCAGGTTCGGGTTGCCGGCGGCGCTGGCGCCCGTCCCGGTGATCGACCCGCCCACATACGTGGTGTTCGGCGGGATCGTGTCGCTCACGACCACACCGGTGGCCGGATTGACGCCTGAATTGATGACGCTGATCGTATAGGTGAGAGTCGAGCCGGGCGTCGCGATGCCGAAATTCACGGTCTTCGTGCTCGTGGCGAACGACACGGGCGACTGGACCGTCGTGGTCACGGTCGCCTGCACCGGGGTGCCGAGGCCGGTCTCGGTGCTCACGACCGACACCGTGTTGCTGATCACGGTGCCGTTCGTCACGCCGGCACCCACGGTGACCGTGAGCGTCAGGATCTGCGACGCCCCCGAAGCCATGTTTCCGATGGCCCACGTGACCGTGCCGCCGACGTTGTTCCCGGGGGCGCTCGCCGAGACGAAGGTCGTGTTCGCGGGCACGGCGTCGGTCACGCTGACCCCGGTCAGAGCCTGACTGCCGTTGTTGGTCACCGCGATCGTGTAGGTGATGTTCGAGCCCGCCGCCACCGGGTCGGGCGAATCACTCTTGCTGATGGCGATGCTCGTCGTGCTCGGTGACACGCTCGTGGTGAAGGTCGCCGTGTCGGAGACTGCCGGGTTGAAGTTCGAGGTCGCCAGGATCCTGTAGATATCGGTCTGGTTGTTCCCGCCCCCGCCCGGCTTCGTGAATCGGACCTGGTAGACGACCGTCGTTCCGGCGGCGATGTTCCCCGTGTCGGGCAGTCCGTCCCCATCGGTGTCCGCGGCCGGCAGGACCGAGTCCCAGGTTCCGTTCGCGGGGGAGTTGTCGGTCGCGAGAACGGTCCCCGTGGGATTCAGCAGCTCGACCATCACGTTGTACTGGTTCTGGACGAGAACATCGGTCAGATCGAACCGGTCGGTGCCGTTGCCGGTATTGGTGACGGTGAAGGTGTAGGTGTAGAGCGTCCCGTTCGAGGGCCGGATGCTTCCGGACTGATCCGGGTCCACCAGGACCGAGGCGACCTGCGTCACGGTCGTCGTGACGGTGCTGGAGGCCACCGGGTTCTGCGTGTTGCCCAGGTTGTCCTGGAAGGAGATCGACCCGCTGTTGCTGATGATCGTCCCCGCCACCACCCCCGCGTTGATCGTGACCGTGAATTGCCGGGAGCCCGAGCCGCCCGCCGCGATCGACCCGATGTTCCAGGTGACCACGCCACCGGTCAAGATGCCGCCGCCGGTCGCGCTCTGGAACGTGGTGTTGGACGGCACGAAGTCGGACAGGGTGACGTTGGTGGCGCTCACGCTCCCGGCGTTGCCGTACGTGAGGGTGTAGGTGATCGGCTGGCCCGGGCCGGCGCTCGCGACGCTGCGCGTCTTGGTCAGGGAGATGTTCAGCGGATTCACGACTGTGATGCTGGTCGGGTCGTTGAGAGCACCGGTGCCGGGGTCGTCGGAGAGGACGGTGATCGGTCCGGTCGCCGTGATCGTCGCCTGGTTGCCGATCACGAGACCGTTGGCGGCGCCGGCGCTGATCTGCACCTTGAAGGTGACCGTCACGCTGCCGCCCGAGGCCGCGAGCCCGCCGGCCTGCACCTGAAGCGGGTTCCCCTCGATCACGATGTCGGTCGGATCGCTGGACGTGAGGGATCCCGGCAGGTAGGTGGTATTCGCGGGAATCGGATCGGAGATCACGACGTTCGCCGCCGCCGTGGTGCCGGTGTTCGTGACCGTCAGCGTGTAGGTCAGGGTCTCGCTCGGCCGGGGCGATCCGCCGTTGTCGTCGGCGACCGTCTTGCTGGCCACGAGATTGACCGCGGCCAGCGCCTGGGCCGACAGGACCGGACAGAAGGAGACGGCCGCCGCCAGCAGCGCAAGGAGGGCGACTCGCCGGGCCGGACCGGGGAGGCGGCTCATCGTCCCCCTCCGTCCAGGGCGCGCAGGAGCGCAGCCACGACTTCGGGATCGTGCTTGCGGCCGCGTCTCTTCTCGATCGCCTCCAGAGCCAGCGCCCTGGCCCGCGTCTCGTCGCCCGCGGGGCACAGGGAGACGAACTCCTCGCAGGTCGCCAGGACGCGGGACTCGACCGGCACGTTCCCGGCGCCGCCGCCGAGCGGCGAGGGGGAAGCGTCGAACCAGTCGGCGGAGCGCAGGATGATGTCGCGCACGTTGCGCAGGGAGGCGATCGGCGCGAGAAGGCGTTCGGTCGCCATGACGGCGACCGGGAACCACTCCGCCGCGGGACGCAGCCGCCCGCCGGCCCGTTCCTGCTCTTCGGGCGGCGCCGTCAGGCGCCCCGCCTCGTGCAACGCCGCGGCGCGCGTGACCAGGTCCACCCGCTCTTCCGGCAGGCCGAGCCCGCGCGCCACGGCCGCCGCCAGCTCCGCGACCCGCCGCGAATGACCGCGCGTCTCGGCGCGAAGCCCCTCCATCGCATGGATCACGCCGATCAGCGCCGTGAGGTAGCCGTCCTCCATCTCCTTCACCAGGCGGGCGTTCTCGATCGCGACCGCCATCTGCGACGCGAGAGTCGAGAGAAACTCCAGGTCCTGCTCGGTGAACGGCTCGCCCGAGTGCTTGTCGCTGACGTTGATGACGCCGACCCGCCTGCGCTGGTAGCGGATCGGGTAGGAGACCGTGAGCGGCGTGATCATGAAGGAGGCGGTCGAGTACTTCCCGCCGGTGCGCATCGTCCTGAGCGCGGTCTTCTCGATGTCCTGCACCAGGAGGGGCGCCTGGGACGCGGCCACGCGCCCGGCGATCCCCTCCCCGACCCGCAGCGTGCGCCTCAGGCCTTCCTCATCCGGGATGCCGACGGAGGCGACCAGCTTCAGCGTGTCGCTGTCGGTGCCCGACACGAACACCGACACGCGGCGCGCCTTCAGGTGCTGCGCGACCAGGCGCACCAGCGAGTCGTACAGATCGCCCGTGTCGAGGAGCCCGGCGGTTGCCTTGCCGATCTCGTTGACCGCCGCCAGGCGGGCCACGGTCTCGGTCAGCTCGACGTTGCGCGTCTGCAGGCTGCCGACGAGCATCCGGTTCTCCTGGGCGAGGCGGCGTTTCTCCAGGGCGCGGTCGACCACGCGGTACAGGGCATCGAGCTCTGTCACGGGCTTGGTGATCAGGTCGTAGGCGCCGTCGCGCAGCGCCTGGATCGCGGTGTCGAGGCTGGCATGCGCCGTGACGACGATCACCTCGGCGCCCGGGCTCACCTGCTTGACGGTCTGCAGGACATGGAGCCCCGACATCCCGGGCATGCGCACGTCGGTCAGGACCACGTCGCATGGCTGCGTCCGGAAGATCTCGACTCCGCGCTCGCCGTCCTCGGCCGCGGCGACGCTGTGACCGGCCTCGGTGAGAGCGGCGACGAGGAACTTGCGGACCGAGGCGTCGTCGTCGATGACCAGGATCCGGCCCGGCGCCTCGCGCGCGCTCCTGCGGGGGGAGGTGACGCCGCCGGTGGCGGTGGCGCCGGCCGGAGCCGCCGATGGCGCCTCCGCCCTTCGCGCCGTGTCCGTGCGCGCTGCGGAAGGACCCCTCGGGTGGGAGTAAAAGGCGGTCCCGCCGATCAGTCGCCTGTCGAGAAGACCCTTGTCGTGCAGATCGACCAGCGCGCGCTCGACGACACCTCGATCCTCCCGCACCCAGAAGCGGGCGATCCCCTCGACCGAGTCCATGGCCTCCGAGTTGCGGCGGAAGTACGCCAGCACGCGCTCGCTGATTTCCGGACTCGATCCGTCGGCCGGCGCCTCCACCGGTTCCGGCTGCGGCTCTGTCCCCTTGACCGACTCCATCTGACGGACCTCCGGGTCCATGCACTGCGAGGCGCATGCCCCCGTGGGGCTTTGGCCGACGGACGCTTCATGGGTGTGTTTTCAGCGGGTTGGAGCGGTGCGACAGAATGGCGCCCGGGAGCGATGACAGAAAAGGACATCGCTCCCGTGGGGAATCCCCCGCATGCGGCCTGTCATGACGATTCCAGGCGCGGGGTTTTCGGGGCGCGTGCGGGGAATTTCCCTCGGTGGACCGTCCTGGATCTGAGGAGATTCGACCGGCTCGTTGAGGAATTCACCTGATTGCGGACGACGGACCCGCAACCGAACGTGGACTATGGAGAGGTCTGAGGTCGAGGAGTACACGATGGGCAGACGCATGGAAGCAACGGGCCCGCTCTTGAAGACCGCCGCGCCCCGCGGGACGCCGCTCGACATTCTCCTGGTGGAGGACAACCCCGCCGATGCGCGCCTGGCGGCGGAGGCCCTGAAGGAGAGCGGCTTCCCCAGCAGGCTGCACTGGGCCGCGGACGGAATCCACGCCCTCGAGATCCTGCGCGGACAGGACGAGGCGGCGACCGGCGTGCACCCCGGCCTGATCCTCCTCGACCTGAATCTGCCCAAGAAGGACGGCCGCGAGGTCCTGGCGGAAATCAAGCGGGACCCTGCTCTGCGCCGCATCCCGGTCATCGTCCTGACCAACTCGCGCGCCGAGGCCGACCGCGACCAGAGCTACGATCTGCAGGCCAACTGCTTCATCAACAAGCCGGCGCAATGGGACGAGTTCGTCGCCGTGGTGCGGTCGATCAAGGAGTTCTGGTTCGGCCGTGTCGCGCTCCCGGGGGCCGATCGGCTGCGCGCCGGCCAGCCCGGAGTATCGTCACCGTTCGCGACGGCCGAACCCGGCACCCGCGGCGCGGCAGGCCCGCCGCTCAGGGTCCTTCTCGTCGAGGACAACCCGGGCGACATCCGGCTGGTGCGTGACCTGCTGGCGGGAGTCGGCCAGAGGCAACTCGAGGTCCTGACCGCCGGCTCGGTCAGGCAGGCGCTCGTTCTGCTCGGGGAGGAGAAGGTCGACGCGATCCTGCTCGACCTGACGCTGCCGGACGGCGAGGATCTCGAAGGGCTGGCGGAGCTGCACGGCCTCATGACCGGTGTCCCGATCCTCGTCCTCGCGAGCCAGCACAACGAGGCGACGGCGGCCCGGTCCCTGCGACGGGGGGCCCAGGATTATCTGGTCAAGGGGTTGTTCGACGGCGAGGGGCTGGCGCGCGCCGTCGGGAACGCCATCGAGCGGAACCGATTCGAGAAGATCCTCGAATACATGGCCCAGCACGACGTGCTCACGGAATTGCCGAATCGCACCCTCCTGGAGGACCGGCTGTCCCACACGCTGGAGCATGCGCGACGCGACAGCCAGGGACTGGCGGTCCTCTTTCTCGACCTCGATCGCTTCAAGATCCTCAACGACTCCCTGGGTCACGTGGCGGCCGACCAGCTTCTTCAGGCGATCGCGGGCCGGCTCTCCGCCGCAGTGCGCGCCAGCGACACGGTGTCGCGTGTCGGCGGCGACGAATTCGTCATCCTGTTGCCGGACATCGATAGTACCGAGGACGTGACCCTGGTGGCCCGGAAGATCCTCGACTGCCTGCGCTCGCCGTTCTCGATCGGCGGCTGCGAGGTGAGCGTGTCCGCCAGTCTGGGCGCCAGCGTGTATCCGCAGGACGGCTCAGACGCCGAGACCCTTCTCAAGAACGCGGACACCGCCATGTACCGCGCCAAGCAGATCGGACGCGGCAATTTCCAGATGCACTCGCCGGCCGCGGCGGTGCCGCGGGGCGAGCGCGAGTCGATGGTCATCGCGCTGCAGCGGGCGCTCGAGCGGGACGAGCTGCTCCTGCACTACCAGCCGGTCGTCGACGCCCTCAGCGGGTCGATCGTCGCACTCGAGGCCCTCGTCCGCTGGCGGCACCCGACCGGGGGACTCCTCTCGGCGAAACGGTTCCTTCCCCTGGCGGAGGAGACCGGCATGATCGTCGACGTCGGGGAATGGGTGCTCCGGCACGCCGGCCTGCGGGCGCGGGACTGGCAGGGGGAGGGACTGCTGCCGATGCGCATCGTCGTCAACGTGTCTTACCGCCAGCTCAACCGCGGCCGGGAGTATTCCGACGCGGTGTCGCGAATCCTGCGCGAGACCGGCCTCGAGCCGCAGCGCCTGGAGCTGGATGTCACGGAGGAGACCTTCCTCAGGGAAGGGTCGACCGCCGTGCGGACTCTGCGGACCCTGCACGATCTGGGGATCCGGATCAGCGTCGACGATTTCGGGAGCGGATTCGCCTCCCTGATCCGGCTCAAGAATTTTCCCTTCGCCAACATCAAGATCGCCCGCTCGTTCATCCATCACGTCACCGTCAACCCGGACGACGCCGCCGTGGTGTCCGCGATCATCGCCATGGGACACAACCTGAGGATGAGCGTTCTGGCGCAGGGGGTGTCGACCGCCGAGCAGGTCGCCTACCTTCTCAGGCATCAGGTCGATTTGATGCAGGGTTACTACTTCTCGCGCCCGCTGCCCGAGGACGCCTGCACCCGGCTGATCCGTGGACCCAGGCTGCACCCGGTGGTCGACCGGCTCAAGGTCCCCTGAATGGGTGTCAGGAACGATAGGCCGCCGGGTCGACGTGGTGCCGCTTCATGAGATCGTAGAAGTCCTTGCGGTCCTTGCCGGCCAGCCGGGCGGCGGCCGCGACGTTCCCGTTCACGAGCTGCAGGCACCGCACGAGGTAAGTCCGGACGAATTCCGCCTTGGCCTTCTTGAAGGAGGGGAACGACGTTCCGACGGTCCCCGCCGGGAACAGGTCGAGGGCTTCGACGTCGATCACGTCTCCCTTCGCCATGACCATCGCCTGCTTGACCCGGTTCTCCAGCTCGCGCACGTTGCCCGGCCAGGCGTGGCTCTTCAGCCGTTCGAGAGCCTGCGGCGTGAAGGCCCGGATCGACCGGCCCAGCTCGCGGTTGAACTGGTGCAGGAACTGGTCCACAAGCAGCGGGAGGTCCTCGCGCCTGTCGCGCAGGGGGGGCAGGTGGATCGGCAGGACGCTGATGCGGTGGAACAGGTCTTCGCGGAAGCGTCGGCATTCCATCTCGGTCTTCAAGTCCTTGTTGGTCGCGGCGATGATCCGGACATCGACCTTGCGGTTGCGCGTCTCGCCGAGCCGCCGCACCTCCTCCTCCTGCAGGACGCGGAGCAGCTTCACCTGGCAGGAGAGGTACAGGTCCCCGATCTCGTCCAGGAAGAGGCTCCCGCCTTCCGCCTCCTCGAACACGCCCTTCTTGTCGCCGTGCGCCCCGGTGTAGGCCCCGCGCGCGTGGCCGAACAGCTCGTCCTCCATGAGCGTCTCGGGGATGGCCCCGCAGTTCATGGTCAGGAAGGGGCGCGCCGCCCGGGGCCCCGTGTAGTGGATGGCGCGCGCCACCAGCTCCTTGCCGGTCCCGCTCTCACCCTGGATCAGCACCGGGATACCGGTGCGGGCCGCGACGGCGATCAACTCCAGGACGTGCGCCATGGCCGGAGCGGTGCCGACGATGAGATCGGTGCGGCGCCTGACCGGGTAGCCGGAGGTCTCCGCCTGAAGGCTCTCCGACGGCAGCTCGTGATGGGCCGAACCGGGCATGCTCCCCTCCCCTCGGGGCAGTGTCGCGCTCTGGGGCGAATATAGGAGCGCGCCGGCCCCTAATCCAGCGCGAGCGAGGGTTTTTTCCCACTCCTGCGCAGGAGCGCCTGGCGTCCTCCGAGAACGCTGAGAGCCAGGAGGAGCCGGAGTCCGGCCAGGAGGAGCATGCGGCCGGCGACTTCCCCCGGGCCGGCCGCCCCCGCCAGGGCAAACAGGAGGGTGTCCTCGATGATGGCGTGGCAGGTGCAGAGAAACAGTCCCAGGCTGTGCAGCTCTTCCGGTCCGATCTTCTTCTCCTCGGCGATGGGGATGATGATCCCCGCCCCGTAGATGATCCCGAGGAAGAACCCCGCCACGAGCGGCGCTGTACACGGCGGGGACATCCCGAGTCGCGACAGCCACGGCCCCAGCGCGCGTCCCCAGCGCTCGAACAACGGCAGCGGCGCCAGCACCTCGTACAGGATCAGCGCCGGGACGAGGATGAGCGCGATCTTCAGCGAGAACAGCACCCCGGACAGGGCCGCCCCGAGAACGGCGCCGCCGAACGATCCCCCTTCGGGAATGAACGCCGCGAGGAAGGCCGCTCCGCCCGGCGTCATGGGGCCGACCCGATGAACAGGCGCGACGCGGCCCACCCGACCACGAGCGCCATCACCATCCGGTAGACCAGGAGCCGCAGGGCCCGGGCCCCGGCCGACCTTAGAACGGTCGTCTCGACGAACAGCGAGTGCGCCATCCCGAGCATCAGTCCAAGGGTGGTGATCTGGCCGCCGCTCAGACCGAGGCTTCCGAGGGCGGCGGTGGCCGTGTAGACGTTGAGGAAGCACCCGAGAAGGACGGGGATCGCCGCCTCGCCGGGGAGCCGGAAGATCGACATGAACGGGGAGCAGGCCACGCCGATCGCCTGGACGACACCGAGGCGGCCGAGCAGATCCATGACGATGAAGGTCGGCACGGTCACGCGGAACAGGACGAAGCAGGTGTGGCCGCCGCGACGCAGGCCGCGGCGCATGCGGTCGCGCAGCGCAGGGGACGGCTCCACTAGGGGACCTGGATCTCCGCGGCCCCGGTGCTCACCGGAAGCAGGCGGCTGTCGGCACCCCAGGCCATCGCCGAGCCGATCGCGACCGTCGTGGCGCCGGAGGCGAGCACCTTGAACCGGACGAGGCACAGAGTGCCGTGACCGCCGGACTCGTGGGAGCGGTCGGTCCGGCCGATGCCGATCACGACGTCCCCCGGACGCGACTGCCCGTTGACCAGAAACACCGTGGAGGCGCCATCGCGATTCATGAAGTCTCCCTCCGTCGCCGCGACGAACCGGAGCCGCGCCGGATCATAGAGAAGATGCAGCGGCGCGTCCACGACCCCGGTCGAGGTCGCGGCTCCAATCTCGACCGTCACCTCGTCCCCCACGCGAGGCGTCCCCGGTCTCATGACGACCGACAACGCCAATCCCCCCCCCGAGGATCCGCCGGCCGGCGCCGGAACCGGCACCGTCGTGGCCTCGCCTCCCTGGGGGGGCGGAGGCGGGCTCGCCGTTCTCGACGCGGACGACTTGTCGTCCGGCCTCCTGCCGGAAGAGGTGCCGATCGCCGTGCCTCCGTTCGCGCCACCGGCTTCCCCTTGCGTCCCCGCATTCGCTGATCCCTCCGCTGCCACGCTCCTGTCCCCTTCCCCCGACCCTTGCCCCACGGCCGGCCTCGGGGTGGCGGGCGGCTGTGCCGGGGGGGGCGGAACGGGGGTGGGCGAGGGGGTCGGCGCCGCTGCGGCCGGGCCGGGCGCGGGGCTCGTCGGTGCAGGGGGGACCGAGACGCACGCCGCCAGCGTCCAGGCGAGGACGAGCGGCGCTCCGGCGCGGGAGCGCCCGCTTCCGGATCGGCCCCGCACGGCCGGTCGGCGCGCCGCGGACCTATTGAACCGACAGCAGGAGCTGGTCACTGAACGTGATGGAGGGGATCGGTTGAGCCTGGGCGGACGAATCGAGGGCCTGGAATCTATTCATGTCGAACGCCAGGTGTCGGGGGTCAGCATCGAACTCCGCCCCCGGCACGGCCTTCATCGAGAAGCTCATGATGAGATCATATCCGGGAATCCCTTGGACGCCCGCCGCCCCGCTGGTCCGGTTGATCCCGACGACCAGGCGGCCCGGGTCGCTGATCCGCGCGATGAGAAGCGGCGTGTCGGCATCCTGATACAGCATGGCCCCCGCGCGGGCGCTGTCAGGCACATACTCGAGAATCGTCGGATCGAACAGGAGGTCGAAGGCGAACCCCCCGATGTCGGTGGAGGTCGTCGGGGTGCCGATCACGACGTCGATCTGCCAGACGTTTCCGGGGAGCGGGGCGCCGCACTTCAGGGCGACCTTGTTGACCATCACCAGTGAGTCCGTGCACCGGAAGGTCGGCGTGGGCGGAGGGGGCGGCGTCACCACGCCTCCGCCGCCGCCGTCGCCGCTCTTGCGGCCGCAGCCCAGGAGGAGTGCGACGAGCACCGCCGACAGGAGCCGGCGATGATACTCGAACACCGGAGGTCTCATGATCCCCCTGCGCAAGTCACCGCGAACACGCTCATGAACAGGTGGAAGTCCGCCATGTCCACACAGGCCCCGGTTCCGCTGGTCGCCAGATCCAGGTTCGCCGCGCTCCCCGCCGAGGCGGCCGCAGGACAGGTCCCGAAGGCGCGCGCGAAGCTCGCCAGGTCGCGGCCGTCGACGCGATCCTTCGAGAACCCCTCGGCGTCCAGGTTGGCCCGCAGGCAGATCGCCTGCGGCTCGCAGGCATCGCCGATGCCGTTCCCGTCGGCGTCCTCCTGGAGAGGGTTCCAGACGACCGGGCAGTTGTCACAGATGTCGCCGATCAGATCGCCGTCGGCATCCAGGCCCGCGAGACTCTCGTCGATAAGCCCGTTGCAGTTGTCGTCGAGCCCGTTGCAGGTCTCCTCCACGAACGGATGCACGACCGCGTTCGAGTCGTCGCAGTCACCGCAGCGGTTGTTCCCCGCGAGCGCGCAGGCGCCGCTGCAGACGGCGTACCCGTCCTTGTCCTGGTCCGGGCAGATCGGGTCCACCGTGATCGACGCCGGGATGTTCAGGAGCGGTGTCGTCGGATCGTTGCTCATGACCTCGATGTCGGTCCGGTAGGTCCCGCCGAACAGGTCGCCGCTGTCGAACAGGACGGACAGGTCCATGGAGCCCCCCGGGGCGAGCTCCCCGGCGGTCGGATCGACCGTCAGAAAATCGATCTCGCAGCCGGCGGGGGTCAGGACCGCCACGCCGGCCGGTCCGGACAGGCCGTGCCCGAGGAGGGAATTGATCCCGGTCTGCAGGTCGACGACTCTCAGGCTGTTCTTGCGGAACTCCGCGATATAGGCGATCGTTCCGCCGGCGAAGATCGACAGGCCCTGCGGATCCTCGAGATTGAAGGCGAGGATGGTGACCGTCTTCGTGGCGAGGTCGACCTTCAGGAACCGGCCGCCACCCGACTCGGTGAGGTAGGCGGTCGACTCGTCGTGGCTCAGGACGATGCTGTTCGGTCCGATGAGACCGGAGAGGATCGTCGTGACCGCACCGGTCTGCAGATCGATCGAGGAGAATTTCCCCGCCGATCGCTCGTTGACGTACAGGGTGGTCAGCGCCGCGTTCAGGGCCAGGCCGTTGGGCGCCCCCAACCCCGTCGCGACCGGGGTCTTCGCGCCCGTCGACAGGTCGACCAAGGTGACCTGCCCGCTGCGGGCCTCGCTGATGTAGGCGGTGGTCCCCGAGGGGGTGATCGCCACGCCGACCGGGAACTCGAGCCCGGAAACCACCCGGCTCACCCTGCCGTTCGACAGGTCGATCGCGGCCAGCGTCCCGGGATCCGACTCCGCCACGTAGGCGACCGTGCCGGTGGGGTCGAGCGCCACGTTCTCCTGCGGCGTGCGCAGGCCGACGGTCACGGGGGTCGTGGCCCCGGTGGTCAGGTTGACCGCCGACAGCCGGCCCGCGCTCCACTCGGAGACGTACGCGGTCGGCGCGCAGAGCGCCGGGTCGGGCGCGGTCGTCCTGGTTCTCAGGTTCAGCGAGAAGTCGAGGGGGTTGCCGCCCGAGTTCGACAGCGTGAGAGTCTGGCTGCTGCGCTGCCTCTTGAACAGCGTCAGCCCGAACTGGGACGGACTGGCGCCGATCACCGGCGACAGCAGCCCCGAGCCGCGAAGCGCGAGCGTGGCCACGTGGGTGTCCGGGTCGTTGCTCGCGATCGACAGCGTCCCGGTGTACGAGGTGTCGGACGTCGGAGCGAAGGTCACGGACAGCGCCGCCGTGCTTCGTGCCGGAACATCGAGGGACACCGCCGACGGCGTGAACGCCGGCTGGTCGGTGCCGATCGGCTGGACCTTGAGCGACTCGCTCCCCCTGTTGTGGATGGCGATTGTCATCGTCTTCTGCAGGCCGATGAAGAGGGGGCCGAAATCGAGCAGGTCGCGCGCCCCGGCGTAGGTGAGTTTCAGGGTGTGACGGTTGATCTGACAGAAGACGTCGACGTTGTCGTTGTTTTGGACCGTCACCTCGACCGCATCGTCGGCGGCCATCAGCGCGAACAGGAAGGCGTCGATCGGGAAGCTCCTCGTCACGGTGCCGCAGTCGCCACCGCCGGCTCCCACCTTTCCCAGCAGGATGCGCTCCGCCGTGACGTCCGCCGTTTCGAACGTGGCGCCGAAGTTTCCCTCGACAGTCACATCGAGAGTGGCCGCTCCGCCCGGGGCGAATGTCAGCGGCAGCCGGTGGACCGTCCTGGCCCCGAAGACGCTGAACGTCTTCTGCGACTGGACCAGGAACGGCTCGTCCGAGATGGCGATGTTCGGGGCGCCGGCGACGTTCAGGACCACCGGGATGCGCTGGACGGGATTGCCCAGCAGGTTCGACCGGATGGAGACGTCGCCGCTCAGGCTCGTCGTGCCGAAATCTCCGGCGTCCAATTTCACCGAGAAATTCTGGGTCGTCCCGGGGGCGATCGAAGCACCGGAGGGCGACACGCTCAGCCAGGGAGCCAGGCCCGTGAACTCGGCCTGCAGGGCGACCTCCAGGCTGCTCCCGCCTTGGTTTTGGATCTGAAGCTGGCGGGTCACGGTTGCACCGGTCCGAAGCGTCTCATTGAAACCCGCGGGCGTGACCAGCATCTGCGGCGGGGGCGTGGACGAGCCGCGGGCCGGGATCGGGAGCGCCTGGACGTTCGCGGCGTTGCTGGTGATCACCAGGATCGCGTCCAGGGTCCCCGGCACCGCCGGGGAGTAGGTCACGGTGACCGCCTGGCTTCCCCCCTTCGGGACGCTGAACGCGGTGGGAGACGCCGAAACGGCCGAGTCACCCGAGGAGATGCCGCCGACCGCGAGGACGTCGGTGCCGGTGTTGCGCACCACGAGCGGCAGGCTGCGGGAGTCGCCGGAGAACACGTTGCCGAACTCGAGGGCGGCGGCGTCCACGGCGATCATCGGGACGGGAGTCACCTGGACCGTCACGGCGTGGGCGACGGACGGACGGAGCGGATCGTTCGTGCCCACGATCACGGCCCCCTCGTAGTCGCCCCCCTCCAGCCCTGTGGCGTCGATCGTGAGGGTGATGTCCCGGCTCTGGGCGGCGAAGAGTCGCCCGGCGGTCGGGGAAGCCTTCAGCCACTGGGGTATGTTGAAGATGCGGATCGCCATCCGGTCGTGCAGATACAGGGAGTTGAAGACGACCTGAAGCCCTTGACTCTGGCTTTCGTCCTGGATGCCGATCGTGGCGCTGCCGGTCTCGCCGGTCATCGAAAAATAGCGATAGACGATCTCTCCGCTTCTGTACAGGGTCGCCTGGAACGTGAAATCGCCCACCCCCGCGAATGGGGGCACGTGGTTGTACTGCACCGTGAAGCTGTCGGCGTCCCGGGTGTAAAGGGCACGGGTGTCTCCCAGGAACCTCAGATCGTCCCAGAACGGTGCGATCAGGTTCGGCGGGGCGGCGAGGTTGGGAAGAGGCTTGTTCAGGTAGGGGGGGCTGCTGCCGGTGAACGTCAGGAAGCCGTTCGTGCTGATCCGGACGGAGTTGAAGGTCTGTCCATAGAAGGGAAAGGGGAAGCCGAGCGGAATCGCCTCCGAGATCTGATCATCTCCGACGAGGGATTCGACCGGGAGTCCCTTTCCGGAGATGGTCAGATCGTCCCAGCTGAAAACCGGACCGCCCGGCTGATCGCTGTCGATGTAGCGGTACCCGAAGGGGTCGGGTCCGCCGGTTCCTCCCGACTGCGCCGATTCGTCCTGCGCGGCCGCCACCGAGGCGCCCGCCACGCTCCCGCCGGGTCCGCTGATGATCGGAGTCGGGATGGTCCAGTCGAGCGTCCCGACGCCGGTGTTCCGGATCGTCAGGGTCCGTATCGCGGACTCGCCGGTGCTGAGCGCCGCCGAGAAGGAGGGGGGCGACGAGTCGAAGGTCGGAGACGGGAGCGTCCTTCCGGAGGCCAGGTTTCCGAAGGGGCCGGCGTTTCCCCAATCGTCCCGGGCCCTGATCGCCAGGACGTAGTCCGTGTCGGCTTCGAGATTCGGGACCTCCATCGATTCGGTCGCTGCGGCGAGCTGCGGGAGGGGCGGATGGTCCACGGACGGCCACTGGGTGATGTCCGCGGTCGACGGCGGATCGGGCGAGTAGCGCAGGTCATAGGCCCCCGCCCGGCCGACGCCGCCGTCGTCGCCGGTCGCCGTCCATCGCAGGACGAGCGAGTTGCTGTTGGACGAGGTCACGCTCAGGTCGAGGATGGACCCGGGCGGTACGTCGTCCTTCGTGGCGACGAGAGTGCTGAGGTTGAGGCGTCCGCCCCCGGCGATCAGGCCGGAGAGGGAGGGGAGGTGCGTGGCCGAGTCCATGATCCTGCGCCTGACCTGGTCGGCGGGGATGTCGGGCGCCACCGAACGGATGAGGGCCACCGCCCCCGTGACGTGGGGCGCCGCCATCGAGGTGCCGCTGTCGAGCCCGTATTCGCGGCCCGGAAGCGTGCTCAGGATGTCCTTTCCGGGCGCGGCGATGTGGACGGACGTGGGGCCGAAATTGGAGAACGAAGCCTTCTGATCGAACGGATCGACGGCCGCGACCGAGATCACGTTGGGGAGGTTGTAGCCCGCAGGATAGAAGGGCGTCTGGTCGTTGTTGCTGGACAGATTGCCCGCCGCGGCGACGAACACCACGTCCGAGGCACCCGCAACCGCGATCGCCTCCGCCAGCGTCTGCGAAAAGTCCTCGTTCCCCCACGAGTTGTTCAGGATGCGCACGCCCATGCGCGTGGCGTAATCGATGGCGCGCACGGCCGCCGAGGTGGGGCCGCTGCCCGAGGATCCCAGGAACTTCAAGGGGACGATCGAGACGTTCCACGCCACTCCCGTGACCCCGAGGTTGTTGTCGCCGACGGCCCCGATGATGCCGGCCACGTGGGTGCCATGCCCGAAATCGTCCATCGGATCGTTGTCGTCGTTGTAGAAGTCCCATCCATGCACGTCGTCCACGAAGCCGTTGCCGTCGTCGTCGATGCCGTTTCCCGGGATCTCGCCCGGGTTGGTCCAGATGTTCGCCGCCAGGTCGGGATGCGTGTAATCGACGCCGCTGTCGATGACCCCCACCAGGACGGCGTGGTCCCCCACGGTGGTGTTCCAAGCCAGCTCCGCCGAAATGTCGGCGCCCGGGATGCCGCCCGTCTGTCCGGTGTTGTTCAGCCCCCACTGGGACGCGTAGCCCGGATCGTCCGGGGTCCGTGCCGCCTGCACGATGTAATCCGCCTCGGCGTAATCGACGTGCGGGTTGCGCAGCAGGCGCTCGATCGCCTGCGCCGTCGTGCGGCCCGGTCCCAGGCGCAAGTGCTCGGCATGGCTCCTGAATTCGTGCAGACGCTTCGCGCCGAGGTCGGCGCGCGCCTTGCCGCGCTCGCTCTGGGGAGCGCGCGCCTTGAACTTGACCAGGACGTCCCCCTCGACGTAGGGCAGCCCGGTCTTCTTCCCGGTAAGCGCGGGGGTTCCGGAAGTCGGCCCTCCGGTCTGCGGGGCGCCGCCGGCAGACAGTGCCGACAGGGTCAATGCCGTGAGGAGGACGAGGGCAAAGCGCGCCCCCGCCCTGAAGGCTGGTGCCTGGCCTTGTCCCCGTTTCATGCCGCCTCCGGCCGGCCCGGGCCCCGGATCCTGGCAGGGTCCACGACGGGCTGGGGGGCCTTCCGTCCTGAGGGCTGACCTGTCGCGACTATACCCCACCCGGGCACCGGCTCACAAAGCGCGGGGTGCGCGGTCGCGGCCGTTGCGGCTCGGATACAGCAGGCCTCGGGAGTCTTAGTTTTTGACCCGGATCCGCGCTGCGTTCACCACCGCGACCCCCCCGAGGATGATTCCGGTGCCGGCGGCCATCCTCCAGTCGAGCGACTCGTCGAGCAGAAGCCAGCCGAGGAAGACGGCGATGATCGGGTTGACGTAGGCGTACGTGGATACCTTGGCGGCCGGCACGTGGTGCAGCAGCCAGATATAGGAGGAGTAGCCGCACAGGGAGCCGGCGACGACGAGCCATCCCACCGCCAGCGCGGCGCGGGGCGTGAGATGGTAATGGGGCGCCTCTCCGAGGAGAAGGCCCGCCAGCGTCAGGGCCGCGCCGGCGATCAGCATCTCGAGGGCCACGCCCATGAGCGGGGCGATGCCGCGGATGTGCCGGCGGGAGTAGATCGATCCGTACGCCCAGCACAGGTTCGCGGCCAGGAGCGCGAACTCGCCCCGGAAGTCGCCGAGCCCGTGGTGCCCGGTCGAGGCCAGCTTGGGCCACATCAGGACGAGCATCCCGGCGAATCCGATCACGAGCCCCAGCACACCGGTGCCGGACAGGCGCTCGCCGTCCTTGCGGCCCGCTTCGATCGCGGCCACGAAGAACGGCAGATTCGCCACGATGACCGCCGCCATGCCGGACGGCACGGTGAGCTCGGCCCAGGTGACCAGATAATTTCCGCCGAACAGGAGGAGCATCCCGGTGATTGCGATCGGCAGGAGCAGCGACCTCGGCGGCAGCGGCACGCGGCGCACCAGGAGCCACGAGAACAGGAGCGCGCCGGCGATCAGGAAACGGGTCCCGGCCAGGAGCGCCGGCGGCAGGTCCTGGACCCCGAACCGGATGGCGAGGTAGGTCGACCCCCACAACGTGTAGACGGAGGCGAAATTCAGCGCGACCAGGAATGTACGGCGGGACTCGGCGGCATCCTGCATAAGAGCGCCGGATTCTAGCAGAGCGACCGCGCCCGGGGGCGCGGCGTCTCGTGTAGAATCCATGCGTTCAGGCGCGGCCCGAGGGGGAATCGCGTTCGTGGCGGAATCTTCAGTCTCCAAGTGGCCTTCGCTTCTGGCCGTGATGCGGCACGCCGAGAGCCTCGCGACCGAGAGACGCAAGCATCTCGAGGACAGCCGCTCGCAGGAGATCCATCTCGGCCTCCCGATGCGCGACGTCGACGTGCCGCTGACGTCCGAGGGACGCGAGCACGCGCACGCCACCGGGACGCGCCTGAACGACCTCGGCCCCTTCGACGTCCTGTATGTCTCCCCCTACCGGCGGACCGTGCAGACCGCCGAGGAGGTCATGACCGCGCTCGCGGAGCGCCCTCCCCTCGTCAAGGAGGAGCGGCTGCGCGAGAAGGAGTGGGGCGTCCTCGAGGGGCTGACCAAGCACGGCATTCGCGCGCGCTATCCCGACGAGGAGGCCCGTCGCCGCCACGTCGGCAAGTACTATTACCGGCCTCCGGGAGGCGAGTCGTACGCCGACGTCAACCTGCGCGTCCATTCCTTCATCGGAACCCTCGTGCGCGAGCACGCCTCCCAGCGCGTCCTGCTGATCACCCACCAGGTGGTGGTCGTCGCCTTCCGCAAGCTCCTCGAGCGGATGGAGGAGGAGATGGTCCTGGCCCTCGATCGCCAGGACGAGGCACGTCCCGCGTCCCTCCTGATCTACGAGCTCGAGCATCCGGACGGGCGGAACGCGGCCCTCGTTCGGACCCACTGGAATCTGATTCTGTACGGGCACGACTCCCCTGCCATTGCTCGGACACGCTCCTAGTCGAGGGACACACATGGCCGATAACCTCGTTCTCTACATCGGAGAAAAGAACGTCTCCTCGTGGTCCATGCGAGGCTGGCTCGGTCTTGCGGCCAAGGGTCTGCCGTTCGACGAGCGCACCATCGAGCTGCGCGAGGACAAGGATCGCGTGAAGCGCAGGCGCGTGTCGCCCACGGGCCGCGTGCCGGTCCTGCACCACGGAGCCCGCGTCATCCCGGACTCGCTCGCGATCCTCGAGTACCTGGAGGAGGTCTTCCCGCCCCCGGAACACCCGCCGCTGTGGCCGGCCGACCGGGAGGCGCGCTCCCACGCCCGCTGGCTGGCCGCCACGATGCACTCGTCGTTCCTGAAGCTGCGCGAGTCGATGTCGTTCAACCTGTGCTTCCTCCCGCAGCCGCCGCACCCGACGCCGGAGGCGCTGGAGGAAGCGGCGGAGATGCTGCGTCTCCTGCAGGACGCTCTCGACCGCAGGAGGGCCCAGGGGCCGTTCCTGTTCGGGGCGTTCGGGGCCGCGGACATCATGTACGCGCCCGCGATCGTGCGCCTCACCGCCTTCAAGGTGCCGACGACCCACGCCCCGAAGACAGCGGCCTTCATGGACGCGGTCCTGTCGCATCCCCCGGTGAAGCGCTGGATGGATGCCGCCCGGGCCCTGCCGCCGCGCCCCACCTATTGAGGCGGGCGGCGCGCGCTGCGCCGTCCGCGGAGGACCGCACCGTGGCTTCCGAACGTGCCATCCGGATCGAGGCGGACGGCGTGCGCGTGTACGCCATCCTCGCCTCGACCCCGACCGCCCTTGCGGTCTGGGACGCCCTTCCCCTCGGCGGGGCCGCGCGTCTCTGGGGCGAAGAGATCTATTTCGACGTCGCCCTGAAGCTGCCGCTCGAGGCACAGGCGCGCGCCGAGGTCGCCGTGGGAGAGATCGGGTACTGGCCGCAGGGACCCGCCATCGCCCTGTTCTTCGGCCGCACGCCCGCGAGCCGCGACACGGCTCCGGTCGCCGCCTCGCCGGTCAACGTCTTCGGCCGCATCACCGGCGACGCCACGCGCCTGGCCCGCGTGCGCGCCGGCGGCAAGGTCCGGCTGACGCGCCTCGACGGCTAGAACACCGCGATGCCCCGGACAGGCTCCTAGCGCGCAGAATCCCCCAGGTAGTGCCGCCTGTGGCTCCTCTCGGGAGCATCCTCCCGGGGGCGCTCCTCGATCAGATCTTCCGCGAGCGCCGTGTGGAACGACAGGACGACCCAGTGCCCGCCCCGCACCACCACCTGGTGCCAGGTGCCGGCCGGGATGGTGACCCATCTCCGCCGCAGCGGGGCGCTGCCGTCACTCACGAGCCTGTGGCTCGTCCAGCGGGCGCCCGTCCGGGTCATCAGGTCGCCGGCGCCGCGCCAGGACAGAGTGCGCTGGACGCTGTTCGGGTGTCTTTCGGCCCCGGTCACGGCGCCGTCGCGCAGGATGAAGACCCAGCCCGAGCGGATCGTCTGCGGCAGGCCGGGGTCGAACGTGGACAGCGGCACGGTCTCCCAGGCCATCTGCGCCCCGGGAGCGGCGAGCAGCGTCTTCTCCACCCTCTCGGCTGCCGCGTCGATCACGGCGCGGACTCCGGGGCGTTTCATGATCGGATCGAGCGCCGCGAGGATCCCTTGCTCCCCGGCGGGCAGGGGCATTTTCATGGTCGTCACCTCATCCTGGGAGGAGCCGGGCAGCGCGATCTGGCGATCGTGTGAGCGCGGGGCTGCCCGAGTCACCAGCTGTAGCGGGCCTGGTACGTCACGACCCTCTCACCGTCCGGCGGCACCTTCACGCGGAACTCGATCGTCCTCGAGTCGGTCTTGTCGTAGGGATCGGATGACACCGCGATCTTCCAGGTGGCCCAGCGGTACAGGTGCTCGACGATCCGCACCTCGACCGGCTCCTTCTTGTGGTTGCGCACCTTGATCTCGTAAGACTCGTCGGCGGCCTGCTTGCTGGTGTCGACGCGGTAGTTCACCTGGCGGCGCTCGCCGACGAGGTCGAAGGCGTTGCCCAGATACAGACGCACCTTCTCCCCCGCGGGAGTATGGTCGATGACGTTCTCCCCGACGAACTGGCGCGCGCCGTCGGTGTCGGTGCGATAGATCTTCAGCGTGCCGCGCGGCAGCGGGATGCCGAGCCCCGACGTCTTGTTGTTGACGAACTCCAGCATGGTGTAGACCTTCGTGTTGCTCTCGGTGCCGTAGTCGGGGCGGTTGCGGGCCATCCCGGGATCCCAGCCGCCATACATCCCCATCTGGGCCCCGTCGTAGACGTACAGGCGCGCGGCCGGGACATCCGCGCCGCGGCAGAACTCGACCTGCTTGACCTCCCGATCGCGCAGCAGGGTCGGCTGCGGCAGCGTGTAAAGATGATATTCGTCGAAGGCCTTCTCGGTGACCTCCGGCGGGGGGCTGACCGCCCTCTCCATGACGGCCGACTCGAGCATCGCCCGTGCCCGCTGCGGCTGGATCTTGCTCACCTCGCCGGCCATCAGCTTGATCCGCGCATCCTTGAAGGCGACGCCGCTCTGGTTGTTCAGGGTGATCCAGCCGACCAGGTCGAACCGGTCCCCTTTCTCGGGGGTCACGGCATTGTAGGTCGCCTGCCATCCGAGCCCCCCGGTCAGGTAGGAGATCTCGACGTCGCGCCCGCCCGCCTTGTCGCTCCACAGGCGCCACAGGAGCGTCGGCTCGAGAATCGCGTCGGCCCCGAGGGCCGTGAACAGCGGCTCTCCGGGAAGCGAGAACTGGATCCTGCCGTCGACCTCGATGATGGGGGTCGACGGCGCGTACGCCATGCCCGGCTGCTGGGGAGCGTAACCGCTGCGGACCACGCGCCCGTTCACGATCTCCTTCTTCCCAGTCGCCGGGTTGAGCGACTGGAACGCCACCACCTTTCCCTCGTTCTGGCGCAGCAGGAACCCCTGGCTGAGCGGGTCCCCCTCGTAATTCTGCTCCAGGATCCGGAGCCCCTTCGGGTCCTGGCGATCGCGCAGCACCACCGAGTCGGGCTCGAGCAGGGCGGTGACCCCCGCCACACGCGTCTCGCTCTCACCCTCCTTCACGAGGATCGTGCGGATCTGCCGGACGAGCGCGAAATCCTGGTTGTAGATCGTGATCTGGGGCCCCTCCTCGCCGGCGCGCGCGGCGCCCGCCAGGGCGACGATCCCCAGCGCGGCCCACGCCGTGACGACGACCGATCGGCTCAGGTTCATGAAGTCTCCTCCCGTGGCGGCACGATAGCACCGCAGCCGCACCTCCACAACCGCGTTGCGGCCCGCCCCCTTGACCTCCGAGCCCCCTCTCCCTACGATGCGCCCCACGCCATTACTGAGGAGGGCCACACCATGAGACAGGCCGCGATCGCGTTCGTCTCGCTGTTTCTTCTGGCCGGGGCCGGCCCGGCGCCGCAGGGGCCCGGGGAGCCGCCGTACGGAGCCCGGGAGGGGGCGGGACGGATCTATCACGTCGAGTATCTGCGGGCGTTCCCTGGAAAGTCCGGCGACTATGATAGATTCGTGAAGACGGTCTTCCGGCCGATGCTCGAAGCCATGGTGGCGCGGGGCATCTGGACAAGGTACAGCTTCCTGACGGTCCCCTACCACGGTCCCGCTCCCTGCGCCGATTACACCCACGTCTTCGTGGCGCAGCTTAGGGACTTCGCGGCCCTCGATCGCGAGCAGCCGTCCTGGGGGGAGCTCCAGAAGAGGTTCCATCCGGACGAGGCCGAGCGCCGCCGTCTGTTCGAAGACGAGCTGCCGAAGATCCGCGAAATGGTGCGCGAGGAGTTCCTTCAGGACTTCGACTGGAAGTGATCTCCCGGCCGCGGCAACGGCTACCTTGTCCCGGATCTCTTCCGAGCGGGACCGACCAGCCGGAGAAGAGCCTCCTCGTCGAACCCCATGACCGCGTGACCGCCGCGCACGACGATCGGCCGGCGGATCAGGTTCGGGTTCTGCGCCATGAGGCGGATCGATTCGGCCGGCGACGGCGGGTTCTCCGCCATCTTCATGGTCCGGTACTGCTCGTTCCGCGTATTCAGGAACTCGCGCGGGTCGCGGTCGCCGAACAGATCCTTCAGCTCACCTTCGGTGAGAGGGTTCCTGCCGATGTCGCGCTCGACCAGGACGACCCCCTTCTTCAGCAAAAGACCTTTTGCTTTGCGGCAGCTCGTTCAGGTCGGCTTGTGGTAGAAGCGCAGCTCGGTCTTCGCCATGGCGGCCTCCCGTTGCGTGCGGCGGGAGTGTAGCATCACTACTCCTGAAAGTAATTCGGATCGTCGGCGATGAGAATCGAAGCGAACACACCGTTCTTCAGCTCGACCGAGCAGGTGGAGTGCGCGAGGACCAGCCGGGTGTACCCCTCGCCGCTCGACACCGTATCCACCGGTTTGCCGAGGACGCTCGCGACCTCCGACGAGGGGGCTCCGAACCGCAGGGTCCTGAACACGGCGGGCCGCTGGCCCGGCTGCCCGGTGAGCTGCACGGAGAACACCTTGTCGCGGTACCCTTCGCCGGCGTCCCCCACGACGACGTACGTCTGCGACTCCAGGTCGACCAGGAACACGTAGAGATTCTCCTGCCCGCGCCGCATGACGTGCGGCTCGCCGTATTTGGCCTTAAGCCCCTCGAGGACCGGCGCCAGCGGCCGTCCCACGGCGATGCCGAAGAGCTGCCTCGCGAAGCACGTGTCCCGCGGCAGGGGCTTCGGCGGGCCCGCGTCGAAGTCGATGAGGAGGTAGAGGCGATCGGGGCCGGAGAGCGCCGCCCCAAGGTAGCGCACGTACACGGTGAATTCCTGCCCGGGGTTCAGAAGCTTCGCGAGCTCCGACAGCACCTCATCCTGGATCGGCAGCCAGTACGACCGACCCTGCTCGACCACCTCGATCTCCTTGCGGTAGAGGGCGGAGTATTCCGGCTTGTGCAGCGAGCGCGCCACCATCACGATCTGGGCGGCCCGGAGTGCCGCGATCGAACGGGTCGCACCGGAGTACTTCACGCCGACCGCAAGGGCCGGCGTCGCGGCATCGAAGACGAAGTCCCGTCCCTCGGCCGCCGCCGGCTGCTGTCTTTGGAAGTTCTTGAAGGTCGCCGGATGGAATTCCGCGGAATCGAAGGCAAGAACCGCGACGCACGCCGTGGAGGCCACCAGGACGAAAACGGCTCTTTTCATCTCATCACCTCCGCGCCAGCGCCCTGTCGATCCGCGACAGCAGCTCGGTCATGGTGAACGGCTTCTGCAGGAGGCCGAGCGCCCCCTCCTTGATCGCCTTCTGCGCCTTGTCGTTGTCGGTGAACCCCGAGCACAGAAGGACCCGCGCCGTCCGGTCCATGCCGAGCAGGCGCCTGTAGGTTTCGAGACCGCCCATGCGGGGCATCACCATGTCCAGGAGCACGAGATCGAGGCGGCCCCACTCGCGCCGGTAGACTTCGAGCCCGTCGACTCCGTCGACGGCGGTCACCACCTCGTAGCCGGCGTTCTCCAGGATGTCCCGCGCCATCTCGCGGATCGCCCCCTCGTCGTCGATGACCAGGATCCTTCCCTTCGCCGGGACCCTGGCCGGCGCCGGCGCGGGAGGCTCGGTCGCGGCGGCCGCCGGTGCGGGAGGGTCGGTCGCGGGGTCCGCCGGCGCGGCACGCCCGGGAGGCGCCGGCGGCTGCGGAGGGACCGCGCGCGCGCTCGGGCGCTCCGGTGCGGCCGCCCCGGCCACGACTTCCGCCGCCTTCGGCTTGCGGCGCTCGACCTTCACGACCGCCACGCGCTCGAACGGGGCCGGCAGCAGGGGCGCCCGCGCGGACCGTGCCGCCGGCGGACGGGAGACCGGGGCCGCGGCGCTCTCCGCCTGTCGGACGCGGTCGAACGCCGGCAGGTACACGCGTACCGTCGTGCCGAGTCCGGGGGTGCTGTTGAGGGTCACGTGTCCCTTGTGGTTCCGGACGATGCCGTAAACGACCGACAGCCCGAGACCGGTCCCCTTCCCCTCGCTCTTGGTGGTGAAGAACGGCTCGAAGACGCGGTCGGTGATGTCCGGCGGCATGCCGACGCCCGTGTCGCCGATCACCACCTCGACGTAGTCCCCCGACTCGAGGTCGGGCCGCGATCGGACGAAGCCTGAGTCGAGGTGCGCCACGCGTGTCTCGAACGTGATCCGCCCCCCCTCCGGCATGGCCTCCGCGGCGTTGACCGCCACGTTGACCAGGACCTGCTGCAGCTGGCTGGCGTCGGCCTCGACCAGCGGGAGGTCCGGGTCGGCGCGCGTCTCGATCACGATGCGCGGGTCGATGCTCTTGGACAGGAACGACACCGTGTCCGCGATCGCCTGGTTCATGTCCAGCGGCTCCAGCGTGTACTGACCGCCGCGCGCGAAGGCTAGGAGCTGCCGCGTCAGCTCGCTCGCGCGCCGCGACTGCTGCTCGATGGTGATCGCCTGGCGGTGGATCGGATTGTCGGTCGTCGTCAATCCCCGGATGTGGCTCGCGTAGCCGAGGATGGCGCCCAGGATGTTGTTGAACTCGTGCGCGATGCCGCCGGCGAGCGTGCCGATGGATTCCATCTTCTGGGCCTGCACGAGCTGCACAGGCAGCTCCTGGTTCGGCGGCCCGGCCGGGGCCGTCTGCTGGAAGGCGCGCGCGTTCTCGACGGCCAGCCCGAGAAGCTCCCCCATCGCGGCCAGCGTCCTCGTGTCGGGCTCCTCAAGGACGAGGTCGTGCGGACCGGCCAGCGCCAGCACGCCGTGCACGCCGCTCATGGCCCGCAGCGGCACCGCGGCTCGGAAGCGCAGGCCGTCCGTGTCGAGCAGGTCGGCGGGGTCCGTCGACCCGAGGATCGGCTGTCCCGCCTCGAGCGTCCTGCCGATCATCGTCCGGGACAGCCGGGAGCCCAGTTCGTCGAGGGCGTTCTGCGGCAGACCTTTCTGTGCCTTCAGATGCAGGGCGCGCGTGCCAGGGTCGACGAGATGGACCGTCCCCGCCGGAAGGTCCAGGAGGGCGAGGGCGCGATGGAGGGCGCTCTCGACGACCTCCCTCAGATCGTTCGAGCGGCTCGCGGTCTCGAGCGTCGCCTGCAGCGCGGCGATCACGTCGTGGCGCCGGGCCAGGTCATGCGTTTGCGTCTCGATCTGCGCCTCGAGATTCAGGCTGTGGCGCATCACGTCCGACAGCAGCCGGCCGTTCTGGATGACGATGGCGATCTGGCCGGCGATCGCCTGCGCCAGGCTCGGCCGGCTCTCGAGCTCCGGACGCGCCTCGGTCGACAGGAGCTCCATCGTGCCGATGACGCGGCCGCGCGCCACGAGCGGTACGACCGCCAGGGCACGATAGCCGGCGCGCCGCAGGACGACGAGCTCGTCCGCGTGCCCCTCGAGAGACAGATCGGCCGAGAGGTCGGCGATGGCGACCGGCTCGCCGCGCTCCCACACCCGGCCCGCCACGCCCTGGCCCTTGCGGTGCTCGCGCCCCCGCGCCAGGCCGAGGTACGTCGGGTCGCCCACGCCGCGCGCGAAGCGGAGCGTTTCGCCTGCGCCGGCGTCCTCGACGAGGAAGATCGCGCCGACCTTGAAACGGGTCACCTCGAGCGTCTTGCGCAGCGCGATCTCGATCTGCCGTTCGAGATCGAGCGACGGCGTGGCCGCGGCCGCGACGCTGTTGATCGCCTGGAGCTCCAGGGTGGTCTCGTGCAGGCGCTTGATCGCCGTCCCGCATTCGTCCTGGATGCGCTCGCTGGCGCGCCGCGCGTCGGTGGCGCGCAGCGCCCGCTCGATCTGGATGGCCATGAGCGTCGCGAGGATGTCGGCGAGGAGGACCTGCTCGCGGCTGAACGGCAGAGGATCGTGACGCGCCAGGACGATAGCACCGCGCGGTCCCATGGCCGCGTCGATCCCGAGCACCAGCATCGATCCGAACTGCGGCGCCCGCATCGCCTCCATCGGCCGGCCGCCCGGTGCCGTGCCGAGCTTGCCGGCGGTGTCCGGGCCCTCGGCTGCCCCGAGAACGACGCGCGAGACCTTGCCCGAGCGCACCCTCTGGATCGGCTCCTCCAGCCGCCGCAGGACCATCGCGATCTCGTGCTGCGCCATGGGCCGGCCCTCGAGCCATCCGAAGCGCAGGGTCGGCTGTCCGTTGGAGGGCTCGACGACGGAGACGGCGCAATCGGCGCCGACGATCTCCACGGTCCCGGTGGTTCCTTCTCCCAGAATCGACTCGGCCCGGCCTTCCTGCGACAGGGTGATCTGCAGCTCGCGCAGGCTTTGAAGATGGGCCAGGAACGGGTTCGCGACCTCACGCGGACGAGGTTCCGAGTCCGACCCGGGCGGTCGGGGGAGAGCCGGGCCCGCCTGGTCGGCGGCGCGGGCGGGCTCGAGCCCCGGCGCGGCCGTCTCGGTCGTGTCGGGGTCGACCTGTCTGGGCGGGCTGGCCGGATCGGTCTCGCTCATGGTGCTAGAATCGGCTCCCCGGGGAGGTCTCCTGATGGACGGGTGGCCACGCTATGACCTCTACGTCATCACGGACCAGGCCCTGTCCCGCGGGCGCTCTCACGTGGAGGTCGCCCGCGCGGCCCTGGAGGGCGGTGCCGACGCCATCCAGATCAGGGACAAGTCCTCCACGGCCTACAACTTAAGTTGCGTCACCGCCGAAATCCAGCCGATCGCCCGCAAATTCGGGGCGGCCCTTCTCATCAATGACCGGGTAGACGTGGCGCTGGTGTCCGGGGCGGACGGCGCGCACGTCGGCCGGGACGATCTGCCGGCGCGCGAGGCCAGACGCCTTCTGCCGAGGCCGCGCCTCATCGGGGTCTCCGCCTCGACGAGGGAGGAGGCCAGGCGGGCGCAGAAGGACGGCGCCGACTACATCGGCGCGGGCCCCGTGTTCGCCACCTCGACCAAGCCGGACGCGGGGGAGCCGCTCGGGCTGGAGCGTCTCGCGGAGATCGCCTCATCGGTGACCATCCCGGTCGTGGCCATTGGCGGGATCACGGTCGAGAACGTGGCCCGGGTGTTCGAGGCCGGAGCCGGGGGCGCGGCCGTCGTGTCCGCCGTCGTCTCGGCGGAGGATGTCACCGCCGCCGCGCGCGCCCTGAAGCGCGTCATCGCCCAGGTGAGGAGGAGCGGGCGCATGCCGGGAGGCTAGGAGCGTGTCCGGACCTTCCCGTTGCTCCCCGGCAGCGCGTTCGATATAGTGGCCCCGACACGCTCCTGGGGAGGCCCGATGAAACGTGCCCTGACCGTCGCCGGCTCCGACTCCGGCGGAGGCGCCGGCATACAGGCCGACCTCAAGACCTTCGGCGCCCTCGGCGTGTTCGGCACGTCCGCGATCACCGCCGTCACGGCGCAGAACACGGTCGGCGTCACGCGCATCCAGACCATCGACCCGGACGTGGTCGCCGCGCAGATCGAGGCCGTCGCCCAGGACATCGGCTTCGATTCCGTCAAGACCGGCATGCTCGCGAGCACGGCCATCGTCGAGGCGGTCGCCGCAGCGCTCAAGAAGTTCCGCGCCCCCAACCTGGTCGTCGATCCGGTGATGGTCTCCAAGAGCGGCACGCGCCTTCTGGACGAGGACGCCGTCACGACGATGAAAGCGCGCCTCCTGCCGCTCGCCGAGATCGTCACGCCGAACATCCCCGAGGCGGAGGTCCTCTCGGGACACACGATCGCGGACGTCGAGGCGATGCGCGACGCCGCGAAGCGCATCTTCGAGCTCGGCCCCAGGCGCGTCGTGATCAAGGGGGGTCACGCCGAGGGGCCCAACGTCGTGGACCTCTACTACGACGGCGAGCGCTTCGAGGAGTTCAAGGCGGAGCGGGTCGTCACCCGCAGCACGCACGGCACCGGCTGCACCTATTCGGCGGCCATCGCCGCCTATCTGGCGCACGGTCTGCCGCCCCTGGACGCCGTGGCGCGCGCCAAGGAGTTCCTGATCGCGGCCCTGCAGACCGCCCCCGACATCGGCAAGGGGATCGGCCCGGTCAACCACTTCCACGCCTTCCACAAGGCCTGACCGTCCCGCGGCCATGCCCTCGCACCCGCGCGTCATCCTGCACGTCGACATGGACGCGTTCTATGCGGCGGTCGAGGTGCGCGAGGAGCCGCGCCTCGCGGGACGACCGCTCATCATCGGACACAAGGGACCGCGCGGCGTCGTGTCGACCTGCTCGTATGAAGCGCGGCCCTACGGTGTGCGCTCGGCGATGCCGTCGATCGTCGCCATGAGGCTCTGCCCGCAGGCCACATGGCTGCCGGGACGGATGGGGCTCTACGTGGAGGTGTCGCGGCGGATCCGTTCGATTTTCGACGACTTCACCCCCCTGGTCGAGCCACTGTCGATCGATGAGGCGTTCCTGGATCTCACCGGGGTCGTGGCCGACCTCCGCGGAGGCGCCGAGACCGCGCGCCGTCTCAAGGAGACGATTCGCGCCCGGGAGCGGCTCGGGGCCTCGGTCGGCGTGGCACCGACGAAGTTCCTTGCCAAGGTGGCCTCCGATCTCGAGAAACCGGACGGCCTGGTCATCTTTCCGCTCGAAGATGTGCCGGCGCGGTTGTGGCCGCTGCCGGTCGAGCGCCTGTGGGGCGTCGGTCCGAAATCGGCCGCCCGGCTGCACCTCCTCGGAGTCCGGACGATAGTCCAGCTCGTCGAGACCGGCGAGGACCGGCTCGCCGCGGCGCTGGGGGAGGGGCCGGCGCGTCACCTCCTGTCGCTGGCCCGCGGCGAGGACCTCCGGCCTGTCGTGCCGGATCGGGCGTCCAAATCGATCTCGGAAGAGCGCACGTTCGCCGCGGACCTGTGCGATCCAGACGCCATCGAATCGGAGCTCCTGGAGCGGTCGGAGGGGGTGGCGCGCGAGCTGCGGCGCGAGGGACTGGGCGCGCGGACCGTCCGCGTCAAGGTCCGCGCCGGCGATTTCACCACCTGGACGCGGGCGCTGACGCTGCCGGCCCCGACCTTCCTGACGGAGGAGATCTACGCCGCGGCGTGCGACTTGTTCCGCACGCGCATCCGTCTCGGAGGGAGGGGGGTCAGGCTGCTCGGCGTCGGCGTGACCCACCTCGCGCCGCCCGGCTCCGGCCAGCTCGATCTCTTCGCCGATCCGGTCCACGAGCGTTCCGCGCGGGTGGCGCGCGCTTCCGACACGCTGGCGGAGAAGTTCGGCGCCGGCATCGTGACGCGCGCGCGTCTTTTGAAGCGGCCGCGCGGCAAGGACGGGCGCGCGCGGCCCGGACCGGGGAAGCCCCCCCTCGCCTCGAGTCTGCCCACGGTGGACTGAGTCCCCTGACGAGGGCTCACTCTTCGCTCACAGCCGCCTTCGGATTCTCGTCCGGCACGGTGCCCAGTCCCGCCGCCAGGCAGTTCAGGAAGGCGCTCAGCGCGGTGACCTGCACCGCCTCGAGGATCTGCGCGTCGGCGAAGCCGTGGGCGCGCAGGGTCTCGACGTCGTCGCGCGTCATCCGATCGGGACGGCGCGTCAGCTTCTCGACGAAGTCCAGGAGGGCCTTGTCGGTCCCGGGAATGTCCGCCGAGCGATGGTCGGCGGCCAGATCGTCCGGGTCGAGCCCGCCCAGATCGAGATGACGCAGCATCTCGCTGTGGCGGGCGACGCAGTAGGAGCTCAGGTTGGCCACCGACGCCACGAGCATGATGCATTCCTTCTGCAGCCTCGACAGCGCGCCGTCCTTCGCGACGATCGCGGCGTAGAGATCGGTCTCGGCCTGCACCACGTCCGGCCGCAAGGTCTGGGCCCGGAACAGATTGGGAACGAACCCGAGGCTCTGGCGGAAGGCGATGAACGGCTCGAACAGGGTTTCGTCCAGGGGGGACTCGCGGAGAAAGCTCATGACTCCTGGCCGCCGGAATCCTTCGTGGTGCAGCCGGCGGCCCGGATTCTGGCCATGATCTTCGCGGACATCTTCGCCGGCAGCTCGAACGAGCGGCACCCGGTGATGATCTTCACGGTCCTTTGCGCCGAGTCCGCCACCACCTGGCACGGGCGGCAGTCCGACAGGTGCTCTTCGAGCTCGCGCCGCAGATCGGGCGCCAGCTCTTCGTCGAGATAGTCGCCCAGCTCGTCGAGCAGGTCCTTGCAGCTAATCACGGCCGCCCTCCCGCCCCTTCGGCACGGGCCTCCCCCCGGTCGTCTGCCTGAAATGCGGCGCCAGCGCCTCGCGCAGCATCAGCCGGCCGCGCAGAAGCCGTGTCTTCAGGGTCGCGACGTTCAGCCCGAGCGCGGTCGCCGCTTCCTCGGTGTTGAGCTGCTCGAGGTCGCGCAGCATGACGACCACGCGGTACTTCGCGGGCAGCTTCTTGATCTCCTTCTCCACGATCTCGCGCACCTCGGCCTGCGAGTATTTCTGCTCCGGGTTCTCATCCCACGGCCGGACGCTGCGCGGGCGGAAGGTCTCCTCGTCCGCCGCGTCCCACTCGTCGAGGTTCCGGTTGAATTTGCTCCGGCGCCGGCGCAGGACCTCGAGCCCCTCGTTCATGGCGATGCGCAGAAGCCAGGACGAGAACTTCGAATGACCCTGGAACTCCCCGATGTTCTGGTAGGCCTTCAGGAACGTGTTCTGCACGCCGTCCTCTGCGTCCGACTCGTTACCGGTGATCCCGAGGATCATCCGGTAGACCCGCCGCCCGTGCCTGTCCACCAGCTTCTCGAATGCCTCCATCTCCCCGGCCTGCGCCCGCGCCACGAGCGGCGCATCGGGGTCCGTACGGAGGACCGCCTCCACGGGGACCGGGGCGGTGTCCAGAGGGAGTGGTTCCATGGGAGGGTTGCCTTTGGGGGACTCCATGGCCTGTTTTTCCCTCTAGATGATCGCGCCCGCGGGGAAGATTCGCTCGACCGCTCCCTAAGTGTACCCTGGAGTCGTTCCAAAGCAACAGCAGGCCCCGTCAGCGGACGACCCGGAAGGCCCCCCGGCCCTCCGCTTTCGCAGCGGTGCGGTTGTCGGTGACCCGGACGCGCACCTGGTAGCTCCCTTCCGGCCAGCCCAGGAGCGGCAGAGAGTAGGCGTGTGACTCGCTCGTCTGGTGCTTCAGCGTGACCGGCCTGCCCGCCTGACGAGGGTCCCCCTCGGTCTCGAGGAAGAATTCATACGTCAGTTCGAGGTCGGTCGTGGCTCCACCCTTGTGCTCGGCGTTGTACACCTCGAACGTGAACCCGATCGTCTCCCCGGGATGGAAGGCGCTGTCGGGCTCCGGGATCAACGCCGGCCCGCCGCTTCCGCCCGCATCGTCGCGCAGCCGCCCCACGGCGATCGAGCTGAGGGCCAGACCGCGACCGAAGTCGGGCGCGTCGATCGCCTCGGTGCGTCGGATGCCCCGGTGGCTCTTCGTGTCGAGGATCGTGACCATAGCCGTATAGGCACCCGGCTCGATCGTGAACGAGCCCTGGAGCAGAAATGGCCGGTCCATCGAGGCCGAGGCGGCCCCCGCGGACCGCAGCGTTTCCGAGAAGCTTCCCACCGGCTTGTTCTTCTTCGGATCGTCGATGGCCACGGACAGTGTCACCTCGGGCGTCTGAACTCCGCCGTCCCCGCCGCGAAACTGATCCTTGGGCAGCGCCAGCGTCACCGCCACGCGCGTCGAGCCGCGCTTGACCCTGTAGAAGTCGTAGCGCAGACGACAGTCCAGAGACGCCGTGGCGAAATCGGCCCGCACGCTCGCCACCGGGAACTCCGTCATCCGGAGCCGCCCCTTCATGATCTGGGGCGTGCCGTTTTCAGAGCGCACGGCCAGGAAGGTCTCCCCCGCCGGCGGTCCGTCGGTTTCGGCGGTGGGGTCCCAGAAACGGAGCGCGCCCCGCCCGACGTACTCCTGGTGCCCCATGCGGTATTCCCCCTCGCTGTTCCTGCCGAATCGGAACGTGACATCCGGGTCCGCTTCCGGATGCGGCGGCACCTGATACTTCCAGATCTCGGCGGGCCCCTTCGTTTCGCGCCTGTCCGGCGGACCCATCAGGATGTACACCTTCCCGCGGTCGGTCTTCCATCCCGGTGTCATCGCCTCCCTGAACAGGCGGTCCGCTGCCTCGACCCGCTTCCAGAATTCCGTCCGCCGCTCGTTCGACTCGGTGCCCGGGGTCGGATCGAGCGCCGCCCAGAACCTCTCGATGAACGCACCGCGCTCCTCGTCTGTCGCCAGCGACTTGTACCCGTGGTCTTCCTGGACGACGAGGATGTAGCGGACGGGACCCTGACGCCAAGCGGCATCGGGGACGTCGATCTGCGCGTCTCCCGTCGCGGCGAACGACGGCACGAGGAGCCGGCAGGCCAGGACGTGAAGGATCAGAAAGGTGCTGCGACGCATCATGGATCGGCCCGGCTGTGACGCGAGGATACCAGAGAGCCGGTGGATCCGCTCTCGCGGATTTGACAGCCGCGGCCGCGCGTGATAACCGTACGCCCCGCGCTCGACGCGTCTCTCACATGCCCAAGAGCCTGATCGTCTGCTGCGACGGAACCTGGAACTCCTACGATGACCCCTGTCCGACGAATGTCTTCAAGCTCCGCAATCTGATCCTGCCGGACGGGCCGGCAGGCGTGCGGCAGTCCGCCTACTACGATAGCGGGATCGGCACACGCGGCTCCTGGATCGAACGCACCTTCGACGGCGCGACCGGGCGCGGGCTCTCCGAGAACGTCCGCCAGGCGTATCGCGCGCTCGTCGACAACTACGAGCCCGGGGACGCCCTGTACCTGTTCGGATTCAGCCGGGGAGCGTTCACGGTGCGCAGCCTCGCGGGGCTGATCCGCAACTGCGGCATCCTGCGCCGCGACCAGCGGGACATGGTCGAGAGCGCCTACGACTACTATCGCGATCCGGATCCGGCGAAGCGGCCGGACACGCCGGCGGCCGAGGCCTACCGCAGGGCGCACGCCGTGGAGCCGGCGACTTTCATCCATTTCATCGGCGTGTGGGACACGGTCGGGTCGCTGGGGAATCCTCTCATGCGGCACAGTCTGATCAACAGGAGGCTGCGGTTCCACGACCTCAGCCTGAGCTCTTACGTGAGGAACGCGTTCCAGGCGCTGGCCATCGACGAATACCGCCTGCAGTTCCAGCCCGCGATCTGGCGTCAGCAGCCGCACGCGCGGGAGCAGGTCATGCGGCAGGCCTGGTTCGTCGGCGCGCATTCCGACGTCGGCGGGGGCTATCCGGACTCGGGACTGTCGAACATCAGTCTCGGATGGCTGGCCCGTCGCGCCGCCCGGTGCGGCCTTGCGATCGACGAGGCGAGCCTGAGGGGACGGCTCGGCGAATCCTACCCCGACTGGATGTCGATGCCGCACGACTCCCACCGCGGCTTCTACACCTGGTTTCCGTCCAGCCCGCGCGCCATCGACAGGCCGGCCGCGGACAAGGGGGGACGTCCGGCCACGAACGAACGGCTGCACTGGACCGTGATCGAGCGCTACCGGCAGGACCTGGGTTACCGCCCGGTCGCGCTGCTCGAGTACATCCGCAGGAACCCCGGCGTCCTCGAGGGGGAGCCGCGCAGCAACACCCTTTTGGAGAGCCCCGATCTCTGAGGCTCCTCCTTCAGTGCCGCTGCTGCCGGTACGGGTCCGGAGCGAATCCGGGCTCCAGGAACCCGCGGGCGGACTCGCGGCGTGACAGCGGGGTGTCGCACGGGCGATCGGGCGGGACCACGCCGAGGCGCACCAGGGTGTCGCGATACTCGTAACGGAGCTCGAGCAGGGCGCTCGGGGCGTCCTCGGCATCGAAGGCGACCTGCACGACGTTGTGATCGACCTCGCGGCCGATGCCGGTCGCGGCCAGATAGCCGAGGCTCTCGAGACTCTTGCGCTGCTCCGTGGATGGAGCCGCGGAGGGCTCCGGGGCCCTGCGTGAATCGGCGCCGGAATCCTGGCGCCGCTCCTCCCCCTGGATCGGGATCGGCAGACTCCTCTTCTGGCGGAAGACCGCGGCGGCGACGATGCCGAGGTTCTTCGTCCGCCCGAGCCAGGAGCCGTACGATCGATCCTCGGTCGTGAAGACGAACCGCCGCGCCGTGCTCGTGCTCGTCTGCCAGCCGTCGAGCGTGATCGTCCCGTAGGGCTCGAGGATCCACTTGCGCGCCTCCGACGCCGTGGTCGTGCGCGCGTCGATCGAATTGAGCCCGTCCACCGAGAGGGCGATCGCGACGCGCTCGCCGGTGCGGTTGCGCAGCCGGACCGAATACTCGCGGCCCCTCACGGCCTCGACGTAGCTGGTGCCGCGGCCGGCGTATTCCTGAAGCGGCGCCCCGTCGATGAGGATCTCCATCGAGCAGGACTCGCGATCCAGGGCGAACGCCGCGCCGGACGGCACGAGGGGCGTCAGAAGCGACGCGAGAGCGAACACGAAAAGGGGAAGCCTGCGAACGAATCGGGACATGACCGGCCACCTCCATCGGGCCCCTCACCGCGGACCCTGAGGATTCGACAGTCCCGGGACCCTGAAGTTCCCGCGTCCCGATCAGGGCCACGACTTGAGGTACGGGAACACCTGGCAGGCGATCTCCTGGGGTGGCCGCCGGGCCATCAGGCAGACCCGCACATCCACGCTTTTGTAAGGCCCGCGGCGGTACTTGCGGATGAGGACGGAGGAGGTCCCGCTCCCGGCCTGCACGTCGGCGGAGCCGGTCCCCCTCTCGAACCCGGTATCGGGAACCTGCCGGCCGCCCTGCATGCGCGCCATGGCCGCCAGATAGACCGAGCGCGGATCGGAGCCGAACTGGCCGGCATAGCTGTAATCCACGGTGACGAGCAGGGACGAGTCCGCCGGCTCCACACCCCGGAGGTTCCACACGGCGTCGCGGCGATGCTCCGGCTGCGGCGGACCGGTCAGGCTGAAGCGCAGGGGGAACTTCCGGCAGGCCTGCCTCGCCCTCCCGTCCGCGGCGGGCGCCCCGACGAGACAGACCTGGACCGACTCGATCGGGTAGGCTCCCGGGCGGTCGGCGCGCAGGTCGATGGCGAAGCTGCCGCTCCCTTTCGGGACTCTCGTCGTCGACACGGCAAGGCCGGGCGGCAGGGGGCCGCTCGATCCGGCCGGGGTGAGCAGGACACCCGCCACATCGAGCCCCAGATCTCCCGTGTAGGTGTAATCCACCGTCACCCGCAGCTCGCGCTCCGACACGCCCGTGGATGAGATCCCGCGGATCTCCGTCCTTGAAGCGTCGCCGGGTGGACGAACGCCGCCCTTCGCGCGGCCGCCGATGATCCCGGCGGTATAAAGGGCGGTGGTGAGGGCCGCCACTGCCCCGACGAGGCCGGCCAGGCCGGTGAGGATTCCGGGAAGCGTCTTCCAGAAGGACTCGCCTTCGGACATCAGGCCCTCGTGGAGGAAGCGGCGTGCACGACAGGACGTTGCGCGAGAGTATAAATGATGCGGCCTGGGCGCGCGACCCCCGGTGGTAGGATGGCCGCCGCATCCTCTGGAGGGATCATGCGCCGGTCAAACGCACTCTGTCGGGCACTCTTCCGTCTGTCCACCCTGACGCTCGTCGTCCTGCCCCCGGCGGCGATCCTTGGCGCGGCCCCCGCTCGTCCCGCTTCAGGGGAGGCCGACCTCCAGGCGGCGCGCGCGCTGTTCGAGAAGAACCTCGACGCCATCCGCAGGCGGGACCGCGCCGGCTATCTGGCGTGCTACCTGCACGCCGACACTCTCGCCCGCACCGGGTTCGAAGGATCGACGCTCGGCTACGATTCGTTCGTAAAGGAGTCGGGGGACGACTGGCCCGATCTGTTCGAGGGGCTGGACCTGCAGCTCGTCCCCGTCCGGCCCGGGCTGGTCTACGGGACGTATCGATACCGGGTGCTCTACGGTCCGAAAGAGGACTCGGGGATCTCCGAGCGGTTCTTCGTGAAGACGGGCGACGGCTGGAAGATCGCGGTCACCACGGCGTTCTCGGCGCCGCCGGCCACACCTCCTCCGCCGCGCGCTCTGGTCGGCGCGACGCTCGTGGACGGCACCGGCGTCCCTCCGGTCCCCGACTCGGTCGTCGTGCTGCGCGGGGGCAAGATCGACTGCGCCGGCACGCGGGCCCAGTGTCCTCCCCCCTCGGGGGTCGCGGTAGTCAATCTGAAGACCTTCTACGTCACGCCGGGGATCGTGGACGCGCACGTGCACTTCTCGCAGACCGGCTGGGCCGACGGCCGGCCCGATTCGATCGACGTCCGCGACCGCTATCCCTACGACGAGGTCGAGGCCCGCCTGCGCGCTCATCCCGAGCGTTTCCTGCGCTCGTATCTCTGCTCGGGCGTGACGGCGGTCTTCGACGTCGGCGGCTACTCCTGGACCTGGGACCTCAGGGCGCGCGCCGACGCCGACCCCCTGGCGCCGCACGTCGCTTCGGCGGGGCCCCTCCTGTCGACCCTGGACTTCTGGCTCAATCTTCCGGCCGAGAGGCAGTTCATCTATCTCGGAACCGAGGAGGACGCGCGCGCCGGCGTGCGCTACCTGGCGTCGCACGGCGCCGACGCCGTCAAGGTCTGGTTCATCCCTGTCGCCGAGCGGAATTTCGATGACATGGCGAAGGCGGTCCTGGCGGCCGGCGACGAGGCGCGCGCCAGGAAGATACCGCTCATCGTCCACGCCACCGGGCTGAAGGAGGCCACGGTCGCCCTGCGGGCGGGTGCGTACCTGCTGGTGCACAGCGTCGGCGACGTCCCGGTCGACGCGGAGTTCCTGCGCCTGGCGAAGGAGAACCGCACGATCTACTGCCCGACGCTGACCGTCCTCGACGGCTACCGTCGTCTGCAGGAAGCGGCCGCGGGAAAGAGCGTACCGGCCATCGATGACCCGAACGGCTGCGTGGACCCCGAGACGCTCTCCCACGTGGCCGAGACCGCCCGTCTGTCGGTGAAGGACGCCGACCCGCAGACTCTGGAGAGACGCAGGCAGCGCATCGCGACCTTCAACACGGTGGGGCCCGCCAACCTGAAGGCGGTCCGCGATGCGGGCATCACGATCGCCATGGGGACCGACGCAGGCAATCCGCTGACCCTGCACGGTGCCTCCGTATATGCGGAGATGGAGGCGATGCAGGCCGCCGGGATGACGCCGATGGAGGTCCTGATCGCCTCGACCCGGGGCGGTGCGCTGGCGATGCATCGTCTGGATCATTTCGGCACCGTGGAGAAAGGGAAGCAGGCCGACCTGCTCGTGGTCGCCGCCGACCCGGCCCGCGACATCAAGAACCTCCGGCAGATCCGCTACGTCATCAAGGGGGGCGTCGTGCGCGCGCAGTCGGAGCTGCACCCGGCGGCCCCCGCGGCACGTTAGAAGCCGACCGCGCCTTCGTCCCGAGCGTCGGTGTCTCAGGCTCCAGTCGAGGGCTGCGCCGTGCCCGCGATCTGGACGCCATGGACCGCGGCGATGTTCTGCCGGATGACGGCGGTCATGGCGCGCTCGATCGACTCGCGGTCGGGGAAGAGACTCCAGGCGTCCTCGGCGTCCCGCGACGAGGTCCCCGTGCCCGAGGCGTTCATCGCGCGCACCCAGGCGATCCGGTCGGCGGGGGACGGGTGGCTGTCGTACGGGGAGGGCTTCGACTCGAGCGCCTCCTTCACGCTCGTCTCGACGCCGGTGGCGATCGGCGGGCGCTCGGGCCTGTAGGTGTAGAGGTTCTCCAGCGGCCGCTTCGCGTTGATGACTTCGTTGAGGGTCGCGTCGGCGTGCGCGTTGAAGCGCACGGCGCGCGCCACCACGTGCCGCAGTCCCTCCTCGAACGCCCGCGATCCGTAGGACAGGGCGGCCCAGCGATCCGCCAGCACTTCCTGAAGCCGCGACGCCCCCTGCGAGATACGCAGGAAGACGCGGTAGAACCCGATCACGAACAGCCACGCCGGGTTGTACCAGGCGGCCGCTCCGCCGCGTGCGATCCCCTGCCCCATGGTCAAAAGCGATCGACGCACCGCCAGCGCGAACCCTCCGCCCGCCGTGTCCCGGTTCGAGAAGTGGCCGTACTCGTGGGCGAGAATCGCCTTGAACGGCCCCAGGCGCATCTCCTCGAGCGCGGCCGCTCCCAGGATGAGACAGCGCTCCGCCCGACCGCGCGCGCGGGCGAGCATGCTGCGCCCCCGCTCCATGACCGCGACCTGGGCGCCCGGCGTTATGTACACGTTGTCCACCGTGCGCGTCCCGACCCGCTGCGCGACTTCATCGAGCACGGTCTTGAGTCGTGAGTGCCGCTCCAGATCGAGACGCTCGCCGGGGTCCTGGTCCACGCCGCGGACGAACAGGCTCCGGGCCATGGCCGCGAGGGTGTAGAGGGTGATCGCTCCGACGACGAACACCAGCTTGATCGGGATCTGGCCCAGCCGCAGGAAGGCGTAGATCGTCCCGCCTCCCGCGGCCAGCACGAGGAACGCCACGATCGGGACAGAAATGTAGTAGTACCCGCAGCACAGCCAGAGCACGCCCTGATAGATCCGTCGCAGCCGGGCGTCCATCCCGGTCACGGCCCCTTCGTATCCGGACGGCACCTGCCCCGCGGCGCGCAGCGCCGCGCGACTGAGGATGAGGCCCGCCACGAGCAACGCACCCAGGACGCCGAGCCAGATCCCTCCGGCGGGGAGCACCAGCGCCGCCACGTGCGACATCGACCAGCGGTCGCGGCGCAGCAACTTCAACTGCTGCCGGTAGGCCTCGTCGGGGAGCAACCCCGCGTCGTGCGCCTTCTCCAGATGATCGACCGCCTCGTCGTAGCGTCCGGCCTCGGCGGCCCGGATCATCTGGAAGAAGTGGGTGATCCCCTCGTCGGGGTAGCGGGTCGCCATGTTTCCCACGCAGCCCTCGAGGATCCTGCGCTCGCCCCTCCCGAGCGCCGCCTGGCACTGCACCGCCAGGGCGAAGATGTTGCCGGGCTCCATCCCGGCCGCGCGCGTCGCCAGTTCCAGGGCCTCGATCTGGTCCGGCGGACGGCTCGGAAAATTCGGCGTGCCCGCCATGAGGGCGCGGGCCAGGGCCGCCAGATTGTCCGCCGATTCCTTCTGACGCACGGCATTCCTGCAGAGCGCGACCGCCATCTCCCTGTGCCCCTGCGCCAGCTCCTCGTTGCATTGCCGGCGCAAGGCGTGCGCGAACGAGGGCACCCTGTCGTAGACCTGCCCGTAGAGCAGGCAGGCCGTGGCATGGTCCGCCCGGTCGCGCGCTTCATTGGCTTGCGTGAACAGGCGCGCCGTCTCGGGATCCGAGTGTTCCAGCTCCGCCGTGAGCCGCCCGTCGATATCCCTCCCCTGCCTCTCCATCTCCGACATCGGTCGAGAGATCGTTGCCGCGGACGATGATTCGGGCTGTGGCGGGTTCTGGAGGGCGAGGGTCGGCGGGCCGCCGAGCAGACCGACCGCGAGCGAAAGGACCAGGAGAGGAATTCGAATCGGGTTCAGGGACAGGCGCCCCGAGCGGCGTCGATCCGCGCGTCGCAGGTGCCGTCCCTGCCGGGGTCGCCTGAGTCGTAGGTCGTGCCCGCGACGCCGCCGTGCGCGCGGACGAGGTACCAGAACGCCTCGCCAAACGGAGGATCGGACGAGCCGGCGACGGGAGAGGAGGGGACGTCGCTCCCGAGGCAGCCGGACGTCGCCGCGGTGAAATCTCCCCCGGTCCCGCGCAGCACGCTCACGCTTCCGAAGACGGCGTCGTAGCCGGGCGAATCCGGGAACAGGTCCCAGACGAGATCGGACGGATCGACCCGCAGGCTCAGCGTCACCGGCCGGGCCGGCGCGGCCTTCAGGTAGAAGGCTTTGTCGTTGCAGTAGAAGCCGTGGATGCTGATGGCGATGTCGATGAACGGAAAGGGTGCGGTCACGGGCACGAGCCCGCTGTCGAACTTCTCGGGCGGCGCGCCGTTCTCGCTGAGATTGACAAGGAGTTGCTGCTGCGCGGTTCCCTTCCAGCCGATCAGGTACCGGCCGCTGCCGGTGAAGGTCTTGCCGAGGACCGGGACGGTCCAGTTGATGTCCAGCACGTCGTAGACGATGAACGGCGGCTGGAAGCCGCTGAAGCTGAGCGTGAATCCCCCCTTCGTCCCGTCCTGGAGCAGGATGGGACACATGCACGGCGCGAAGCATCCCTCTTCGTACCGGGTGTCCGGGAGCAGGACGTACGGGATCGGGAAGGGGGACGTGCCGTTCGACTGGGCGCCGGCCGGGAGGACAGACGCCGCAAGAATGATGGCCAGCGTGAGAGCCGCGATCGAGCGCATCGAGATCCTCCTCTCGAGATTCTTCGCGCCCCCCGAATGTCCCCGCGAAGACATCTACCCGGCGTCCCTCCGCGGACCCCGGAACACCTGACCGCACTGCCTCTCGTGTGCGTGGATTATACCAGCCTCGGCGCGTCAGGGCAGGTGGTCAATTCCGACTTGCCTGACGGTCGAATCGCCGTATAGTCCCCCCATGAGCCGCCGACTCTCTGGCACCCGCATGCGGACGTCGTGCATCGGCGTCACGCTCCTCATTCTCGCGGCCTTCCCAGCCGCGGCGCAGACGGTCAACGATCCCGGGCTCCAGGTCGAAATCATCGCCGGCGGTCTGGCGCAGCCGACGACGATGGCCTTCATCGCGGACAACGACATCCTGGTCCTGCAGAAGGGGAACGGACAGGTGCGCCGGGTCATCGGCGGAGTCGTCCAGGCGGCCCCGGTGCTCGACGTGGCCGTCGACTCGGCCAGCGAGCGGGGGCTGCTCGGCATCGCCCTAGACCCGGACTTCGCGGTCAACCGGCGCGTCTTCCTGGATTACACCGAGAGCGCGACCGGCGCCGACACGGCGGGCTCCCCGGTCCCGCTCGGGAACCGGGTCTACCGGTATACCTGGGACGGGACCGCGCTCGTCAACCCGGTGCTGGTGCTCGATCTGCCGGTGACGTCCGGCCCGAATCACAACGGCGGGGTCCTGACGTTCGGCCCGGACGGCGCCCTGTACGCCGTGATCGGCGACCTGAACCGCGGCGGCAAGCTGCAGAACTTCCCTACGGGCCCCGCCCCCGACGACACCGGTGTGATCTTCCGCGTGGACACGAACGGTGCGGCGTTCGCCGACAATCCCTTCTTCAACCCGCTCAACCCATCCGACCCGATGAACCGCTACTACGCGTACGGCGTGCGCAACTCGTTCGGGCTGACGATCGACCCGGTCACAGGCGCCTTGTGGGACACGGAGAACGGACCGGACGCGTACGATGAGGTGAACCGGATCGTCCCCGGTCTCAACAGCGGCTGGACGCAGATCATGGGACCCGACCTCCGCGACCCGCAGGGGCAGGGCGACCTCTGGGTCGCCCCCCGATCCGTCTACAGCGATCCGGAATTCTCCTGGGCGATCCCGGTCGCCCCCACCGCCCTCGCGTTCCCCGCCAGCCCGCTCGCCGGATGCGGGCAGCTGCACAACCTCCTGGTCGGAGACAACAACTGCGGGCAGCTCTACCGCTTTGTGCCGAATGCCGCGCGCGACGGCCTGGCGTTCTCCTCGCCCGCGCTGCAGGACCTGGTCGCCGACAACAACGCCGCGATCTGCTCCGCGGAGATGTCGGAGATCGTCTTCGGCTCGGGCTTCGGCATCGTCACCGATCTCGAGAACGGACCGGACGGGAGACTGTACGTCGTGTCTCTCACCCAGGGGAGGGTGTATCGCATCGGCCCCAAGCCGGGCGCCTTCCCGGACGCCGACGGCGATGGAGCCGCCGACGCATGCGACTGCGCCCCCTCGGACGCCGGTTCATACGCCGCGCCCGTCGAGGTCCCGCGCCTGCGCGCCACGGGCGTGGCGCCGACCGATCTGAACTGGGATCCCCAGGCGGCTTCGGCCGGCCCCGGCACGGTCTACACCGTCGTGACCGGTGACTCCACCGTGCTCAGGAGCGACGGCGGATTCGCCTCGGCCTGCACGCTCAGCCGCGGCGTCGCCGCCACGAGCCTTACCGAGACACGTCCCGATCCCCCGGCCGGCTCCGGGTACTACTACCTCGTGCGGGCAGAGAACGCCTGCGCCAACGGCACGTTCGGAGAGCCTCCGCTCGATGCGACCCTGCCGCCCGACTGCCCGTGCAGCGCGCGTACCGGCGGAGCGATGATCAGATTCGGGATTCAGAACGAGTCACTGACCGTCTGGGTGACGAACGGCCCCTTCATCGACCGGGCGGTGCAGCTCCTCGCCACGGGCGGCCGTCAAGTCCCGATCTTCGGAACCCTTTTCGACGGTGCGGCCTGCGACCCCCAGTGGACCTGGCACGTCGATCCGCAGAACGTCTCCTTCGCCGACGCCGCCATCGAGCTGTGCGACGGCCTCCCCTCCCACATCGAGGCGAACAAGGCGTACTGGCTGGGTACCGTGAAGTCGTATTGTCCCTGGTCGGCGGTGGTCACGGCCATAGACGACCGACGTTGAGGCGCGGCTCGATCCTCGTCGGTATTAACCATTATTGCTCAACATCTGCAGCATGGGCCGCTTTCGGCTCTTTCATGCCCAGAAAGGAGCGGAACATCGGATGCACGTGAAAGCGCTGGATGTTCCGGACATTAATGTTCGATACCTGGTGAGGACCAACATAGCTGCTGCCGCTTCTTCTGAGCGCCTTCAGCCCGCCAACAGCGTAGGCTCGCAAGAAGCCCACGCGCCAGAGGATCTCAATCAACAGTTCGTGATCCTGATTTTCAAGCCATCTTGCTGCGGGATCCGTCGGATGTTCCCCCGTAATAATCCCGAGGCACACCTCCTCAAGATCAGTTCTCTCCATCAGGTAAGGACGTCCCCGGAACACCTCGAAGACACTTAGAAGGCCGGGATACTGAAAACGATACTCACCGGCGATGTCTCTTGTTCGTGCCTCTGAGTAACGAAGTTCCGCCCGACTAATGACTGGATAATCAATTGGGACTACCTTACTTAGGCGGCTCTCCTCAAGTGCGTCCGAACAGAACTGAATAATTTCGCGTGGCCTATACAACGTTCTGTCAATCATGTAATTGAAGGAATTTGCCCCCCGGTATTGGAGCACCTCGGCAAATATGGCGGCCCAGCAAGCGTCATTAGTACCTTCGACGAATTCTGGCAGGCTGTGTCGAATTCGGCTAGCGATGACAGACTTCAAAGATGGTTCATCCCAGTGGATCGTCTCAATTATGTCCCGGTACTTCTGAGTATCTTCATAGAGCACCGGGATGCTATCGTACAGCTCTTGTCTTAGAGATACGTACACGGTCAATTGGGGATTAAATTCGTTTAGCGAGATCGCTGCCTGGAACAGCCCCGCGACAAACGCCTGTGCATTTTCGGACGCGTCCCATCCACGATCGAGCTCGTCTACGAAAACCAGTGCACGGCGTTGTCTGAGGATTTCCGATAGTGGAGCGAGCAGAGGCTCAAGTTCCTCAAGCTTGTAGAGTCGGGCCAGTTCTCTCGTTTTAAGAGCTGCCTCAAACTGCCCAACTTTGATTCCTTCAATTCGCTTGAGATAAGAGATCAGAATGGCGGCAACATTGCCTTGGGAATTCTGATAATTATCGCGAAGGTATTCGTAGATCCGTGCGGCCCCACCCCTCTTCAGCGTTGGACCAGATTGCGTTAACGCCTTCATTACTAATACTAGGATGAGGAACTTCCATGCAGCCGCGAAGGCTCCATGCTTTACCCAAGAGCCTTCTCCTTGAGAACGGAGAGTTTGAGCAAGCATCTCGTATGAATAATCCTCGGGACGCATTTCGAGGACCGAGGCCCCTGCGCTCCTCGATCTTTCGGCAAGGACCTTGAATATTGCGCTCTTGCCGGTCCCCCGGTTTCCAAGAACGATAGTCTTCTCACCTCGAGCAACTCTTTGGTAGGTTTCAGAGTCGACGAAATACTCAACAAGCCCCTGTTGAATGTCTCGTTCGGCTGCTGGTGCACCAAATGTTAGACGACTTATGTCCATTTCTGCTTTCCCCATCAATCGCTCTAAAGCGAAGGGGGCCAAACTTGGCCCCCTCTCTGAACTACCGCGTCCACAGCCTTTGAGGAGAACTCCGTACTCCCCGTATTGAATTCTCCCCTACGAGCACCCGCTCGTCGCGCCGCAGTTGAGACACTTGTAGCACGCCGCGTTCCTGACCATGATGCTGCCGCAGTCGGGACAGGGCGGGGCGTCCTCGTCGGGTCTGAAGGCGAACATCGGGCGCGCGGGGTCGGAGACGGCGGCCCCTACGGATGAGGGTCCGCTCGGGCCGCGACCGGTGGTCGTGGTGGCGGGGCCGGGTACGAGGCTGATCGGCATGGGGCCGCCAGGGCGCGTGGGCTCTCCCGCGGTCGAGGCAGGTCCAGCCGGGGACTCGGCGTCTTCCTTCACGTGCACGCCGATCGCCCTCTGCTGATCCTTCGCCAGGAACTTCGACGCCAGCCATCGGAAGATGTAGTCCACGATCGACTTGGCGATCGGGATCTCGGGGTTGTTGGTGAATCCCGACGGCTCGAAGCGGACGTGGCTGAACTTGTCCACCAGGACCTGGAGCGGCACGCCGTACTGCAGGGCCATCGATACGGCGGTGGCGAAGCAGTCCATCAGGCCGGAGACGACGCTTCCCTCCTTGGCCATCACCAGGAAGATCTCGCCGGGCTGGCCGTCCTCGTACATGCCGACGGTGACGTAGCCGTCGTGCCCCGCTATGGAGAACTTGTGGGTGATGGCGCGGCGCTCGTCGGGGAGTCGGCGGCGCACGGCGCGCGGCTGCCCTTCGACGACGATACCGACTCCGGGGGCCGCCTCGACCTTCACCTTGGTCTGGTCCTTGCTGGTCGAGAGCGGCTGGCTGCGCTTGCAGCCGTCGCGGTAGATGGCGACCGCCTTCAGGCCGAGCCGCCAGGACTGCAGATACGCCTCGGCAATCTCCTCCACCGTGACGTCGGAAGGGACGTTGACGGTCTTGGAGATGGCACCCGAGATGAACGGCTGGACGGCCCCCATCATTCTTATATGTCCCATGTACTGGATGCTGCGGCTGCCGCGGAGCGGCCGGAAGGCGCAGTCGAAGACCGGCAGGTGCTGGTCCTTCAGGTGCGGCGCCCCCTCGATCGTCTCGTTCTCATCCACGTACTCCATGATCTCCTTGACGTGCTGCTCGGAGTACCCGAGGCGCTTGAGCGCTCTCGGCACGGTCTGGTTGACGATCTTGAGCATGCCGCCGCCCACCAGCTTCTTGTACTTGATGAGCGCGATGTCCGGCTCGATGCCGGTGGTGTCGCAGTCCATCATGAAGGCGATCGTGCCGGTCGGGGCGATGACCGTCGCCTGGGCGTTGCGGATGCCGTTCTTCGCCGCCAGCTCGTACGCCTCATCCCAGCACTCGCGCGCGGCGTTGTACAGGTCGAGCGGCACGTGCGCCGAGTCGATCTTGGCGACGTGCGAACCGTGCTTCTTGATGACGCTGAGGAACGGCTCGCGATTCTTCTCGTAGCCGTTGAACGGCCCCATCACCTCTGCGATGCGCGCCGACTCGGCGTACGCCTCGCCGGTGAGCACGGCCGTGATGGCGGCGGCGTAGTCGCGCCCCGTGTCCGAGTCGTACGCCAGGCCGCGGCTCATCAGGAGCGCCCCGACGTTGGCGTACCCCAGGCCGAGCGGCCGGAAGCTGTGCGAGTTGTCGGCGATCCTCTGCGTCGGGTACGAGGCGTTGTCGACGACGATCTCCTGCGCCAGGATCGTCGTGTCGATCGCCTTCCTGTACGCCTCGACGTCGAGCTCTCCCTGGTCGTTGCACAGCTTGATCAAGTTGAGCGACGCCAGGTTGCAGGCCGTGTCGTCGAGGAACATGTATTCGGAGCAGTTGTGAACGAGGATCCCACCCGCGACGAAGTGATGGTCGCGAGGTTCCATCAGATCGAAGACTTCCTCGCTTCCGAGGGGGGTCAACGACTCGAAGCCATCGCTCGGCGGATCCCAGTAGGCCGCGACGCTGGCATTCAGGTCGCGCAGCCTGGACGCCTTGTCGCTCCCAGGATGGAACCCGATCCAGCGCTCGAAGAGGATGCGAGAATTGCGGCTGATCCGGAGCGAGTGCATTTCCTGGACGTCGGGCATTTCGGCGGTCGTTTTGCCGTTCCGGCGGTTCTCGTAGATCTTCCCCTTGATCCCGAAGCACAGAAGGATCTGCTGCACCTGCTGCAGGAGGCCCAGGCTGGTCGAATCGAGCGACACATAGGCGTTCTTGTCCTCGGTGAAACCGACCGTGCCGTCTGTGGTGAACAGACCGCGCAGGAGCGAGGCCGAGCTTTCGCGATCGAGCCGGAAGGCGGCATCCAGAAACGCTTTCCTGGCCGACCCCTGATCGAGGACGGCGTATTGACTGACAACGGATGTGATCTCGGTCGCGGAGGTGGCGAGACGCACACCCGTATCGGTTCGCGTCACCCCCTCAATCTTGCGATCCGGCTTCACGGAGTTCAGGTAATCGACGTATTCCTCGAGGATGTGCTGCTCGGCGTGGCCCAGAGTGAGGAAGATCTGGCCCTGATCGCCGCTCTTGCAGACGTCGCCGACAGTCATCCCGATGAACTCGGCCATCTTCGAGGGCAGGTGCCCCTTGCCGAAGTGTCCGGGCACCAGGATGAGCTGGTCTCCTTCGTTCAACTCGCCGGCCGGTACGTCGCCGCGATTGGTCGTGGAGATCGGGTGATCCTTGGTGACCTTGAGCGTGAATCCGTGCTTCGTCTTCAGCAGAAACGTCTCTTTGACCCCGGTGCGGAAAATCTCGGTGACGGGGGCCAGCTCACCGTATTCGGTGACGATCCTGACCATCTTCCGTCCGACCAGGTCCTTGATCGGAACGAGCCCTTCTTCGGTGGCGACGCGCGTGTCACCGGTGACGCACGGGTTGCTGGCGTTGATCCGGCCGCTGTCCGGGCACGGATGCCAGTCGTTGATCGTGGTGTCGAACTGCATCCCGGGATCGCCGCAGGCCCAGGCTGCTTCGCTGATCATCTTCATGAGATCGCGCGCCTTGAACGTCTCGAACGGCTGGCCGCCCAGGACCCGCTTCGTGTCCCAGTCGGCGCCGTTCTCGATCGCCTTCATGAAGTCGTCGGTGACGCGGACCGAGTTGTTGGAGTTCTGGAAGAAGACGGACGAATAGGCGGGGCCGTCGAGGGCCGACGAGTAGCCCGCGTCGATCAGCGCCCAGGCCTTCTTCTCCTCCTCCTGCTTGCACTTGATGAACTCGACGATGTCGGGGTGACCGATGTTGAGGATCACCATCTTGGCGGCGCGCCGCGTCTTGCCCCCGCTCTTGATGACGCCGGCGAAGGCGTCGTACCCCTTCATGAAGGATACGGGACCGGAGGCGGTCCCGCCGCCGGCCAGAAGCTCCTTGGAGGAGCGGATGGGGGACAGGTTCGAGCCGGTGCCGGAGCCGTACTTGAACAGCATCCCCTCGGTCTTGGCCAGGGAGAGGATGGAGTCCATCGTGTCCTCGACCGAGTTGATGAAGCACGCCGAGCACTGCGGCTTCGGCTCGATCCCGACGTTGAACCACACCGGCGAGTTGAACGACATTTTCTGGTAGACGAGCAGGTGCTTCAGCTCGGCCTCGAATGTCTGCGCGTCCGCCTCGGTGTTGAAGTATCCCTGGGCGCGGCCCCAGCCGCCTATCGTACGCACGACGCGGCCGATGAGCTGCTTGACGCTTCGCTCCCGTTCGGGGGTGCCGAGGGTGCCGCGGAAATATTTCGACGCGACCACGTTGGTGGCGGTCTGCGACCAGAACTTGGGGACCTCGACGTCCTTCTGCTCGAAGACGATCTCACCCTTCTCGCTGCCGATGACGGCGGGGCGGATGTCCCATTCGACCTCGTCGAACGGGTCGACCCCGGGGCGGGTGAAGTACCGCTCAATCGTCAGGCCCTCGGCCGCTTTCCTGAGCGTCAGCGCTCCCTGGTAACCGGTCGAGGTGCGGACCTCGGCCTTGCGGTCGGTCCGTGAAGTTGAATCGGGTCTCCGCTCCTTGAGCTCGGATTCCTTCTTCATCGATACCCCCGAAAAGGTCGGGCCATCCTGAATGGCTTCCGACCGACGTTTGGACTACCCTCGCCCTGCCACGGCATACCGATTTTCACGACGAAACGACCCCGCCCGGGGCGTCTGACTTCCCGGGAAAAGCACGGCCACCGTCTCATAGATGGGGTCGCGCGACCTCCGACCGAGGGTCCAGCACTCACGCTCGCGGTGACGAAACGCGCCTCGGCCGCGATGCTCGGAGAATATCCACCGACCGGGGACGTGTCAAGGGGCGAACACAAAATGTTGGGGGCCGTCCACAGGCGTGACACAACATCCTGAGCTTTCTAGCGTTTAGTCTGTGGGCGAGCCTGTGGAAATCGTGTGCGCTGGAAACCGCCTTCCGGCAAGCCGCCGACCGGCGAGCGTTCGGCGGAGAACGTCGAGAGAGGCGGCGCGAAACCCGTTGACCGGCGCGACCTCCCGGCGCTGAAGTTTTTCATCTCGCCCCCCTTCCGTCGAGGAACCCGCTCGTCAGTCGCGGAGGTAGTGACAGGTGTACCCGCCGGGGTGCTTCTGGAGATAGTTCTGGTGGTAGTCCTCGGCCGGCCAGAACTCGGTGGCCGCGACGATCTCGGTCGTGATCGGGCGTTTCCACTTCCCCGAGGCGTCGACGCGCGCCTTGACCTTCTCGGCGATGCGCTTCTGCTCGTCGTTCTCGTAGAAGATGGCCGAGCGGTACTGGGTGCCGACGTCGTTCCCCTGGCGGTTCGGGGTCGTCGGGTCGTGCATGCGGAAGAACCACCCGAGCAAGTCCTCGTAGGACAGCTTGTCCGGATCGAAGACGATGCGCACCGACTCGGCGTGGCCGGTCCTGCCGGTGTGGACGTCCTCGTACGTGGCGTTCGGGGTCGTGCCTCCGGTGTAGCCGGCGATCGTCTCGACGACACCCGGGATGCCGCGCAGGATCTCCTCCATTCCCCAGAAGCAGCCGCCGGCGAGCACGGCCACCTCGCTCCGGCCGGTGGACGTTTTCGAGGCGGCGGGCTTGACGGCGCCGGCCGGCTTCGCCGCATCGCCCGCCGGCGCGGGCTTCCCGAACAGCGGCAGGTACTGGCCGTACCCTTCCTCCTCGAGCTTCTCGACCGGCACGAAGCGCAGCGACGCCGAGTTCATGCAGAAGCGCTGGCCGGTCGGGGCGGGACCGTCGTCGAACACGTGTCCCAGGTGCGAGCCGGCGTGCTTCGAGCGCACCTCGGTGCGGCTCATCCAGAACGTCCGGTCGGTCTTCGTCATCACGTTCGCCGGATCGAGAGGGCGCGTGAAGCTGGGCCAGCCGGTCCCCGAGTCGAACTTGTCGAGCGAGGAGAACAGCGGCTCGCCGGACACGACGTCCACGTAGATGCCGGCCTGGTGATTGTCCCAGTACTCGTTCCGGAAGGCCGGCTCGGTCCCCTCCTTCTGGGTCACCTTGTACTGGTCCGGGGTCAGGCGCTTCTTGAGCTCGTCGTCGGAGGGCTTGGTGTAGTCCTTCATGGCGTCTCCTTCCCATCGGGGAGGCGCTCCGGCCGGCTGACCGGCCGCGGCCACCCCGCCGCCCGAGCAGGCGGCACAGGCAAAAAGGACCGTGACGACGAAGATGGACGCCACGATCCTCAATGAGTTCAGTGCGGTCATGACGGCTGTCCTCCTTGGGAGTGCGACGCCATTCTGATGCCCCTGGCGGCGGCCCGGATTCAGCCGGATGAGAATAACTTAGCGCAGTCCGGCCCCCCCGGCAAAGGCCAAATCAGCCTGCTCCAGACGTGGCTCGTCCTGAGGAAGGTCTAGCAGGCGGCCGGGAGGAGATCGGAATGGGTCCGGCCGACCACCTGGGAGACGCGGGCGTAGGAGGTCATGTCGGCGTCCCCCAGCTCGTAGCAGCACAGGAGGCAGAACCGGTACAGTCGCGCAAGATCATTCAAGTACGTCTCCAACTGGATGGACGCCGCCGTGTTACGGGAGCGCCACAGGTCGCTCACCATCTCGCCGTAGACGCGCATCCCGCTCCAGCCGCCGGCCTGGGCGGCCTCGATGGCGGGACCGAGCGTCGCCTGGAGGTCGTCGCGCCGGGGCATGCCGTCCCGCATGAACCGGCCCAGCAGCTCCTGCGAATCCCGCACGACCAGTTGCCCCGACTCCTTCAGCTCGCGCGTGTCCAGACCGCGCTCCTTCAGAGAGTGCAGGTAGCGCTCCGTGTGGAAGGCCGCCGCGATCATGATGACTGAGTCACCCCGGCGCAGCCCCGAAGAGGCGAACTCACAGACCGATTCCATAAGAGTCTGCCGATCCTTGTGCAGTTGCGCCATGTGGTGGCCGGCGGGCGCCACGAGTAGCAGATCGGTGAGGTTTCGTGAGGAGATCCTGGCCGTTCTGTCCGCCGACATAGGAACCTCTTATAGGACCTCGGCGGCGGCCGGGCAATGGGGTCATGACCTCAGGAGGCTCAGGAAATTCGCCGGATGTCGCGTTGACTCCGCCCCTCGGGCGGTCTATCATCCGGCCCGATTCCGTCAGCCTGAGCACACGCTTCCCGCGGAGAGGTGTCCGAGTGGCTGAAGGAGCACGCTTGGAAAGCGTGTGTGGGGGAAACCTCACCGTGGGTTCGAATCCCACCCTCTCCGCCATACTCCCCCCGCCCGAGTCCGCGATCCCGGAGGGTTCCATGATGAGGTCACGCACCGCCGTTCTCCTCTCCATCATCTTGATATGCGCCGGAGCGCCGCCTGCCCGCGCCGCGACGCAGGCGCTGTCCGAGGTCTTCAGGCGGGTGGACCCGGCGGTCGTGGAGATCCACACGCAGGAGACCGGCCTGCCGACGGTGCCACAGGGGCAGCCGGTCAGCATCGCCGGCCTCGGCTCCGGCGTGCTGATCTCCCCGGACGGCAAGGTGCTGACCGCGGCGCACGTGGTGCAGACCGCCGACGCGATCGAGGTGCAGTTCCTGACCGGCGAGTCGCTCAAGGCCAGGGTCCTGTCGTCCGAGCCGTCGGCCGACGTCGCTCTCCTGCAGCTCGAAAAGCCTCCCAAGTCGCCGTTCGTGGCCAGGCTCGGCGACTCGGACGCGGTCGAGGTCGGCGAGTCGGTGTTCGTGGTGGGCGCCCCCCTGGGCGTCAGCCATACCCTGACGGTCGGGTATATCAGCGCGCGCCGCAAGCCGAACGCGACGTTCAGCGGCATGTCACGGGCGGAGTTCTTCCAGACCGACGCGGCGATCAACCAGGGGAACTCCGGCGGGCCGATGTTCAACATGCAGGGGGAGGTCATCGGCATCGTCTCCTACATCCTGTCCCACTCGGGCGGCTCGGAAGGGCTCGGGTTCGCGGTCACCTCCAAGGTGGCGCGCCAGCTCTTGGAGCAGAAATCGTTCTGGAGCGGTGTCTCGGGCTACATGCTCTCGGGCGACCTGGCGCAGGTGTTCAACATTCCGCCTCCGGGAATCGGCCTCTTGGTGCAGCGCGTGGCCGCCGGCTCCCCCGCCGATCGCCTCGGCCTGAAGGCGGGATCGATCAAGGCCACGATCGGCGAGGAGGACCTGATCGTCGGGGGGGACATCATCCTGGCCATTCTCGGGATTCCCCTGTCGGGGCCGAACAGCCTGACGATCGTCCGGCAGAAGATCACCAGCCTGAACCCGGGCGACCCGGTCACGGTGATGGTGCTGCGCGGCGGCGTGCCGGTCACGCTGACCACGACGGCGCCGCCCGCGGCCGCGCCTTGAGCGCGCCCCCCGCCCGGGGGCGCGCCCGGCTCGCCGCCGTCCTCGCGGCCGGCCTGTTCGGGCCGGCGCACTTCGCCGTCGCCGGCGGTCCGCCGGCGGATCAGACGCAGGGGCCCCCGTCCCCTGCTGCGACTCCCCCGTCGCGCCCGAAGATAGGCCTCGCACTCTCCGGCGGCGGCGCGCGCGGCATCGCGCACATCGGCGTCCTCGAGGTCCTCGAGGAGCAGCGGATCCCGGTCGACGTCATCGCCGGCACGAGCATGGGGTCGATCATCGGCGGGCTGTACGCCGCGGGCATCAGGCCGAGCGACATCGAAGCGGAGATGCTGCGCCTCGACTGGAACGATCTGTTCAACGACAAGCCGCCGCGGCGCGACCTGTATTACCGCCGGAAGGAGGACGTGACCGCGGACCTCATCGACCTGGAGGTCGGGCTGAAGGGCGGGAAGCTCGTCCTGCCGCGCGGACTGGTCTCCGGCCAGAAGATCAGCTTCGTCCTGGAGGCGATGGCGCTGCCCGCCGCCGCCATCCATGACTTCGACCGTCTGCCGATCCCGTTCCGGGCGGTCGCGACCGACATCGACCGGGGCCAGATGGTGGTCCTCGATCACGGCGACCTGGCGCAGGCGCTGCGGGCCAGCATGAGCATTCCCGGCGTCGTGGCGCCGATCGAGATCGAGGGCCGGCTCCTGGTGGACGGGGGCCTGGTGCGCAACCTTCCGGTGGACGTGGCGCGCGCCATGGGGGCCGACGTCGTCATCGCCGTGGACGTGAGCACGCCGCTCCGCGAGGCGGGCTCGATCCGCTCCCTGCCGGAGGTCACGGGCCAGGTGACCGGGATGCTGACCCGTCAGAACGTCGAGGAGCAGCTGCCGCACGCCGACATCAAGATCACGCCCGCGCTCGGGTCGCTGACTTCGAACGATTATGCCGAGGCCGGGCGGATCCTGGATCTGGGGGAGGCGGCGGCACGCGCGCACCTCGGCGAGCTGTCCCGCTACGCCCTCTCTCCGGAGGAGTTCGCCGCCCGTCTAGAGCGTCTGCACGCCCCGACGGGGGGGCCGCCCCGCATCGACGCCGTCCGCGTCGAGGGGGTGACGCGTGTCGATCACCGCATCATCGAGCGGCGCGTCCGCACGCGCCCCGGCGGCCCGCTCGATCTCGACGTCCTGAAGGCCGACCTGGCGCGCCTGTACGAGCTTGGGGACTTCGAGACGATCGATTATGCGCTCGTCGGATCCGGCGACCGGACCGATCTCGTCCTCAGGGCGAGCGAGAAGTCGTGGGGGCCGGACTACCTCCGCTTCGGCGTCAACCTGCGCAACGACCTCGAGGGGAACACCGATTTCACGGTGGTGTCGCGCCTGACCGCCACCCGCCTCGATGCGCTGGGGGCCGAGTGGCGAAGCGACCTTCAATTCGGCGAGCTGCGCCGCCTGTCGAGCGAGTTCTACCAGCCGCTCGATTTCGGTGGCGTCTGGTTCGTCTCGCCCAGCATCGACTACGCCAGCAATGTCACCGATGTCTTCGACGGAGACGAGAAGTTCGCGGAGTACCGGACGGGCATCCTGTCGGGGGCCCTGGCCTTCGGCGCGCAGCTCGGAAAGTACGGCGAGGCCAAGGTCGGTCTCGCGCGCGGCCGGGCGCGCGCCCGTCCGAGCATCGGCGCATCGGATCTGCCCCGCTTCAACATCCCGATCGCGGCCTACGCCGGACGCCTGGTGATCGATCGCCTCGACAATCCATCCTTCCCCCACCAGGGCCGCTTCGGGGGGCTCGACATCTACCTGGCGCGCAGGAGCCTCGGCTCGGACGTTTCCTACGATCGCGTGTCCGGATCGATCGGGCAGGTCCTCAGCCGCAGGCGCAACACTGTCTTCATGACGCTGGCGGGGGGCACCAACCTCGGCAGCGACATCCCCTTCTACGATCAGTTCCCCCTGGGAGGGCTGTTCTCACTCTCCGGCTTCAAGGAGGGCCAGCTGAACGGTCAGGTCTTCGGCGTGGCGCGCCTCGGCTATTACAGGCGCAACCGGAAGCTCTCCGGCATGATCGGCCGCGGCATCTACGCCGGCGGGTGGCTCGAGGCCGGGAACGCCTGGGCCTCGAGCCGGGAGGCCTCCTTCTCCGACCTGCACTACACCTCGACGCTCGTCCTGGGGATGGACAGCTTCTTCGGTCCTCTGTACCTGGCGTACGGCCACGCCGACGGCGGGCGTGACGCCTTCTATCTGTCGATGGGCCGCTCGATCGGCGGGCCGAGGCAGTACGGGTTCAGCCACTACTGAGCCGAGGGCGGCGCCCTGCGCCCCTTCGTCACCCTGCTGATGGTCCCCGTCCTCACGGGCCCCGTCACTCCTTCACGAACGTGCCGCGCCTCAGGTCCTCCAGCGCCTGCTCGATCTCGGCTCGCGTGTTCATGACGAACGGGCCGTAGCGGGCGATCGGCTCGTTGAGCGGCTTGCCGGAGACGAGCAGGAAGCGCGCCGGCTCGGTGCCGGTCGTGACGCGAACTTCGTCGCCGTCGTCCAGGACCACGAGACGCGGCTCGTGGACCGTGATCGTCTCGTCGCCTGGGCCGGGGAAGGTCGCGGTCCCCTGGAACACGTAGGCAAACGCCGTGTGCCCCGGCTCGATCCGCTCGCGGTAGGTGCTCTTGGGCGGGACGAGGACATCGAGATAGGTCGGATCGGCGGCGATGTCGGTCACGGCTCCGCGCGTGTCGCCCGCCATGCCGGCGACCACCCTGACCCGTGCGCCGTCCCGTGTCTCGATCTCGGGGATGCGGTCCGACCGCACGTCCTGGTAGCGCGGTCTCGTCATCTTGACCCTGGCCGGAAGGTTGACCCAGAGCTGGAAGCCGGCGATCCCCTCCGGGCGGACCTGTGGCATCTCCTCGTGCATGATGCCGCGCCCGGAAGTCATCCACTGGATGTCCCCGGCGCCGATGCTGCCGGCGTTCCCGAGGGTGTCCTTGTGGCGCACCGCCCCCGACAGCATGTACGTGACGGTTTCGATCCCTCTGTGCGGATGCAGCGGAAACCCCGCTTCATAGTCCCTCGTGTCGTGCGACCCGAAGTCATCGAAGAGCAGGAACGGGTCGAGGTAGTTGACCTCTCTCGTCGCGATGCTCCGCTTCAGCCGCACTCCCGCCCCTTCGAGCACCTGCTGCGGTTCGATGATCGACCGCACGCGTCTCGTCCCGGTCGCTTTCATTTTCGTCTCCTCCTCGGCCCCGCCGCGAAATCGTGTCGGAATGGGACGCTAATGACGGTGCGCGCCGCCTTCAGGATTCACGCACCCGGCGCGGAAAATTCCCCGTCCGTCGAACTCGCGCGTCCCTGCGATATGCCCCGCCGCATGCTGCCGATATCTGCTTGACAATCCACAGTTTTAAGGTATCTACAACATTCGCATCGTGAAAATTGCCCTGCTCCACCGACTCTCGACTCGATTGGGGTCAAGGCGCCGCTCGATGGAACACTGGGGGCATCCGAGGGCCCGTCCGGGGTCGAACGCAGCGCTGTCGCTGCTCCTTTTCATCCTGGCCGCCTCCCCTGCCTCCGCCCAGTCGTCCCTGAAATCGCGCCGGGACATCGGAACCGGCAACCATCCGGTCGGGGCAATTGCCATCGATTTCGACGGTGACGGGCTGCTCGACATCGTCAGCGTCGACCAGCTGGACGACTCGCTCGGTCTGGTGAAGGGGTTCGGCGACGGCACCTTCCGCCGCGTGAAGAGCCTGGCGGTCGGCTCGCTTCCGTCGGCCGTGGCGTTCACGGACACCAACGGCGACGGTCTTCCGGATCTGATCACCGCGAACCTGCGCACCCAGGAGGTCACCGTCAACCTGAACGACGGTCACGGCGGCTACGGTGCGAAGATCAGCAGCCAGGTCCTCGGGACCACCATGTCCGGCATGGCCGTCGGCGACTGGAACGGCGACGGCAAGATCGACGTCGCCGTGATCGCCGCCTCCCTGAATACGCTGGTCACGATGACCGGTGACGGGGCGGGACACTTCGGCACCCCTGTTCAGTATACCGTCGGGACTTACCCGAAGCAGGTGATCACGGCCGACTTCAACAAGGACGGCAAGGCCGATCTGGCTGTGGTCAACAGCACCTCCGCATCGATCCAGATCTGGGGCGGCGACGGGACCGGACAGTTCACGCTCACGACCACGCTCGCCACCGGCACCGGCACACAGCCCCAGGGGCTGTCCGCCGGCGATCCGGACAATGACGGCGACGCGGACCTCGTCGTCTGCGACTACGGCACCGACAAGGTCGCGGTGTACCTCAACAACGGCAGCGGCGGCTTCGGGAGCCCGACGCTGCTGTCGCCCGGCTTCGGGCCGCGGGCGACGGTCCTCGCGGACGTCAACAAGGATGGCAAGCCGGATCTCTTCGTGACCCTCTCCAAGGTGAGCGGCGTCGGTCAGGCGGCGACCCTGCTCGGCAACGGCGCGGGCGGGTTCGGGGCGCCGTCCCTCGTCAACACCGGTCCGGTCCCGAACACCGCGACACTTGGCGATTTCAACCAGGACGACAATCTCGACCTGGTCACGGTCAACCTGACCGGGAACACGCTGTCGATCCTGCTGAACACCGGCTCGGGAGCGTTCATCCTCGGGAGCAAGGTGGCTCTGGCGAGCGGCGCCTACCCGCAGGGGGTCGTCGCCGCCGATCTGAACAGGGACGGCAGGCCCGACCTGGCTTCCGCCAACCAGGCGCCGGGCAACGTCAGCATCGTGTACGGCGACGGGGCGGGGGGCTTCTCGGCGCCTGGATCTCCGGTCGGCACAGGCACGACTCCGTCGGCCATCGTGGCCGCCGACTACAATCACGACGGCAACGTCGACCTGGTCACGGCCAACAACGGCACCGACAACATGACTTACCTCCAGGGAAACGGCACTTCATTCGCCAATTACAACTTCTCGACCGGCTGCACGGGCCCGGTCTCGATCGCGACGGGCGACATCTCCGGTGATCTTCTATCCGACCTCGCCGTGGTCTGCGAGGGAACGAGCCAGTTGTGCACGAGGCGCGGAACCGGAGCGAGCGGCAACGGCGCCTTCGGCGCGTCGGTCTGCACGACCCTGGGCGGGATCCCGACCGACCTGACCCTCGGAAATTTCAACGGAGACGCCTTCGCCGACGCGGCCATCAGCTTCAGCGCCCTGGGCTCGGTTTCGGTCGCCCTGTCGAACGGCGCGGGAGGCGTGAGCGGCACCCCCGTCTCCGTCCCCGTCGGCCTGCAGCCCTCCGGGATGGCCAGCGGCGACGTCACCGGTGACGGTATTGCGGACATCGTGGTCACCAACAGCGGCTCCAACTCGATCACCGTCCTGCCGGGCGGTGCCGGCGGAGCGCCCATCGAAAGCCCGGCCGGGCTCTCCCCCACCGCGCTGGTCCTGGCGGATTTCAACATGGACGGCAAGGTCGACGCCGCGGTCGCCAATACCGACGACAACAACGTGTCGCTCCTCCTGGGAGACGGCACGGGCCGCTTCGTGAGCGCCGGCTACTTCGGGACGCGGGATCTGCCGGTGGCGCTGGGGGCCGGCGACTTCAACGGCGACGGCAAGCCGGACCTGGCGGTCGCCGACAGCTTCTCCGACTCGCTGACCATCCTCCTGAACCAGTCGATGGCGGGCGACCCGCTGCAGTGGGTGTCGATGTTCGGGGGGGAGCGAAACGTGTTCCGCTGGGGAATGGTCCCGGGCGCCGTCTACGATGTGATCCGCGGCAGCGTCAAGTCGATCGTCGCTCAATCGAACCCTATCGATCTCGGCCCGGTCATCTGCGTCGCGAACGACATCACCGAGACCGACACGACCAGTTACCCCGACAGCGTCAATCCGGCGTTCGGTCAGGCGTTCTTCTATCTCGTCCGGTCGGTCGTCGGCGGTGTTCCCGGGATCTACACGGTGGCGAGCAACGGCAAGGTCGGCGTCCCCTCCTCCGGCGACTGCAACTGAACCCGCTCTTCTCCCCGACACCCCTCCCTGCCTTTTCCCGTATCATGAATCCCAAGGTCGTGCAGCGGCATCGAAAAGTTGCGCGGCAAGGGAGGCATCTTCCATGGACTTCGAAGTGACGCGTGACGAGCTGAAGAACAAGATGGATCGCAAGGAGCGATTCTTTCTGGTCGAGTCCCAGTCGCCCATGATGTTCGAGGACGCGCACCTTCCCGGCGCGGTCAACATCCCGCCCGACCGGGTGGCGGCCCTGGCCCCCGCGGTCCTTCCCGAGAAGGACGCCGAGATCATCGTCTACTGCTCGGGACCCACCTGACACTCGTCTCTGAACGTCGCCCGGGAGCTGGCGGCGCTGGGGTACACGAACGTGAGACATTACGGCGGCGGAAAGCAGGAGTGGGCCGAGGCCGGGCTGTCGTTCGAGGGGAGGTCGGCTTGATCGCGATCCGGGCGCACGACCAGCGGGGCGGCACGAAGTTCGACTGGTTGGACAGCAGTCACACCTTCTCGTTCGGCGATTACGGCGACGCCGATCACATGGGGTTCCGGACGCTGCGCGTGATCAACGACGACTATGTCGAGCCGGGACGGGGTTTCTCGCCCCACTCCCATCGCGACATGGAGATCATCTCCCTGGTCCTGGACGGGGCGCTCGAGCACAAGGACAGCACCGGGACGTCGTCGGTCATCCGGCCCGGCGACGTGCAGCGGATGAGCGCCGGGACCGGCATCACGCACAGCGAGTGGAACCACTCGAAGACCGAGGAGGTCCACTTCCTGCAGATCTGGATCATTCCGGACACGCGCGGCCTGTCGCCGGGGTACGAGCAGAAGAGCATCCCGGAGGAGAGCCGGCGCGGCCGCCTTGTCCTCCTGGCGTCGCGCGACGGGCGGGACGGCTCGGTCAGCCTGCACCAGGACGTGGCGCTCTTCGGGACCCGGCTCGCCCCGGGGCAGACCGCCGTCCACGCGCTCGGGCCGGGGCGCCAGGCGTGGGTGCATCTGGCGCGCGGAGCGGGCATGCTCAATGGCCGGCCGCTGGTCGCCGGGGACGGTGCCGCCGTGAGCGACGAGACCAGACTGACGATCGCGGGCGCGGAGCCGCCGAAATCCGGGGCCATCGGGAGGCACGCCGAGGCCGCCGCGTACCCTTACGCCGACGTCCTGGTGTTTGATCTGGCTTGAGCGAGACCCTCGATTTCATCCTGCGCCACGGCTACTCGGTCCTGTTCGCGTGGATGGCGGCGGAGCAGCTCGGCCTGCCCATCCCGGCAATCCCTCTGCTTCTCGCCGCCGGTGCCCTGGCCGGATCGCAGCGCCTGAGCCTCTCCCTCATCCTCCTGGTGTCGGTCGTGGCCTCGCTTCTGGCTGACACGCTGTGGTACGAGCTCGGCCGGCGGCGCGGCGTGCCGGTTCTCAATTTCCTGTGTCGCATCTCTCTCGAGCCGGATTCGTGCGTGCGCAAGACCGAGCAGATGTTCGGGCGCTACGGAGTCCGATCGCTCGTCGTGGCGAAGTTCATCCCGGGCCTGAGCACGGCGGCGCCCCCGCTCGCCGGGATCTTCGGCATGCGCCTCCCCCGGTTCCTGCTGTTCGCCGGCGTGGGAGCCCTTCTGTATGCCGGGACCTTCGCCGGAATCGGCTATCTGTTCAGCGCGCAGCTCGAGAGGATGGCCGGGATGGCGCTCCGCCTCGGAGAGTGGGCGATCCTCCTCATCGGCGGTGCGCTCGCCGCGTACGTCCTGACGAAATTCTGGCAGAGGCGGCGCTTCCTGCGCGTCCTGCGGGTCGCCCGGATCACGCCCGAGGAACTGAAGGAGCGGCTCGACCGCGGCGAGGAGATCGTCATCGTCGACCTTCGCCACGCCCTCGACGTCGACTCCGAGCCGCACCACATCCCCGGCGCGCTCCACCTGTCGCCCGATGATCTCGACGCGCGGCACATGGAAATCCCGCGCGACCGCGACATCGTCCTCTACTGCACCTGACCGAACGAGGCGACGAGCGCCCGGGCGGCGCTCCTCCTGCACCGGCACGGCATCAAGCGCGTCCGGCCGCTCCTGGGCGGCCTGGACGCCTGGCGCGCGAGACACTACCCGCTGCAGCCGCGCGTGCGGCCGGCGGCGACGGCGGGCGAATCGGCTCAGGCCTTCTCGGGTGACGGATAGAGGGCGTACCCCAGCCCGCTGACGGTGACGAGGTAGCGCGGCGCGGACGGATCGTCCTCGATCTTCCGGCGCAGGCGGTGGACCAGCTGCTTCAGCAGCTGGCGGTCCCCCATCCCGCGGTAGCCCCAGACGTGCGACGTCAGTCTCTCGAGCGGCAGCGTGTGGCCGCCGTTGGCCAGAAGGAACTGCAGGAGGCGCGCCTCGAGGTTGGTCAGCCGCAGCGGCGCACCGCCGCGCACCCGCACAGACTGGGTCTCGAGGTCGAGGACGAGATCGCCGGACGAAAGCGGCGCGGGCTTGTCGACTCCCGCGCGGCGCAGCAGGGCCCGCACCCGCGCCAGCAGCGTGCGCGGGCTGAACGGCTTGGCCAGGTAATCGTCGGCGCCGAGGTCGAGCCCCTGCACCTGGTCCTCCTCGGCCGAGCGGACCGTGAGCATCATGACCGGGGTCGTGGCCGAGGCGGCGCGGATCCGTTTCAGGACTTCGAAGCCGTTCAGGCGCGGCATGTTCACGTCGAGCACCACCAGGTCGGGGCGCTCGCTTTCGAAAGCGGCGGCACCCGACGGACCGTCCTGCGCCTCGAGGACCATGTAGCCGGCCTGGCGCAGAGCGAAGGCGATGAGCCGCAGAAGCTCCAGGTCGTCGTCGACCACGAGGACCTTCATCGACCCCCTCCCGCCGGCAGGATAACGCACATGCGCGTTCCCGCGGCGCCGCCGCGGTCCCCCGCCTCCACCCGTCCGCCGTGTCTCTCGACGATCGATTTCACGATGAACAGGCCCAGACCCATGCCGCTCTCCCGCGGCTCCTCGCCGGCGGCCCGCATGAAGCGCTCGAACAGGCGGTCGCCCGCCTCGGGCGGCAGGCCCGGCCCCTCGTCCTCGACCCACAGCACGATCTCCCGGCCGCGCGTCTCTCCCCCGATGCCGATCGCCGAGCCCGCGGGCGCGAACTTGTTGGCGTTCGCGAGCAGGTTGACGAACACCTGCACGAGCCGGGGCGCGTCGCCGCTCACCGCGGGCAGCGGGTACGGCAGGTCGACGTTCAGCGTCTGCTCCCGCAGGGCGAGGAGGGGGGAGGCGAGATCGACCGCCTCGTCGACCACCTCCTCCAGAGCCACCGGCTGGCGACGGATCGAGTCGTGCCCGGCGTCGATCCGGACGCTCTCCAGCAGATTGTCGATGAGCTGCGTCAGACGCAGGGTGCCGCGCTCGAGGGACAGGACGAGATCACGAGCCTCGTCCGTCGTCAGGTCCGCCAGACGGTCGCGCAGGAGCTCGATGGAGGCGAGCTGCGCGGACAGCGGTGTCCTGAACTCGTGCGTGATGTTGGCCAGCACGGTGTCGCGCAGGCGGCGCGTCGCCTCGACCTCGGTCTCGTCGCGCATCACCTGGAACTGCCGGGCGGAGTCGAAGGGGGCCCGCGCACCCGTCCGGTCGCCGTTGCCGTCGTCCCCCGCGGGGGCGCTGGTGATCACGACGCTCCTGCGCTCTCCCGAGGCGAGCAGCAGGTCCTCGGTGGCCCGGGCGCTGCCGCGGAAGCGCGCATGCACGATCGGGCAGCGCTCCTCGCAGGGGCGCACCCCCTCCGGACCCTGCGGGTTCAGGATGTCGCCGCAGAAGCGGCCGATCGCCGCCTCCGGCCGCACGCCCAGAAACGCCGCGGCCTGCGGGTTCAGGTAGCGGATGCGTCTCTCGCGGTCGACCGAGAAGACCGACTCCACGATGCCTGTGAGGATCGCCTCCGCCTCAGCCTGCCTCTGGCGCAGCTCGGCAGTCAGGTGCAGGAGGTGGCCGCGCATCTCCTCCATGGTCGAGGCCAGAGCACCTATCTCCGCCCCGGGAAGGCGCGGGACCGGCGTCGACAGATCCCCCAGGCCGATACGCGCCGTGACCTCCTGGAGGGCCTCGAGCGGCCGCACCAGGCGCCGGGCGAACAGGACGCTGGACAGGGCGGCCAGGCCGCCCACGACCAGGGCGATCAGGAAGAGAGAGCGCAGGAAGCGCCGTTGCGAGGGGAGCACACCGGCCGACGGGAGACTCGTCTCGATCAGGCCCGCGACCTGGCCGCCCGGCGCGCGCAGCGGCTGCACCGACAGGTACAGACCGGCCTCATCGAGGCGCTCGGCGATCGGCTCCTCGCTGTCGAGGACGCGGGATCGGATCGAGGCCTGCGGCGCATCCTGGAGCGCGTCGCCGCGGTCCAGGATGGCGACCGGAAGACCGGCCTGACGCGTGATGACCTGGGCGAACTCCCGGTCGAGGACGAGCGCCACCGCCACGCCGGTCTGCGGCGCCGACGACACGGCGGACCAGGCGCCCAGGACGAGCGGCGTCCCGGGCCGGGGGCTGGCGAAGAATCGATAACCCGGGTCGTGCGGCGCGCGGGCGATCTCGTCCCAGGGAATCGCGCCGCCGTCGCGCGCCAGCAGGCCGCCGTCGACGAACACGGCGCACCCCGACAAACGGCCGGTCCGCCGGACCCGGCCCAGCAGGTCCTGCAGGCCCGGCACGTCGCGCCCCTCGATCAACCGCGAGAGCGCCGGCCGCTCGGCCAGCAGGCGGGCCGAGGTGCTCAGATCCCCGCCGGCGCGCTCGACGGCCCGGAGGGCGGTGGAGCCGGCGAGACCGACCCGGGCCAGCGTCTGCTCGTCGGCCAGCCGCCGCAGGAGACCGGCCGCGGCCAGGACCACGCAGACGACGGCTGCGGTCACCAGGCCAACGTTGACCAGGGTCAGGAGGGACCCGAGACTCAGGCGGCGCATCGGTTCAGCGGCTCGTCCGCATGCTCCATGATAGCAGCGCCGCTCACGCCCCCCCCGAGCCCGCGCGCCATTCGATGATCCCCTTGACCACAAGGGTCAGGACCGCCAGGAGGGTCAGGAGCGAGGCGACCGCGAACGCGGCCGCGAACTGGTACTCGTTGTAGAGGATCTCGACGTGCAGCGGAATGGTGTTGGTGACCCCCCGGATGTGCCCCGAGACCACGGACACGGCCCCGAACTCACCCGTCGCCCGGGCCGCGCACAGGACGACACCGTACAGAAGACCCCACTTGATCTTGGGCAGGCTGATCCGGAAGAACGTCTGCCAGCCGCCGGCGCCGAGCGTCAGTGCCGCGGCCTCCTCGTCGTTCCCCTGTGATCGCATCAGGGGGATCAGCTCGCGGGCGACCAGCGGGAAGGTCACGAACAGGGTGGCGAGCACGATCCCCGGCAGTGCGAAGATGACCTTGACGCCGCGCGCCAGGAGCCAGGGCCCCGCCAGGCCCTGGGCCCCGAACAGCAGGACGAAGACCATCCCCGAGATGACCGGCGACACGCTGAACGGCAGGTCGATGAGGGTGGTGAGGAGGTTCTTTCCCCGGAACTCGAACTTGGCGATCGCCCAGGCCGCCGCAACGCCGAAGACGGCGTTGAGCGGCACGACCAGGACGGTGACGAGCAGGGTCAGCCGGATCGCCGCCAGCGCCACCGGCTCCCTGATGGCGGCGACGTAGACGCCGAGACCCTTCTGCAGCGCCTCCGTGAACACCACCACGAGAGGCAGGAAGAGGAAGAGCACGAGGAAGGCGAGCGCCGTCCCGGTGAGGACCCAGCGCACGGCGCGCGGCTCGCTGAGATGGCGCGGGCGCACGGTGAATCCTCAGGCGGAGGACGACGCCGCCCGCTGCCTGAGCGACATCACGTTGACGAGGAAGAGCAGGATGAACGAGGCCAGGAGGAACACCAGGGCGATCGCCGTGGCCCCGGCGTAGTCGAACTGCTCCAGCTTGATCATGATCAGGAGCGGCGTGATCTCGGAGCGCATCGGCATGTTGCCCGCGATGAAGATGACCGACCCGTACTCCCCGAGCGCGCGGGCGAAGGCCAGGGTGGAGCCGGTGAGGGTGGCCGGCACGATCTCCGGCAGGATGACCCGCCCGAACGTCTGCAGGCGGCTGGCGCCCAGGCTGGCCGCGGCCCCCTCGACCTGGATGTCGAGGTCGCGCAGGACCGGCTGCACGGTGCGCACGACGAACGGCAGGCCGACGAACGTCAGGGCCACCACGATGCCCAGCGGCGTGTAGGCGACCTTGATCCCGCGCGGCTCAAGATACTGGCCGACCCAGCCGTTCCCCGCGTAGAAGGTGGTGAGGACGATCCCCGCCACCGCGGTCGGCAGGGCGAACGGCAGATCGACCAGCCCGTCGACGAGTCTCTTCCCGGGGAAATCGTACCGCTCGAGGACCCAGGCGACGAGCAGGCCGAACACGGCGTTGACGAGCGCCGCGGCGAACGAGGCGCCGAAACTGAGGCGATAGGCGGCCAGGGTCCGCGGCGCAGTCACCGTCTCCCAGAACTGTCCCCAGGTCAGCGTGGCGGTCCTGAGCGGGATCGTCGCCAGGGGGATCAGGATGACCAGGCCGAGGTACGCGAGGGTGAAGCCCATCGCCAGCCCGAATCCGGGCAGGACCACGCCGCGCCGCGCTCGACCTTCCGCCATCGGCTCACCTCCCCGGCTGGTAGATCTGGTCGAAGAGGCCGCCGTCGGCGAAATGCGTCCTGTGCGCCTTGGCCCAGCCGCCGAAGACCTCGTCGATCGTGAACAGCGTCAGTTTCGGGAACTGCGCGGCGTACTTCGTCGCGGTCGCCTGGAGCCGCGGGCGGTAGTAGTGTCGCGCCGCGATCTCCTGCCCCTCCGGGGTGTACAGGTAGTCGAGGTAGGCCTGGGCGACGTCCTTGGTGTGGTGCTTCGAGGCGACCCGGTCGATGAGGGCGACTGGGGGCTCGGCCAGGATGCTGACGGAGGGGGCCACGATCTCGAACTTCCCCTTCCCCAGCTCACGCTCAGCCAGGATCGCCTCGCTCTCCCAGGCGATGAGCACGTCGCCGATGCCGCGCTCGACGAAGGAAACGGTCGCTCCGCGCGCCCCGGTGTCCAGGATCGGCACGTTCTTGTACAGACGCGTCACGAAGTCCTTGGCCTTCGCCTCGTCGCCGCCATTCTTCTTGAGGGCGTATCCCCAGGCCGCCAGGTAGTTCCAGCGGGCGCCGCCGGAGGTCTTCGGGTTGGGGCTGACGACCGCCACACCCGGCCTGATGAGGTCGTCCCAGTCCTTGATCCCCTTCGGGTTCCCCTTGCGCACGAGGAAGACGATGGTCGAGGTGTAGGGGGCGCTGTTGTTCGGCAGCCGCGTCTGCCAGTTGCGCGGCAGAAGACCGCCCTGCGCAATTGCGTCGATGTCGTAGGCCAGGGCCAGCGTCACGACGTCGGCCTCCAGACCGTCGATGACGGCGCGCGCCTGCTTGCCGGAGCCGCCGTGCGACTGGTTGACGGTGACGCCCTGCCCGCTCTTCTTCTTCCAAGAGGCGGCGAACGCGGCGTTCATCTCCTGGTACAGCTCGCGCGTCGGATCGTAGGAGACGTTGAGCAGGGTCACGTCGGCCCGCGCGGGTGGCGGCAGGAGGAGACCCGCCGCGATCGACACCAGGGCGATGCCGTGCACGACCGTCCGTCTCATGACCGCCACCACTCCAGGGGGTGGGGGCGCACGATCAGGACCGACTTCTCGCCGGCGCTCTCCAGGACGCTTCCGATCACGCCGGTCAGGTTCACCCTCGAGCGCCACACCTGAAGGGGCGCCCCCACGACGAGAAGGTCGTGGTTCCCCTCCTGCAGCTCCGACAGGATCTCCTTCTGCACCGACCCGTAGCGGACGGCGCTCTTCGCGGCGACCCCCAGGAGCGACAGGGTACGGGTGCCCGCGGCGAGGAAGCGCTCCGCGTGACGGATGGCGTGCGGGTCCCTGTCATCCGCCAGCACCGTGATGATCTTCGCCTCGGCCCCGAGGTGGCGCACCAGACGCCCCGCGAACAGGACGTCCTCCTTGGCCGGCTCGCCGACGGCGACGCAGATCAGGGCCCGTGTGGGGATCGGCGGAGAACCGTGCAGGAGGAGCAGGTTGTGATCGCCCGTCTGCAGCAGCCGTTCCGAGAACTCCACGCGGCCCCGCGCGGGCATCGAGTGCACGACCAGGTCGTAGTGCTGCCGCGCCGCCTCCAGGGCGACCGCCATCGCCGGCGGATCGGGGGACGGCAGCGCCTCGACCGCCGCCAGGCCGCCGCCGATCCATTCCCGCGTCCGTTGCACCAGGGGGTCGCTCTGTCCCCCGACCGCACCGCTGCACAGGACCGTCAGGCGCGCGTGCGCCAGGCGCGCCATCTGCGTGCCCACCTCCAGGGTGGCGCGCGACGCCGGTGATCCGTCCGTGACCATGAGGAAGCTCAGACCGGGGTGGGTCAGGGCGTGCACGCGCCGCACCCCCACCCAGGCGGGATCGCCCGCGCGCAGCGGGAAGCGACGCGCCTGGTGCTGCGACCGCCAGGCTTCGACCAGCACGAAGTCCCCTCCGAAGGGGGCGGGTGGCGCAATCGGCCGGACCCCCTGCAGCTTCGGCAGCCGCAGGCGCAGACGCTCGAACGATCCGTTGAAGCCGCTCTCCTCGACCACCGCCTGTCCGAGGAGCGGCCAGCCGAGCGCCTCGGCGCTCGTCTTCACCGCCACGTCCTCCGGGCGGAACAGCACCTGCACGCGGCGCGTCTCACCGACCGCCGCGGGGCGCGTGCTGAGCGGGAAGTGCACCGGGCCGAGGCGCACCCCGTCGCGCGTCACCTCGCCGACCATCAGGTTGGCCGTCCCGAGAAAGGAGGCCACGAACTCCGTCTGCGGCCGCAGGTACAGCTCGTTCGGGCGGCCCAGCTCGAGGAGCCGGCCGAAGTTCATCACACCCATCCGGTCCGCCAGCTCGAACGCCTCTTCCTGGTCGTGGGTGACGAACAGGGTGGTCATCTTGAGCTCGCGCTGGATGTCGTGCACGGTCCGGCGCAGCTCCGTGCGGATGCGCGCGTCCAGCGCCCCGAACGGCTCGTCGAGGAGCAGGACCTCGGGCCGGTGCGCCAGCGCCCGCGCCAGCGCGACGCGCTGCTGCTGGCCGCCCGAGAGCTGCCCGGGAAAGCGGCGGCCCAGGCCGGCGAGACCCACGAGCTCCAGGAGCTCGTCACGCCGGCCCCGGCGGTCGGCCGCCGCGACCTTGCGGACGCGCAGGGGGAACTCGATGTTCTCCGCCACGGTCATGTGGCGGAACAGGGCGTAATTCTGGAACACCAGCCCGATGCCGCGCGCCTGCGGCGGCAGGCGGGTCACGTCCCGTCCGTGAAGCACAACCCGCCCCGAATCGCCGTCGGCCAGGCCGGCGATCATCCGGAGGAGCGTGCTCTTGCCGCTGCCGCTCGGGCCGAGCAGGACGAAGAACTCTCCGTCGGCGATCTCGAGGGACACGTTGTTCACGACCGCGTGCCCTTCGTACCGCTTCAGCAACTGGTCCAGGACGATCGACATGCTTCGCGACTCCCTGAAGCCCGGGTTCCGGGACGGTTACAAAACGACGCGGGCGGCGCGACCAGCCGCCCTCTCCCGGCGATCGTCCCTGCAGGACCGACGCTCGTCCTCGGCCCCCCGCGTGTGAATCGCCCCGCGCCGTTTTGGAAATCCAGCCCGCCGGGGCCCGGCGGCCGGGTCCGGGCGCCGCGACGACGCGTCCGGAGAGGGTACACCGGGGAGGTGACATCGTCAGTCGCGGCGGGGTGACGGGGATCGAAGTGGGGAAGCGCAGGGAGACCGACGGGGACCGGCCTCATCGCCGGTCCCCGCTGACTTCTCTAGCAGGTGCTGACCGCGCAGTCGCGCCCGCCATTGACCGCCTTGCAGTTCGTCCCTGCCGAGGTCGCGCAGGTGAACTTCAGTCCGCGCGGAGCCTGCGTGCAGGCCTTGTTGTTGCACACGGTAGCGGCTACGGCGGTCGCCGCACCCAGGCCGTCGAGGGCCGAGACGTACGGGCCGCCGGATCGGCCCGTGGACGGGACGAGAGTCGGCAGCAAGGCGACTGCGGCTGCGAGCGCGAGACACTTGACGACCAAGCGGGACCGGGTGCGCATACGGAGAGTCTCCTGTTCCGGCTCGAGTGATGCGCCGCGCGCTGGAGCCGGATCCTGCGCGCGCGGCGTTTCCGCCGGCAAGGGAGCGACCTGATTCGGATGGAGATCTACCATGGAAGTGTCCTCCTCGTAAACTCGGCGGCGGCCCGGCGGGTCTATCATGGGGTCGGGGAAGGATCGGTCCTGGGGGCACGATGACCAAGCCGCACGCACAGCCCGTTCCTACCGAGGCACCCGCTGCCGGCCCGGCCCTGGCCGCTTCACCCGTCTGGGAGCCGCTGAGGCAGCCGCTGTTCCGCGCCCTGTGGCTCGCCGCCCTGGCGTCGAACGTGGGGACCTGGATGCAGGACGTCGGCGCGACCTGGCTGATGACCTCTCTCACCACATCTCCGATCCTGATCGCCCTGATCCAGGCGGCGACCACGCTGCCGGTCTTCCTCCTGGCGCTCGTGGCGGGGGCGCTGGCGGACGTGGTCGATCGACGGCGGCTCCTGATCGTGACGCAGAGCTGGATGCTCCTCGCCAGCGCCGCTCTCGGCGCTCTGACGGTCCTGGGCCTCGCGAAGGCCTGGGTGCTCCTGCTGTTCACCTTCCTCGTCGGGACCGGCAACGCCCTGAACGCCCCGGCCTGGCAGGCGATCATCCCGGAGCTGGTCGGCCGCCGCGATCTGCCGTCGGCGCTCGCGCTCAACGGCATCTCGGTCAACCTGGCGCGCGCCGTCGGGCCGGCGGTCGCGGGGCTGATCCTCGCCGCCGCCGGGCCCGGCGCCACGTTCCTCCTGAACGCGGTGTCGTTCCTCGGGGTCGTCGTCGTCCTGTTCCGCTGGAAGAGACCGCCGCGCCAGAGTCTGCTGCCGGCGGAGACTCTCCTCGGTGCGCTGCTCGCCGGGATGCGCTACGCGCGGCACGCGCCCGACCTGCACGCCGTTCTCCTGCGTTCGAGCGCCTTCATCGTGTGCGGCATCTCGATGTTCGCGCTCCTCCCGGTGCTGCTGCGCTTTCAGCTCGGATGCGGTCCGACGGCCTACGGACTGGTGCTCGGCTGCTTCGGCCTCGGGGCCGTCGCGGGGGCGCTCCTTCTTCCGCGGCTGCGGCAGGCCCTGTCGTTCGACAGGCTGGCCCAGGCGGCGAGTCTTCTGTTCGGCCTCATACTCGGGGGGCTGGCCTTCGCGGAAAGCTACGCCCTGGTCTGCCTGTTGATGACGCTCGGCGGGGCCGCCTGGATCGCCCTCCTGACGACCTTCCACACGAGCGCGCAGGCGTCGCTGGCGCCCTGGGTCCGCGGGCGCGGGCTGGCCGTGTATCTCCTGGTGTTCTTCGGCGGGATGGCCGGCGGCAGCGCCCTGTGGGGCGCGGTGGCGACGCACCTCGGACTGCGCGCGGCGCTCGTCCTGGCCGGCGCCATGACGATCCTCGGCGTGCCCGCCACCGTCCGCTTCCGGCTGCGGCGCGGCGAGGCGCCCGACCTCGCGCCGTCGCGGCACTGGCCGGCCCGCGTGGTCGTGGGAGAACCGGACGCCGATCACGGTCCGGTCCTGATCACCGTCGAGTACCGCGTCGATCCCGATCGCGCCGAGGATTTTTCCCGGGCCATGCGGGACGTGAGGCGCATCCGGCTGCGCGACGGCGCGTTCCGCTGGGACCTGCTGAGCGACCCGGCCGACCCGGGGCGCTACGTCGAATCGTTCCTCGTCGAGTCCTGGATCGAGCACCTGCGCCAGCACGAGCGCGTCACGGTCGCCGACCGGGAGGTCGAGGACCGCGCCCGCCTCTATCATCTCGGGCCGGGGCCGCCCGTCGTGAGCCACTTCGTCTCCAGGGATCTGCCGCGATGAGCGCCGCTCCGGACCTCCTGATCCCGTCGCTCCGCGAGCGCCTGCCGCGGCGCCCGCGGCGCGCGCTCGGCCGCCCGCAGCGTGCCGCGGTCCTGGTGCCGATCGTCGACGACGGCGGACCGCTGCGCCTGCTCCTGACGCGCCGCACCGAGGACCTGCCGACGCACGCCGGCCAGGTGGCGTTCCCCGGCGGCCTGGTGGAGCCCGGCGACGAGGACCCGGTGAACACGGCCCTGCGCGAGGCCGAGGAGGAGGTCGGTCTGCCGAAGGGAGCGGTCGAGGTGCTGGGGCTCCTGGACGACTTCCCCACGCGCACCGACACGGTCGCCGTCACCCCGGTCGTCGGGGTGCTGCGGCGCGTCCCGCCGCTCCGGGCGCTCGCCGCCGAGGTGGCGCGCATCTTCGACATCCCGATCCACGACCTGATGCAGACCGATCGCTGGACCTGGCGTGAGGAGCCGCGCGGCGACAGGCGCCTTCGGATCTATTATTTCCTGCACGAAGGGGAAACTCTCTGGGGTCTGTCGGCCCGCATCGTCCTTCACCTTCTCGAGGTCAGCGACCTGGGCTCTCCCGTGCCGCTGCGCCCGCCGGAGTACTCATGATCACATCCCTCGTCCCGCGTCCCTCGCTCCGACTGCTCGCCTCCGGCCTCGCCGCCGCGGGCCTGCTCGCCTGCACCTCGCACGGCAGCGAGACGGCGCCGCCGGACGCGGTGGCGCTGGGGGCCAGCGCCGAAGATCTGGCGGCGATCAGCCGCGTCCACCAGCAATACGTCGCGGCCCACAACGACTCGGACGCCGACCGGCTGGTGGCTCTGTTCACCGAGGACGCCGTCCTCATGCCGATGGACGAGCCGAGCCTCAGCGGCAGGCAGGCGATCCGCGAGCACTACGAGGAGTTCTTCGACCAGAACCCCTCCGCCATCGAGCTGTCTCCCGTCGAGACCCGCGTCGCCGGCGACTGGGCCTTCGAGCGGATCCTGGTGAAGGTCACTCTCCCCGACGGCAAGGGGGACGACCGGCACGCGGACGTCAAGTACCTCTGGATCCTGCAGAGACAGCCGGACCGCTCCTGGAAGATCGCGCGGGCGATCTACAACCTGGACGGAAACATCGACGACGAGGAGGGGGCGGTCGCCCGGGGCGGCCCGGGCCGGCGCCTACAGGAACAGGCCGGAGGCGAGACCCGTCTCCCAGGCGAGCAGAAGACCGACCGCCAGGCTCCCGAAGCCCGCGGCGCCGCGCAGCGCACGCGACAGCCCGGCGGCGCGGCGCTCGGCTAGAACGAACGGCGCTGAGAGCGCGAGACTCATCAGCGCCATCCCGACCATCGTGCCCATGCCGAACACCAGAAGGTAGACGCAGCCCGCCAGGACCGTGGGCATGGTCGCAAGCACCAGGATGGCGAGGGCGGCGCTGCCCGCCAGCCCGTGCACGGTTCCCACCAGGAACGGCCTCAGGGCCAGGCGGACCGGGTGAGGGTGATGGTGCAGGGCCTCCAACCCCGCCTCGTGGCGGACCGCGTGGAAATGCAGATGGGCGTGGGTCACGTCGTCGTGCCGGTGCCGGTGGACGTGCAGCCGGTCGCGCAGGGCTCCGCGCATCGCCACGACGCCCAGGACGATCAGCATCAGGGCCGCGGCGAACTCGAACACCAGCGCCAGTCGCTCGGGGAAGGCGGATCGCAGGAGGATCGCCGTCCCGCCGGCCAGCCCGATCGTCAGCGCGTGCCCCATCCCCCAGGACATCCCGTTGGCGAGGGCGCGGCGCAGCCCGCCCCTCGATTCCGTCAGCGCCGCCACCGCAGCGATGTGGTCGGCATCCAGCGCATGCCGCAGTCCCAGGACAAACCCGAGCGTGAGAGTAGTCAGTAATGGAAGATTCGACATCAGGTCCTCAGCCATCCCCGCACGCAATGTAGCATCAACTCCAGGCCGTTGCACGCCCCCACGGAGTCTTGTCGGGTCTGTCCTCGCCTCCGCGGCCCGGCGGGGAGCGGCCGCCCGCCTGGCCCGCGCGGCCGTCTTCGACCCTGCGCCGGGGTCCCGCCGCGCGCTTCCCACCGCGGTGGGCGGCGCAGGGCGAAGCCGAGGGGAGGGCACGCGAGAGCGTGCCCGGACCCGTGCCGCGCGGGCCAGGCGGGCGGCCGCTCCCCGCACGAGGGCGGGAGGTCGCGTTGACAGCCCGCAGGCGATGCATTAGCATCGCGTCGTCACGGCCACGAACCACGGACGCGGTGCTGCGCGGCAGGCCGGCGTGACGGCCGGTTCGAGCCCCGCGCGATGCGAACCGCCGAACCCGGTCAGGCCCGGAAGGGAGCAGCCGTCAGGAGGACCTCGCAGGCGCCGCGGGTCCACTTGAACCGGCTCTCAGGCCGGCCTCATTCCAAGGGAAGGCCGCGCACCCCTTGAAGCGCCCGATCTTCCCGTGATCGATCAGGTCCCCCCGTGAGCTACCAGGTCCTCGCCCGCAAGTACCGGCCGCAGACGTTCGAGGAGGTCGTCGGCCAGAAGCCGATCGTGACCACCCTGCAGAACGCCGTCGCCAACCGGCGCATCCACCACGCCTACCTCTTCTCGGGATTGCGCGGCGTCGGCAAGACGACCGTGGCGCGTCTCATGGCCAAGTCGCTCAACTGCGTCAAGGGGCCGACCCCGGTCCCGTGCAACGCCTGCTCTTCCTGCCTGGAGATCGCCGAGACGCGCTCGATGGACGTCCTGGAGATCGACGGCGCCAGCAACCGCGGCATCGACGCGGTGCGGGAGCTGCGGGAGACGGTGCGCTACGCCCCGGCGCGTGACCGCTCCAAGGTCTACATCATCGACGAAGTGCACATGCTCACCAATGAGGCGTGGAACGCGCTCCTCAAGACCCTCGAGGAGCCGCCGCCGCACGTCGTCTTCCTGTTCGCGACGACCGACTACCGGAAGCTGCCGCTCACGATCCTGTCGCGCTGCCAGCACTTCGAGTTCAAGAAGATCCCGCAGGCGGAGATGGCGGCGCATCTCGGGCACATGGCCACAGGGGAGAAGGTGCAGGTGCCGCAGGCGGTCGTCGATCTGATCAGCCGGATGGCGGAAGGGTCGCTGCGCGACGCGCAGAGCGCTCTGGACCAGGTGATCGCCTTCTCCGGCGCCAACGTGACCGAAGAGACGGCCCGCACCATCCTCGGGGTCATCGACCGCGATCTCATCCTGGACTTCTACGACGCGGTGCGGGGGCGCGACTACGCCCGCCTCGTCGAGATCGTCGAGACGGTCTTCGAGAAGGGGTACCAGCCGGCGCTGTTCCTGGAGGACCTGATGGCCTACGGGCGGGATCTCCTGCTGGTCAGCGTCCTCGCGGACCCGGCGCGGCACATCGCCGGGGGGGCGGACGAGGTCAAGGCCCTGCGCGAGCGCTCCGCGAAGTTCGCCGAGGACGAGCTCCTGAGGATTCTCGAGCTGATGACGCGCGAGGAGCAGCGGGTCAAGAACTCCTCGCACCCGCGCTTCCTGCTGGAGGCGCTGGCGATCAAGCTGGCGCGTCTCGCGGACCTGCGACCGATCGAGGAGCTCGTGGCGCGGGTGGACAGCACCGCGTCCGGGCGTCCGCCGGGCGAGGCGGAGGGGGCGACCCCGAAGCGCCCTGCCGGACCGTCCCCCTCCGATCCCGGGACGGAGCCCGCGTCGGGCGCTCCGTCCGGCGGAGGAGGCGCCTCGGCGCGGGCCGGGACGCGCGACCAGGCGGTCGTCGAGGCCTTCCTCAAGAGGGTGCACGAGGAGCGCGGTGCTCTGGGCGGGTTCCTCGAGGCGGCCTCCTGGATCGAGATCGAGGACGCGGCGCTGGAGATCGCCTTCGGCGAGAAGCACCTCGTCTTCCGGGAGAAGATCGAGGCCCGGGAGAACCTCGAATATCTGAGACGGGTGGCCCGCGATGTCGCCGGGCGCGACCTGGCGATCAAAGTGACGGTCGCGACGCCCGGCGTGGTCGCGGGGCGGGCCGCCGCCCAGGGGGAGTCGGAGGAGACGCGCAAGGAGCGCCTGCGCAGGGAGGCGGAGCGTGCCCCCATGGTGCGCTCGCTCCTGGACACATTCGGCGGCCGGATCGTGGACGTCGACCCGGTCTAAGCGGGACGGAGAGGTCATGGACATCAAGGCGTTGATGAAACAGGCGCAGAAGATGCAGGAGAAGCTCCAGAAGGAGATCGCCGAGATGAAGGTCGAGGCCTCGGCGGGCGGGGGCATGGTGACGGTCACGATGGGCGGCACGCACGAGCTCCTGTCGATCCGCATCGCGCCGGAGGTCGTGAAGTCCCAGGACGTCGAGATGCTCGAGGACCTGGTCCGGGCGGCGGTCAACGAGGCCCGGCGCAAGATCGAAGAGGCGATGGCCGAAAAAGTCGGCGCCCTGCGCGTGCCCGGGCTGTGAGTTGATGCGGCTCGCCGCGCCGCTCGAGCGGCTGATCGAGGCGTTCCGGAAGCTCCCTGGCATCGGCGCCAAGTCGGCCCAGCGACTCTCCTTCCACGTCCTGCGCGCCAGCCGGGAGGACGCCCAGGCCTTGGCGGCCGCCCTCCTCGAAGTCAAGGACGCCCTGCGTCTCTGCTCCGTCTGCTTCAACATCACCGACACCGACCCCTGCCTGGTGTGCGGCGACCCCGACCGCGACCGCGCGCAGGTGTGCGTGGTGGAGGAGGCGCACAATCTGATGGCCATCGAGAGATCCGGCTTCCGCGGCCTGTACCACGTGCTGCACGGGTCGATCGCCCCCTTGCGCGGCCTCGGACCCGACGACCTGAAGATCGGACCCCTGGTCGCGCGCCTGCGTGACGGCTCGGTCAAGGAAGTCATCCTGGCCACCAACCCGAACGTGGAGGGGGAGACCACCGCCGTCTACCTGTCGCGCCTGCTCAAGCCGCTGGGCGTGCGCGTGACGCGCATCGCGCTCGGGCTGCCGGTCGGCAGCGAGCTGGAGTACGCCGACGAAGTCACGGTCGGCAAGGCGCTCGAAGGACGGCGGGAGCTCTGATGCCGCGACCCGGCGGCCTCAAGCAGGGGCTGTTCCTCCGGATCGAGGAGTTCGCGCGTCTCAACTACCGCCTCGTCTTCGGTGTCACGGTCGTTCTGGTGCTGGCGTCGGCCTATCTGGGGACGCACCTGGCGCTCGACGGCGACGTCCTGAACCTGGTGCCGCGCGACAACCGAGTCATCAACACGTTTCGCGAGGCGCTCCGGGACTTCGGCAGTCTCGATTACCTGCTTGTCCTGGCCGAGGCTCGCCCGGGGCAGACCGTCGAGGAGCTGCAGGACTACGCCGACGCCCTGGCGGCCCGCCTGCAGTCGGTCCCGTCGATCCAGTACGTCGAGCACAAGATCGACACGCGCGGCCCGTTCTTCTCTTTCTTCCGGACCAACCAGATCCTGTTCCTGCCGCCGTCGAAGCTGCCCGATCTCGCCGCCCGGTTCAGCGACCGCGCCATCCACGAGCAGGTGCGGGAGAACTACCGCCAGCTCACCGGGCCGTCGTCGTTCCTGGTGAAGCAGCTTCTCGAGCAGGACCCGTTCCAGGTGTCGTCCCTGGTGTTCAAGGAGGTGCTGCGCAGCAAGGGGCCGCTCAAGGTCGACCTGTCGAGCGGCTACTACCTCTCGAAGGACGGCACGGCGCTCCTGATCATCGCCAAGCCGAGACGACCGGCCCAGGACGTCCCGTTCGACAAGAGGCTGGCGGACGAGGTCCATGCGGCGATCGCCGAGGTCTCCACCCGGTTCGAGACCGACCTGAAGGAGCAGGCGCGCGAGGAGATCCGCCGGCCGGAGGCGCCGGCCGCGGGCGCGACCCCGGGAGGCCCGCGCGCGCCGGAGGTGTCGCTCGGCGGCGGCTACATCATCGCGCTCGAGGACAGCACTCTGATCATGAACGACATGCTGTGGAACGGGACGGTGTCGTTCCTGGTGATCCTGGCGCTGTACTACTTCTGCTACCGCCGCTTCGGGGCGATCCTCTACTCCTCCGTACCGCTGATGGTCGGGCAGTTCCTCACGCTGGCGGCCGCCTACCTGTTCCTGCGCAACCTGAACTCGGCGACCACAGGCTTCTCGGCGATGCTCATGGGACTGGGCACGGATTTCACCATCGTCATGTACGCGCGCTACGTCGAGGAACGCACGCGCGGCAGGAGCCTGCCCGAAGCTCTGCGTCTGATGATGGGCGTCTCGGCGTTCGGCGTGTTCACCGGCGCCATCACCTCGGCAGGCACCTTCTATGCCATGTGCATCACCGAGTACAAGGGGCTCCGCGACTTCGGGTTCCTGGTGGGAACGGGGATCCTGTTCTGTCTCGTCGCCATCCTCTTCCTGCTGCCGGCGATGATCGCCTGGAACGAGGGGCGCGCACGCAAGACCGACATCACGAAGAAGCTCTACCTGCACTCGTTCGGCATCGAGGAGGTCATGGCCTGGTCGACACGGCATCCGGGGCCGGTCCTCACCGGCTCGGTCCTGCTGACGCTCGGCCTGGGGTACTACGCCTGGAACGTGGAGTTCACGAGCGACGTGCGCGAATTGCGCTCGCCGAACAACCGCGGCATCCTGATGCAGGAGGTCATCGCCAGGAAGTTCGAGGCCTCGTTCACCCCGATGATGGTGATCTGCCGGGGCAGGGACCTCGACACGGTCATGGACAGGAACCGCCAGGCGAACGGCCTCCTCGAGCGGTTCGTTAAGGACGGCACGCTGCGCGGCTACGAGTCGATCTTCAACTACCTGCCGCCGCGCCAGGACCAGGAGCAGGTCATCCAGGCGCTGCGCGCCGGGCAGGACGGCGCCTTCGACATCGCGCGCATCTCCCGGACCTTCCGGACCGCGCTGCGCGAGAACGGCTTCCGGGAGGAGACCTACGACCCGTATCTCAAGGCGCTGCCGGCGATCCTGCGGCCCGAGCGCCCGGTCGTGATCGACGACCTCGAGGAGGCCGGGCTGGAGCGCTTCATCTCGCGCTATATCAAGAAGGATGAGGACGGCACGTACAAGTCGGTGACCTACCTCTTCCCCGCCAACGCCGAGTCGAAGCGCACGGCGCCCCCGGCGCTCGTCGACGCCCTCGATCACCCCGCGCAGGGGATCGAGATCACCGGGGTGAACATCGCCAGCGCGGAGATGAAACGGATCTTCGGACGCGACGCCTGGCGCGCCGTCTACCTCGGGCTGATCATCGTCACCATCCTCCTGTGGCTCGACTTCCGGAGTCTGTGGCTGACCACGCTCGCCAACATCCAGCTTCTCCTCGGCGTCGTCTGGATGCTGGGCTGCATGTGTCTTCTCGGGATCAAGATGAACTTCGTCAACGCCTTCGTGACCACCATGATCCTCGGCGTCGGAATCGACTACGGCATCCACATCATCCACCGCATCTCGCAGGAGGGTCTGAGCAATTTCGGGGGGCTCATGGAGACCGGCAAGGCGGTCGTGATGGCCGCCTTGACGAACGTCGCCGGCTTCGGCACCATCGGCTTCTGCAACTACCCGGGGTTGCGCTCCATGGGGATCGTCGCGGCCATCGGATCGGTCACCTGCCTCGTCACCGCCCTGACGACGCTGCCGGCTCTCCTGATCCTGACCAAGACGCGCGTCGCCCGCCGCGAGGAGGACTGATGGAGATCCGTCCGTCCCGCGTTCTCTTCGCGCTCGCGGCCGCAGCGCTCGTCATGATCCAGGCGACGGGGCCTGCGCCGGCGGCCGAGACGCCCTGCAAGGACGCGGCCATCACGCGGATCGTGCAGGCGCGCCTGTCCGCGGACCGGGAGATCGGCCAGTTCCGCATCGACGTCACGACGACCGAGTGTGTCGTGACGCTCCGCGGCTGCGTGGAATCGCGCGATCAGGCGAAGAAGGCGAAGGAGCTGGCGAAGCGGCTGGTCAAGGTGAAGGTCAGGAACGAGCTCACGGTCTGCACCATAGCACCGCGCAAGCCCGCGATCCGCCCGAAGAAGTCGTAGACGACCCCCGGCGCCTCAGCGCGCGTGCGCGCGGATCATCTGCTCGATCCACGGGAGAGAGGCCCAGCCGACCTCCACGTGGCCGTTGATCAGGAAGCCCGGCGTGCCGAGGGCGTTGGCGTCGAGCGCCTCCTTCGCCTCGGCCGTCACCTGCAGCTTCACCTTCGGGTCGTCGAGGTCGCGCGCGAACGCGTCGCGGTCGAGACCCAGGTCCGCCGCGAGACCGGTGAGCGCCTCCCGATCGAAGCTCCTGGCTTTGAGAAGCGCCTCGTGGTACTCCCAGAATTTCCCCTGTCGCTGCGCCGCCTTGGCTGCGACCGCCGCGTCATAGGCGTGCGTGTGCATCGCCAGCGGATTGTGATGCAGCTCGACTCGCAGCTCCCCGTTGAAGTCGGCCACGAGTCGATCGAGCTCGCGCGCGGCGCGCGGGCAGACCGGGCACTGATAGTCCGTGAAGAACACCAGCGTGTTCTTCGCGTCGGCCGGACCGAGCGAGGGATACCCCTTGCGCGGCGAATGCCGCTCGGCCGGCGCCGCGGGGACGGCCTCCCCTCCGGCCTGGACGGTGCGCGAAGACCCGTTGGAGTCTTCCGTCCCGGCGGCCCCGGCGGCCGTCCCCGCGGTATCCCCCGCCTGAACGGCGGCCCACGCGAAGAGGGCCGCCGCGAGGCAGGAGGTGGTGCCGAGAACCTTTCGTGTCATCCAGCCCCGGTAGGTATTCCAGTGCGTCGCGTCGGGCGTCGGCGCCCAGAGGATCGCCGCGATTGCAAGACACCTGGCGGCGCCGGCCCCGGCGGTGAAGTTCCAGGATAAGAGGCGGCTACAGCGTACGGCGGGTCGAGGACGCACAATGGATCCTCCAGAACGGGATTCGGGTGAGGCGGGGTGCGGAGCAGCACCGGACGGGCCGGCGCGTCGCCTGCGCATCGTTTTCCTCTAGGGACTGTCCGGGAGGTTCGCCGATCTCGGCCGCTCCCCCCGGTTCGGCCGAAAAGTGCCTGACGTTGTCGGTCAGGGTGGTACCGTCGATTCGTACCAGCCTTATACCCCCATGCCACGCGAGGATCAACGGGATTCGGGGTAGGCGCCGCGGATTCCGATGCGGGGTGCCGGATCCCGCAACACACCCCCGCCGGCGTTTCATCGGACCCGCACGTCCGGTCAGCGCGTCGCGTCCGGGTCCGCAAACGCCGCCGGTATCGGCGGTCCCGCGGCGGGGTTGAACCTCACCGGGTCGAGATCGAAGAATTTCAGAACTGTCGCGGCGAGGTCCGCCTGGTGCACGGTCGGGTAGGGGGCGAGTTCGCCGACATCCGGGGTATCGGGGCCGATGACCGCGATCCAGATGTCCTCGGAGCCCGCGATCCCCTCATCGTGGTCGACCCAGTCGGCGGGGGTGACGCCGCGCCCATGGTCGGTGGTGAGGACGAGGGTCGTCCTGCCGCGGTACGTGTCGAGAGACTGCACCGTCTGCCACAGCGTCTTCAGATACCCGTCCACCACCTGGATGTAGTCCAGAAGTCGATCGTAACGCCGCGCGTGCGCCCAGTCGTCCGATTCATCCAGGGCGATATAAAGGAGCCGGGGGCGCTGCGTCTTCAAGTATTCGAGCGCGAGATGGAACGTCACGGCGTCGCTCCGGCCGACCTCCCAGAGCGCCATGATCTCGAACTGCAGATCAGAGAGATACGCCATGCGCGCGTTGGCGATCTCGGGCGGCACTCTCTCGTACCCGGCGTTGGTGAAGAACGCCTTGTCCTCGCTCGACGACAGCGCGGCGAACCCGTCCCAGGACCCGAAGGTGGCGACCTGTGCGCTGCCGAGGCCGAGCTCGCGGCGGACGAACTCGAGCACGGTCGGGTGGGCGTAACGCTTCACGTCGTTGCTCACCACGTCCGGCTGGTACTGCCCGGTCAGGATCTCCGCGTATCCCGGGGCGGAGAACAGGTGCGGGTTCCGGGGCTGCACGCTGCTCCCCTTCCCCTTGTCGCCGAGCACGACCCCCTGTCCCGCGAGCGACCCCCAGAAGAAGGGCCACAGCGCCAGGCGTCTCTGTTCCGGAGTGTCGCGCCAGTAGCGCGCGCGCGCCCGCTCGAGGTCGTAGATCCCCGAGCGCTTCTCCTTCTGCGAGATGACCTCGTCCATCCCGGCGAACATCTCCTGGATGCGCAGACCGTCCAGCGTGACCAGGATGACGTTGCGAGTCCGGAGGCGCCGGCCGGCGCGCTCGCCCGAAGAGGCCGCCGCGCGGCCGGCCGGGGCGGCCCGGAGGGAGGAAGCGACGCTCAGGAGGATCATCGCCGCGACGAGGCCCGCGAGGGGACGGCCGCGCCGACCCTTCATTCGGCGGCCGCCTGCCGGGGCCGCCGCCGCGGCGCCCGGCGGCGAGAAACCGTGATCCGTCGCCGCAGCTCCGCGAGGGTCGTGTCGATGCGCGCCAGCCCCCGCTCCAGGCGGCCGGCGTCATCGCCGTAGCCGACCCGGATGTAGTGGCCGATCCCGAAATGCGCTCCGGGGGTGATGAGGACCGATTGCTCCCGCCGCAGCCTGTCGAACAGGGCCACCGAGCCTATCGGAAGGTCGTAGCGCAGGAGGAGGATGGCGCCGGCCAGCGGAGGGATGCAGTCGAGAACGTCGCCGTGCGCGCCCATCCAGCGCTCGAGCCGCGGCAGGTTCGCCCGGAGGATGCCGCGCGTGCGCTCGAGAATCGCTTCGCGCCGGGAAGGCTCCATCACGATCTCGGCGAAGCGGTTCGAGAGATACGTGGGCGTGAGAGTCAGATAGTCGTGGTAGGAACACAGGCGCTCGACCGTCTTCGGCGGACCGACGATCCAGCCGGTCCGCAACCCGGGGAGCCCGAACGCCTTGGACAGCGAGCCGGTGACGAGCACCCTGTCGTGGCGCCCCCAGAACGTCGGGGAGGTCGCGCCCGACAGCTCGGCGCCGCGGTACACCTCGTCGGCGATGATCCAGGCGCCGCTCCTGCGCGCTGCGCGCACGACGGCATCCATCTCGTCCTCGCTCAGGATTCCCCCGGTCGGATTGTTCGGGTTCGTGACCAGGATCACCTTCGTCCGCCGCGTCACCGCGCGCTCGAGCCCCTCGACGTCGAGAGCCCAGCGTCTGCCCCGGTCGTCCCGTCTCTCGACCAGGCGGAACGGGTCGGCGCGCGAGGCGTAGGCCCGCGCCAGCCCCCAGCCCTGCAGGTAATTGGGGATCATGATGGCGGCGCGGTCGGTCGGCTCGAGCAGGCCCCAGAGGGCGACGTAGTTCGCCTCCGACCCGCCGTTCGTGACCATCACGTGGGCGCGCGTCGCCGCCCCGCCGTAGAACAGCGCGATCCGATCGCGCAGCGTCTCCGAGCCCCGCGAGGGCGGATATCCGAGACGCGCCTTCAGAAGCCATTCCGGCTCGGGCGATCCCTCCAGCAGATCCTCCAGGCGCAGCGGCAGGACACCGCTCTCCGACAGGTTGTACTCGACCTCGTTCTCGTACAGGCACTGCGTCCGTTCCATCCGGAACAGGTCGATGCGCATCGTCTCTCCACCGGGAAGCGCCCAAGAATAGCAGAGGCCGGCCGCCGGCGGACCGGCGGGATGACAGCGCTCGTCCGACGGTGCTAGTGTTACGCGCGATGGACAACGCCCCCGTCGCGCTGCCGATCGACGGAACGCTCGACCTGCACACCTTCGCGCCGCGCGAGATCAAGACACTCGTGCCGGACTACCTGGCCGCCTGCCGGGAGCGCGGCATCCTGCAGGTCCGCATCATCCACGGCAAGGGAACGGGGGCCCTGAGGCGGACGGTGCACGCGCTGCTCGCGAGGCTCGAGGAGGTGGCCGCCTTCAGCACGGCGTCCGAGGACGCCGGCGGCTGGGGAGCCACTCTCGTCAGCCTGCGGCCACCGCGGGGCGACTGATCGACCGGAGGAGAGGCGTGGCGAGCTTCCTCAAGGCGCTCCTGGTGGTGGGGGTGTTGATCGTCGTCGTGCTGATCGTCGCCGGGGTGGCGGGCTACTACTGGTACTCGAAGCACGGGCACGAGTTCATGGAGTCGGCCCGGCAGGCGCAGACCGAGGGGGCGCAGTTCGGCGAGGAGACGGACGACCAGGGGTGCCTGGACGAGGCCCTGGCCCGACACAAGAAGGCCGGCGGGCTCGCGCAGGCGATCGCCCAGAACCTTTTCCTGAAGGGGTGCCTCTCGTCCAGCGAGCAGACGGACGGATTCTGCGACGACGTCCCGAAGCGCAGGCAGGTGATGGCCAGCGCGACCTGGCAGATCAAGAAGTGCGGCGCCGCCGGGTTCAACGATCCCTTCTGCCGTCAGATCTTCGGCCAGGTCCAGGAGTACTGCGAGTCGGACCTGTCCCGGCCGGAGCACGACCGCAACTGACCACGCCCTATTTGCGAGTGTAGCGCCCCTCCAGGAGCATCGTCCAGGTGCGGCCTGAGCTTGACGGATCCGGCGGCGGGGCGCTAATCTGCACGGCCCGGGACACCATGCGCCATCGCTTCCTGACCGCCGACGTCTTCACCGATCGCATCTTCGGGGGGAACCAGCTCGCCGTCTTTCCTGACGGCAGGGGGCTGACAACCACGCAGATGCAGAGCACGGCGCGCGAGTTCAACTTCTCGGAGACCGTGTTCGTGCTGCCGCCGGAGTCTCCGGCGCACGCGCGCCGGCTGCGCATCTTCACGCCCGGAACCGAGCTGCCGTTCGCGGGTCATCCGACGATCGGCACGGCGTTCGTCCTGGGCTCGATCGGGGATCTCAGGCTCGAGGAGGAGTGGACCCGTATCGTGCTCGAGGAGGGGGTGGGACCGGTCGCCGTGCGCATCCGCGCCGAGGGAAGGCGACCGGTGTTCGCGCAGCTGACGGCGCCGCGTCCGCCCGAGTTCGGCCCGCCGGCGCCGGCGCGCGCCGACCTGGCCGCCATGCTGTCGCTCGACATCGCCGACCTTCTGGACGAGCCGAACGGACCGCAGGGCGTGTCGTGCGGTCTGCCGTACCTGTTCATCCCGCTCGTAAGCCGCGACGCCGTGCGCCGGGCGCGCCTGAGGCTCGACGTGTGGGACAAGGTGCTGGCGCGGTACTGGTCCCCGCACCCGTACATCTTCGCGTTCGATCCCGAGATCCCGGGGCACGACCTGCGCGCCCGCATGTTCGGCCCCGCGGTCGGCGTCGCCGAGGACCCGGCGACCGGCAGCGCCGCGACGGCCCTGGGCGGCTACCTCGGAGTCCGCGACCCGCGGAGCGCCGGGACTCTGCGTTACGTGGTCGAGCAGGGATTCGAAATGGGGCGGCCGAGCCTGCTCGAGATCGAGGTGGAGAAGAACGCGGGAGCAATCACGGAGATCCGGGTCGGCGGCTCCTCCGTGCTCGTGACCGAAGGGACGATCGAGATCCCCTGAGGAGGGGCTGCCGCGCCGTGACGCACCTGCCTCTCCTTCTGGCCCAGATCGTCGTCGTCATCCTGGCGACGCGCGTCGTCGGCTTCCTGTTCGCGCGGATCGGACAGCCGAGGGTCGTCGGTGAGATGGCCGCCGGGCTCCTGCTGGGTCCGTCCCTTCTCGGGCTCATCCTCCCTGGCGTTTCGGCGTCCCTGTTCCCGGCGGGGAGCCTGGACCACCTGAATTCCCTCAGCCAGATCGGTCTCATCCTGTTCATGTTCCTGATCGGGGCCGAGCTGAATCTCGGCGAGCTGCGCCGGCGCGGTCGGACGGCGCTGTTCGTGAGCAATGCCGGGATCGCGGTCCCGTTCCTGCTCGGTGCGCTTCTCGCGCTCGTCCTGCATCGCGATCTCTCCCCCGCGGGCGTTCCGGTCCTTCATTTCGCCCTGTTCGTCGGCACGGCGATGAGCGTGACCGCCTTTCCGGTACTGGCCCGCATCCTGGCCGAGTCAAACCTGCTCGGCACGAGGCTCGGAACCGTGGCGATCGCGTGCGCGGCGGTCGACGACGCCGCGGCCTGGTGTCTCCTCGCAGGTGTCGTCCTCCTGGTCCGGGCTCCGCAGGCGGGCGTTCCGCTCGGGTGGACCCTGGGTGGCGTTCTCGTCTTCGTCCTGCTCATGCTCGCCGTGGCGCGTCCGCTGCTCAGGCGACTCCGGTGGATCGAGCGCGAACGCACCGCCCTGACGCACGACCGCCTCGCGACCCTGGTTCTCCTGGCGTTCGCGTCGGCGTGGGTCACGGAGCGTCTGGGGCTCCACTCCGTGTTCGGGGCGTTCCTGATGGGATGCATCCTGCCCCGGGACCGGCGTCTGGCGCGCGCCCTGGCGGAGAGCCTGGAAGGGGCCGTCATCCTGCTCCTGCCGCTGTTCTTCGCCCAGACCGGGTTGCGCACGAGCGTGCGGCTGCTCGACCATCCCTGGCTGTGGCTCGTCTGCCTGCTGATCATCCTGGTGGCCGTGGCCGGCAAGTTCGGCGGCGCCGTGCTCGCCTCCCGGCTGACCGGCCTGCCCTGGCGCGAGGCCGCGGCCCTGGGCGTCCTGATGAACACGCGGGGCCTGATGGAGCTGGTGATCCTGAACGTCGGCCTCGACGTGCGGGTGATTTCGCCGACACTGTTCTCGATGATGGTCATCATGGCCCTCGTCACCACGTTCATGACGACGCCGATTCTCGGATGGCTCGATCCCGGACGCCTGCGCCGCCCGGCGACCGCGAAGTCACGCGCGAGCCGTGCCGCGACGGCCGGCTGAACGGACGGCTCACATCGAGCCCACAAGGAGGTCCCGATGTCACTTGGCAGCAGGTCGCTCGTCATGGTCCTCGCATGTCTCTCGTGCACCCTCGCTTCTGGTGCTACGGCGCGCCGTGACCCGCACTCCGAGGAGACGGCGATCCGCGCGCTCGACCGGAGGTGGGAAGAGGCGATCGTCGCGAAGGACCTGGACGGAACGCTGGCGCCCTATGCGGACGACGCCGCCTTCCTGGCCCCGAACGCCGCGGTCTCGTCGGGGAAGCCGGCGATCCGTTCCGCGTGGGCCGAGTTTTTCAAGTCACCGGGTCTATCGCTGACCTTCGGACCGATCACGGTGCGCGTGGCCCGCGCGGCCGACATGGCGTACGAGATCGGCACGTACACGATGAGCCTGGACGGGCCGAACGGCCGGGTGGAGGAGCAGGGGAAGTACGTCGTGGTCTGGACCAGGATTGGAGGTGACTGGAAGGTCGCGGCCGACATCTCCAACAGCAGCGGGCCGCCCACGGTCCCCGCCGGATCGTGAGCGATCCCACCCGGTTCATCGCGGCGGTCGTGGTCGCGCTGTTCCGCGGCGGCCGCGTGCTCGCGATGCGGCGCGCCCCGGACAAGGACGCCGGTGCGGGGGCGTGGGAGGCTCTCTCCGGCCGCGTCGAGCCGGGTGAGGACCCGCTGCAGGCGGCGCTGCGGGAGACGCGCGAGGAGTGCGGCCTGGAGCCGGCGATCGATCCGCGACCGATCGCGTCGTACCAGGCGAAGCGCAACACGGACGGCATGATCGTCGTGGTCTACCGGGCCGCCTCGGAGACCGGGGACGTCGTCCTGTCCCCGGAGCACGACCGCTTCTCGTGGATGACCCTGGAGGAGTTCACCCGGGCCTGCCCGTTTCCGCAGCTGGTCGAGGCGGTGCTGCGGGCCGGTTCGCAAGCCGCGATCGGCCGCCCGTGCCTCGAGATCGTCTACTGCACGCAATGCCGCTGGCTCCTGCGCGCCGCCTGGACCGCGCAGGAGATCCTGACGACCTTCGAAGGAGAGATCGGCGCCGTGGCGCTGAGGCCCGGGACGGGGGGTGTTTTCGACGTGCGACTCGGGGAGGAGACGATCTGGTCCCGCCAGACGCAGGGACGATTCCCCGAGATCAAGGAGCTGAAGCAGATCGTCCGCGACCGGATCGCCCCGGACAAGGACCTGGGTCACTCCGAACGGAAGTGAGGCCCCACGGCCCGCGTCTTCGGGGCATGCATCATATTAATACGTCCCATGCGGGGCGGATCTCTAGGCCCGCTGTCCGCGCCGGTACAGCAGCCAGCCGAAGCCGAGCAGCACGGCGCATCCCCCGATGAGCTTCCCCTCGTAAAACAGCCAGTCGGACCAGTCCATCTCACCGGGCGGCACGAGGGCAAGGACGATCGCGACCGCCGTGGTCGCGAAGCCGACGATTCCGACCAGAAGGGTTCCGGCGCGGCCGCCGGGAATCGGGATGATCCCGGGCGTGGTCTCGGCCCGTCCGGCCAGCTTCAGGACGGCGGCGAACAGATAACAGTAGGGAATGAAGTACACCACGATCGTGAAATCGGCGAGGAACACATAGGCCCGCTCGACATCGAAGCCGACGAAGCCGACCAGGATCAAAAGACTGGAGATCCCTCCGGTCACCAGAAGCGCAACGTGCGGGGTGGCGTACCGGGGGTGCAGGCGGCCGAAGGCGCGCGGCAGATAGCGGTCGATCCCGGCGACGAACGGGATGCGCGAGCAGCCCGCGAGCCAGGCGCTGCAGCCGCCCACGCCGCCGAGCGCGATCAGAAGAGCCATGAATCCCGCCAGGAACCCGAACCCCATTTTCTGCTGCACCACAGCGATGGCGGCGGCGACACCGTCCAGAAGTCCGATGTTGCCCTGGGGCAGCGTGACGAGAAGCGCCGCCGTCCCGAGGACGTAGATCAGGGTGATGATGACTCCCGAGATCAGGATGGCGCGCGGCACGTTCTTGCGCGGCTCGATGATCTCCTCGCCCATCAGCGCCCCCAGATCGAGACCCGAGAAACCGAAGCAGATGGTCGCGAAGAACGACAGCGTCGCGAATTTGAATACGGGGACGAGGGCCCGCGGCTCGAACGGAGTCGCGGCTCCGTAGCGCACGAGCGCGAAGCCGCCCATCAGGATCAGAAGCGTTGCCGGGAGCCAGGTGCCGTACGCACCCAGGTTGTTGAGCCAGCGGGCGCGTCTGAGACCGATCACGTTGAACCACACGACGATCCAGAAGATCACCAGCGAAACGGCCGCCATGAACGGCGGGCTCGACTCCAGTCCCTTGTGCTTCGCTCCCATCATGAAGACCAGGTTTCCGACCGTGAAGATGAGCAGGTGCGGGAAATAGACCAGGTTGTTGGTCCACAGGCACCAGCCGGAGATGAAACCGTGGTTGTCACCGAAGGCGTGCTTGGTCCAGGCGTAGATCCCCCCTTCCTCGGGATAGCGCGAGGTCAGGTGAATGACCGCCAGGCCGGAGGGAACGAAGAAGCACAGGAAGGCGAGCAGCCACAGCGGAAGGGCGGCGTAGCCGTAGCCGCTGGCCGATGTGAGCCACCAGCGCAGCCCCACGATAGCGACGACGTTGAGGAGGACGAGATCCCACAGCCCGAGCTCGCGACGCAGGCCGGTCGGCCCGCCGCCGGAGGCCATCGACGGCGCCGGCGCGCCGCTGTCCAGTCGGTCGGGTATCAGGACTTGATCCCCGCGAGCTTCTGCCGCGACTTGACGTACAGCAGGTAGCAGAGGCCGAGGAAGACGATCACGGCGACGGGATCCGCAAACCCCTTCATGCGATCCGCGAAGTGACCGCTGTGGTCCTGGATCCACGTGAGAAGATTCGTCTGGTGATTGTTCCATTCGATCATCGACATGCCCGCGATCAGGACGCCGGCGACCGATCCGCCCGCGACCAGGCCGGTGCTGTACAGCATCCCGGACGAGACTTCCGACTCGGACTCCTCTCGTCCGGTCATCCTCTCCACGATGAACCGCACCGCGCCGCCGACGAAGATCGGCATCGTGGTCGAGAGAGGCAGATAGGCCCCCACCGCCCAGGCCAGCGCCGAGATCCCCATCACCTGCACCGAAACCGCGAGCGCCGCCCCCACGAACACGAAGCCCCACTGCAGCTTGTGGCCGAGGATCCCCTGGATGAGCGTCGCCATCAGGGTTCCCTGCGGCGCCGGAAGCTTGTCCGAGCCGATCGGGCCGAACGCGGGCGAGTTGTGCATCAGGAACAGCGTCACGCCGATGGCGAACGCCGAGGCGAACACCCCGATGATGAAGCCGATCTGCTGCCGGTAGGGCGTCGCTCCGACCAGGTAGCCGGTCTTGAGATCCTGCGACGTCGCGCCGGCGTTCGCCGCCGCGGTGCTGACGATGGCGCCGATGACCAGCGCCGCGGTCTGGTAGGTGATCCCGGACCAGCCGACCGCCAGGAACAGCATGCACGTCCCCATGATCGTGGCGATCGTCATGCCGCTGATCGGGTTGCTCGTCGTGCCGATGATTCCGACGATCCGCGACGAAACGGTGACGAAGAAGAAGCCGAAGAAGATGATGAGGACGGCGACCAGGAGGCTGCTGGGGAAATGAGTGGGGAGGCCCGGCATGAAGGAGATCGCGAGCGCCAGGAAGAGCGAGCCGATCGCCACCACATTGATCGGGATGTCCCTCTCCGTCCGCCGCGTGGCGGCCGGCCCCGTCCCCTTGCGCAGACTCTTGACGCTGTCGCGGAACGAGGCCCAGATCGTCGGCAGCGTCCGGGCGAGGGACATCATGCCCGCCGCCGCCACGGCCCCGGCCCCGATGAGGCGGATGTAGGCCCTGTAGAACTGCTCGTTGAGGCCGTGCGAGGCGATCCAGGCGTCCGAGAACGACAGCGAGCGGAGCTGCTGGTGCAGCTGATCCTCGCTCACGAACATCGACAGGAGCGGCGTCAGGCCCATCCATCCCAGGATGCTCCCGGACACCATGATCCCGGCGATCTTCGGACCGATGATGTATCCCACCCCCAGGTACTCCGGGACGATCTCGCAGTTGACCGTCGCGTTCGGGTACGGCGAGGTCCGGCCGGTGACGTAGGAAGGGATCTCCTTGAAGAAACCGAGGACCGAGTTGAACGCCTTGTAGATCATCGCGGCCCACAGTCCCCCGAAGACCATCTTCGCCATCTCGCCGCCCTTCTCTCCGGCGACGAGCACTTCGGCGCACGCGGTCCCTTCGGGGTACACCAGGTTGCCGTGCTCCTGGACGATGAGCGAACGGCGCAACGGGATCATCATCAGGACGCCGAGGAATCCGCCGGCCAGCGCCATCATGAGGATCGGCCAGTATTTGAAGAAGCCCAGCCCGCCGGCTCCGGCCGACAGGAACAGGAAGCCGGTCACCGTGAAGACGATGCCGGCGGCGACCGACTCGCCGGCCGAGCCGATGGTCTGGACGATGTTGTTCTCCAGGATGGTCGAGCCGATCTTCTTGAAGACGGCGATCGACAGGACCGCGATGGGGATGGAGGCGCTCACCGTCACTCCCGCCCGGAGCGCCAGATAGACCGTGGCGGCGCCGAACAGGACGGCGAAGAAGGCACCCAGGAGGATCGCCTTCGGGGTGAACTCGGCGACGTTCGCTCCGTCCGCCACGAACGGCTTGAAAGCCTTCGCCGCGGACGCTTTGGAGGCGGCCGACCGGGTCTCGGTTGCCATGCCGAATCTCTCCTCTCGTCGAGACTGCGTGGTTTCCGGACTTTCCGAATTTCGGCGGACTGTACCTCACACCCCGGGGTGTGTCAACGGACCGGGCGGCCTATATATAATGACGCGCTGCGCCCGGGGCTCTCGTCGCCGCGGACCCGCGGTGCGGCATGGACATGACACCGCGAACCCCAAGGATGGCCCGGCTCGAGGCCTGCTCTCTGGCGCTGGCCTTCCTTGTGGCCGCCTGCGGCGGCGCCGGGACGGGATCGATGCCCCCTTCGAGCACGACCGACACGCGCCCTTATCTCCTCGAGACCGTCGGCGAATACGCCGTGTCGCGCGTGTACGCGGACGGATTCGAGGAGCTGTCGAAGAACGACCGGGCCCTGGCGTTCTACCTGTACCGCGCGGCCCTCGCCGGCCGCGACATCTTCTACGACCAGATGGGGCGTGACGTCCTGGAGATCCGGGATCTCCTGGAGGAGATCCTGATCCATCCCCAGGCAATCGACCCGAAGTTCCGCGAGCGGCTCCTGCTCTACCTCAAGCTCTTCTGGATCAACAACGGGAACCACAACGACCGGACCCGGCAGAAGTTCGTCCCGGAATTCACCTTCGAGGATCTGCAGACCGCGGCCGGGCAGGCTCAGCGGGCCGGCGCAAAGATCAAGCTGGCGTTCCGGGAGACGCTCCAGCAGAAGCTCGACCGCCTGCGGCCCGCCCTCTTCGATCCACGCGTCGACCCGCTCTCCACCTGCAAGTCACCCCCTCCCGGCGGCGACATCCTGACCTGCAGCAGCGTCAACTTCCAGGACGGCGTGAGCCTCGCCGACCTGAAGGGATTCCAGGAAACCCACCCCCTGAACTCGCGCCTGGTGAAGAAGGACGGCAAGGTCATCGAGGAGGTCTATCGGGCCGGGCGCGGCGACATCCCCCCGGGACGCTACGCCAAGGAATTGAAGGTCATGGTCGGTTTCCTCGAGAAGGCGCGGCCCTTCGCCGACGAGGCGCAGGGGGAGATCCTGGGCCACCTGATCGACTACTTCGCGACCGGCGACCCCGCGGCGTTCCGCGCCTACAACATCGCCTGGGTGAAGCACGAGACGCCGGTGGACGCGATCCTGGGTTTCATCGAGACGTACAAGGACCCGCGCGGCCAGAAGGGGGCGTTCGAGGGGATCGTCCACTTCGTCGACCGCCGGACCACCCGCCTGCAGAAGGACCTCGCCAACCTGGCCCAGCACTTCGAGGACAGGGCACCGTGGGACGAGGCCTACAAGCGCAAAGGGTTCAACATCCCGATCGCCAACGCCGTCAAAGTCCTCCACGCCGCGGGCGACTCCGGTCCGATGCCGCCGATCGGCGTCAACCTGCCGAACGAAGAGGACATCCGCGAGCGCTACGGCAACAAGAGCGTGTCGCTGGTCAACGTGATGGACGCGCACAGCCGGGCCTCCCACGCCCGCGTGGTCGAGGAGTTTTTCCTGCCGGAGGACCGCGCGCTGGAGATGAAGTACGGCTCCGTGGTCGACCTGCTGCAAACGACGATGCACGAGGTGCTGGGGCATGCCTCCGGCAAGGTCTCCGCGGGGCTGAAGGGGGATCCGCGCGAGCACCTGCGGGAGTACTACTCGGCCCTGGAGGAAGCGCGTGCGGAGCTCATCGCCCTCTACAACTTCTTCGATCCCAAGCTGATCGAGATCGGCGCCCTGCCCTCCCCGGAGGCGGCCGAGGCGGCCTACAGGGACTACGTCACAGACGACCTCTACAACCTGAGACGGGTCCGCCAGGGGGACGTCCTCGAGGACGACCACATGCGCGCCACGCACCTCATCGTCTCGTACATACGCGAGACCACGCATGCAGTCGAGACGGTGAAGCGCGACGGCAAGACCTTCTACCGAGTCAATGACATGGCCGCGATGCGCGCGGGGGTGGCCGATCTCCTGAAAGCCCTGCAGCGCATCAAGGGGGAGGGGGACTACGAGGCTGCCCGCGCCCTGACCGAGCGCTACGCCGTCCGCTTCGACCCGGTCCTGCGCGACGAAGTCGTGGCCCGGGCGGAGCGGGCCTCGATCCCGTCCTACGTCGCGTTCGTCATGCCGGACGTGGTGCCGGTCCGCGACGTCCTGGGAAATGTCGTGGACGCGCGCGTCGAGTACACATCCGACTTCACCACCCAGATGCTCCGGTACTCCGGGAAAGCCCCGCTGGAGGACCCTCTCGAGTCCCCTGCTCCGTCCGGGAGCGACCGCTAGTCGCACGCCCCGCGCGAGCGCGCGGAGTTCGAGCCCCTGCATTCCACGCGGCGCGATGGCCGGGCGCCCTGCCGCAACCTATATTGACGAAGGCCGGTCCCGGTCGCACCGCGAGGAGCGTCATGAAGTCGACTCCGTCGTTACAACGCCCGTGTCCAAGGGCCGCCACCGCACTCCTGGCGGCGGTCCTGGCCGCGCTCCTGTCCGCCTGCCTCACCTTCCGGCGTTACGACATGACGCGCATCCACCAGGATGCCGCCGCCCTGCCGCGCAACCCGGTCATCCTCATCCACGGGTTCCTCGGCAGCAAGATGAAGAACGTCCATACGCAGCAATCGGTGTGGGGCCGCGTCGTGAACGCCATCCGTCGGGGAAAGCCGGACGACCTGGCCCTGCCGATCGATCGCCTGCCGTTGAGCGAGAACCGCGACGACCTCGTGCCGTACGCGATCTGCGAGTCGGTGCTCGGCGTCAAGTTCTACGGCGCCATCCTGCAGGCCCTGAGGGAGGTGGGGGGATACCAGCTCGGGGACATCAACAACCCGAAGGCAGGCGACACGGCGTACATCTATTACTACGACTGGCGGCGCGACAACGTCGAGTCGGCCATCGGCCTGGGACGGGCGATCCACAGGATCAAGACGCGGCTGCGGTCCCCCGGTCTGCGGTTCGACATCGTCGCCCACAGCATGGGCGGGTTCCTGGCGGAGTACTATCTGAAGTACGGCACGGTGGACGTGCTCGAGCACGCCGGCGCGGCCCCGGTCACCTATGCCGGTGCCGCCGACATCGGCCGGATCGTGACCATCGGCACGCCGCACCGTGGCACCATGTCGGCCTTCCGGATCCTGAACAACGGGTTCGCGCGCACCATGTCGCCGCGCGAGATCTTCAGCATGCCGTCGGTGTACCAGCTCCTGCCGGACGACCCGACCGGGCATTTTCTGGACATGCAGGGAAACCAGGTGGCGGTGGATCTCTATGACGCGCGGACCTGGGTCGAGAACCGCTGGGCGATCTGGAGCCGCAGGGGCGCCGAGAGCGGCGAGGCCCCGCCTCCGCATGCGGAGCGCTTCCTGCAGGCCGCGCTCGACCGCGCCCATGCCTTCCACGCGGCCCTCCGCAAGGATGCCCCCGGCGACGCCCCCGTGGTGCCCATCCATCTGTTCGGGTCCGACTGCATTCCGACGCTCGATCGCGTGGTCCTGAGCCCGGCTGCGGAGGGAGTCGAGATCCTGTTCAACGACGGGACGGAACCGTTCCGTAACGCCCGGGAGCTGGAGAGGCTCATGCTGGCCCCCGGCGACGGAACCGTGACGGCCGACTCGCTCGTGGGGCTGTTCCCGGCGCCGCCCCCCTCATCGACGGCGTCGACGTTCTTCTTCTGCGCGACCCACGGTCTCCTGCCGGCCAACCGCGGCTTCCAGGACAACCTGTTCTACGTCCTTCTGGGACAGGGGGCGCGCAAACCCTCGGTCGTGCCGGCCGTCCAGGGCGGTTAGCGGGTCGACTGGCGACCCGCATCCCTTTTCAAATTCGCAATGACGGAATGGAAACGGCGGGGACTATCCGCGCGGCGCGGTGGACGGCGCAGTCGCGGCGGCAACGGCCACGGACGATGCTCGTGCCGAGATCTTGAGGATCAGCTTGAACAGGAGCGACAGCGCCAGGGCTCCGACACCCAGACCGAACATCACGCACAGGAAAATCACCGCGAACAGGAAGAACATGTCCATAAGACCGCCACCCCTCTGCAGAAATCGGGGGGTGGCGCCTGTCGCCACCCCCTCGTTCGTTTCATTCCAACCGCGAGCGCAAGGCTAATATAGGCGCCCGCGTCCGTCAAGCAAGCCCCGGCGCGCTCGATCAGTTCGACGATTCTTGCCCGCCCTCCGTGATGTTTTCGTCGTCGACCGTTCCGCCCAGGCGCGCCAGGTTCGGCCCGGCGTGGTCCGATCCGCCCGCTTTCACGGCCTTTCCATACGCCTCCTTCGCCTTGTCGGTCTGTCCCGTGCGCTCGTAAGCCATGCCAAGATTGTTCTGGAAGAAGCCGACCGCCGGGTCGAGGCGCACCGCTTCCTCCAGATAAGGCACGGCCTCGGAGAAGCGTCCCTGGCCGATGAGGGCGTACCCGAGGTTGTTCTGCGCGTAGGCGTTCGCGGCGTCCTTCTCGACGGCGGTCTTGAACGCCTCGACCCCTTCGTCCTTGCGGCCGAGGTTCAGGAGGGCCCGACCGCGCACGTTGTGAGCCGGGGAGCTCTCCGGATCGAGAGCGATCGCCTCGTCGGCGACCTCGAGCGCCTCCTCGTACGAGCCGGCGTCGTTCAGCACGCGGCCCAGGTTGACACGGGCCTTGACCGAGCCCGAGTCGAGCGACGCCGCGGACGTCAGCGACGTGATCGCCTCGTCGAGCTTCCCTTCCTTCCAGAGAGACAGTCCGAGCAGGTAGGCGGGATAGAACCGATCCGGGTGCCCGTCCACCTCCGCGCGGAGATAACGAGTGGCGGACGCGTAGTCACCGTCCTTGAAGAACCCCTCACCCTTGCCGTAGAAGGTTTCACCCTTCTGCAGCACCAGGTTCTCCGTGACGCCGCCCGGCAACCGACCCTCCGTTCCCGTGATCGGCACCGGGCCGAGGGTGCCCCCCGCCGTCCCTTCCTGCGACGAGGGATTCACCGGAACGCCCGGCTCGGCCGGTCCGAACTTCGCCGGCACGAGCTCGGACGCGCTCCCTCCGTGCCCGGCATTGCGATCCTTCGACTGCACGCCGACGATGACGACTCCCGCGGCCGCGACGACGATCGCCGCGCCGCAACAACCCACGATCCATTGTCCAGTCCTGCTTGTGCTCATGGTGGTTCCTCCTTGCCGGCCACGCATAGCGAGACCGGTGCCAGGCGCTCGCGGAGGGCCGGGCGGATCCCGGCAACGGCGTCAGATACGGAGACTTGCAGGCGCGGACCCGAGGGCGCGCGACGCCCGCGGCCCGTCGGCGGAGCGCTCCGGGGGTGTCCCGCCGACGACAGCCTGCGGCCGGGCGCACACACGTCGTGGAGGGGCGGACACGCGGGGGTTGCCGTTAATCGGGCGGAATCGTGATGCCGAGAGCCTTCAACTTCTTGTAGAGGTGGCTGCGCTCGAGGCCGAGCTCACGGGCGGTCCTGGCCATCTGCCACCGGTTGCGCTCGAGCGCGGTCCTGAGTGCGGCCCGCTCGGCATCTTCGAGAATCTGGCGGAGCGTCGGCGTCACGGGGGCGGGCGCGGGACGCGCCGCCGGCTCCGGAGTACGGGACGACCCCGGAGCGGGTGGTGGCAGGACGGCGCGCGCCTCGTCCTCGACGATCGTCTCCCCCGCCGCAAGCAGGGCCAGACGCTCGACGAGGTTGCGCAGCTCACGCACGTTCCCCGGGTAGTCGTGGGCGACGAGCAGGCCGAGCGCACCGTCCGAGAACCGGCGGGCGCGAGTCGCCCCTTCGCGCCGGGCCAGGTCGAGGAAGTGGGACGCCAGGGCCGGCAGATCCTCGCGCCGGTCGCGCAGGGGCGGCACGGCGATCGGCAGGACGGCGAGCCGGTAGTAAAGGTCCTGGCGGAACGAGCCCGCCGCCATCGCGGCGCGCAGGTCGCGGTTAGTCGCGGCCACGACGCGCGCGTCGACGCGCAGGGGGCGCTCCCCTCCCAGGCGCTCGATGGTCATGGTGTCGAGGGCGCGCAGGAGCTTCGCCTGGAGCGTCGCGGCGATCTCGCCGATCTCATCCAGGAACAGAGTCCCCCCCTGGGCCCTTTCGAACCGTCCGATCTGCCGGCGGAGCGCGCCCGTGAACGCTCCCTTCTCGTGCCCGAACAGCTCGCTTTCGAACAGCTCGGCCGGAAGCGCGGCGCAGTTCACCGCGACGAACGGACCCTCGCGGCGCGCCGAGGCCTCGTGGACCGCGCGCGCCACCAGCTCCTTGCCCGTGCCGTTCTCGCCCGTGACCAGCACCGGGCTCTGGCTCCCCGCCGCACGCGTGATCTCGCCGCGCAGGGCCCGCATCGCGGGAGACTCTCCGACCAGCGGGTTGCGCTCCGCCAGGACGCCGCGCAGCTCGCGGTTCTCGCGGCGCAGGCGACCGAGGGCCAGGGCGTTGCGCGCGCTCAGCATCAGGCGCTCGGGATCGGGCGGCTTCTCGATGAAATCGTGCGCCCCCTGCTTGACCGCGAGGACAGCCTTCTCGATGCTTCCGTGGCCGGTGAGCACGATCACCGGCGCGTCCAGTCCGGCGTTCTTCATGTCCTCGAGGACCGAGAACCCGTCCCTCTTCGGCATCTGCAGATCGAGGATGACCAGATCGACGTCGTCGCGGCGCAGGAGGAGGATCGCCTCCTCCCCGTCCGCCGCCGCGAGGACGCGGTGCCCCTCCAGGTCGAACAGGCGCTGCACGGAGGCGCGGATGTTCTTCTCGTCGTCGGCGATCAGGACGGTCCCCATGCCTCCTCCTTCGAGCCCGGAGTGACGACCTCGGCACCACGCCCCGCCGGCCCCGCGGGCGGCGCCGTGGCCGAGGGAATGAAGACGCGGACCTCCGCGCCCCCCTCCGGGCGGTTCCCCGCCTCGATGCGGCCGCCATGGTCGAGGACGATGCGCCGCGCGATGGCGAGCCCCAGCCCGCCGCCACCGGGACGGGTCGAGACGTACGGCTCGAACAGACGTCGCAGGACCGCCTCGCTCATCCCGGGGCCGGTGTCGCGGACGCGCAGCTCGGCGCCGTCCTCGAGGGCCTTCGTGATCACGGTCACGGTGCCACCCGTCTCCTGAAGCGCCTGCACGGCGTTCACCAGGAGATTGTTGATCACCTCGCTCATGCGATCGGGATCGATCAGGACGGCGCCCAGGGCGGGATCCAGATCGGCGGCAATTCCGGCACCGGCGCTGTTCTCGGAATAGAGACGCAGCACGCCCCGGACCAGATCGTTCAGATCGGCCGGACGCGGATGTGGCAGGGGCAGCCGGCCGAAGCGCCCGAAGTCCTCCAGAATGCCGCGCATCCTGTGGATCTCCTCCTGGATGGTGCGCACCGCCTCGTCGAAAGCGGCATCGAACTCTCCCGGCCGCAGGCGGCGCGTCCTGACCAGCCCCTCGAGCGTCAGGAGGATGGGGGACAGCGGGTTCTTGATCTCGTGCGCCACGCGCCGGGCCACCTCCTCGGCCGCCGCCAGCCGCTCGGTCTGACGCAGCCGCTCGCGGCTGTCGGCGAGGCTCCTGGCCATCCGGTTGAACGAGGCGACGAGCGCCCCGACTTCGCCCGGTCCCTCGGCGTCCTCGAGCGGCTCGTAGCGTTCCTCCGCGATGCGACCCGTCATCTCCTCGAGCCTGCGCAGCGGGCCGGTGACCCCGCGCGCCAGCACGAGGGCCACGACGAGCGAGCCCAGGGCACCGGTCACGACCACGACGAGCGCCACGAGGGACAGGGATGACGACAGTGCCTGGAGCCTCTCCTGCGACACGGCGGCCAGTAGCGTGCCGACGTCCTCTCCCTTCTGATCGTGCAGGCGGATCGTCCGGACGATGTGCGGAACCCCCCGGACCCGCATCCCGCCGCCGTCGAGCGAGCCGGGGCTCCAGCCCGCAGGAACCGGCAGCGGGTTCTTGGGGTCCGAGGCGGTCAGGATGGTCCCGTCGCGATCCAGGAGGACGGCCTGCACCGTCCCCGCCGGTGACAGCCGCCGGAGGAGGGTCGAGTCGAGGAACCGTCCGCCGACCAGGTGGAGCGTGCCGCCGGGGAACTCGATCGTCCGCCGGGACTGCAGCGTCAGGACTCGTCCGATGCCGGGAGTGATGTTCTCTTCGAGAAACGACGAGCCCGTGACGGACAGAAGGAGCTTGTCCCGCTCGATGCGGCCGACGCTGGCCGGCGCGTGGCCGGAGGAGACGACGACGCCCGTCGCGTCGAGGATCGAGAGGCAGTCGAGACCGACCTCGTCCATCAGTCGCGGGGCGACATCGGCGAGCCCCGGGAAGAAGAAGACCACCGGGGCGCCGCGGCCGGGCCTCGTCGCGGGTGCTGCGCGGTACCGGGGATCGTCCTCCAGGAGGCTTCCGGCCGTGGCCAGCGCCTGGGTCGCGTCTTCCCCTTCACGCTGGATCGCGGCGCCGAACTCGGCGAGCGCGTCCTCGATGCGGCGCACGTCCTCCGCGCGCACGAGGGCCATGACCCGTTCGCGAATGAACCAGACGACCGCCCCCGGCGGGGCGATGCTGAGAACCAGGAGCAGTGCGGTGATGCGGGCCCGGAGGCCGAGTCTCATGACGCGAAGATATCACGCCACCGGCCGGACTCCGGGAATCGAATCGATCGGAAGGACAGGCTCCTAACGAATCTCCGACTTCATCATCTTGCCCGACGTGAAGCGCACCACCCGCCGGGCCGGTATCTGGATCGGGGAACCGGTCTGCGGGTTTCTGCCGGTGCGGGCCTTGCGCTTCGCGATCGTGAAGGTCCCGAAGCCCACCAGGCTGGTCCGCTCCCCTCTCTTGAGTGTCCTGGTGATGTGCTCCAGGAGAGAATCGATGACGCGCGCCGCATGGACCTTCGTCATCTTGGTGTCCCGAGCCACCCGGGCCGTCAGTTCCGCCTTGTTCATTACCCCACCTCCTGAGAACCCCCGGTGCACAAAACGGTCTTTTATCTAGGAACAGCAATTGGCGCGCTTATAGCAAATGCACTACGGGTTGTCAATGAATGGAGGACCCCAAAGTCGGCGGAGGCGGTAGAATGGCGCTCCAAGTTCGAGCCTCGGAGAATGACGTGTCGACCCTCCTGCAGATCGAGCTGCCGCAGCGCCGCCGCGGCGCCGCGTCCGCGCCCGAGCCGCGCAGCCTGCTGAAGCCTCTGGCCCGCCGCGTAGGCAGGGCGATCCAGGACTTCCGCCTGATCGAGAACGGCGACCGGATCCTGTGCGCCATGTCCGGCGGCAAGGACTCGTACGCCATGCTGCACCTCCTCGAGCACCTGCGGCGCCGCGCGCCCGTCGCGTTCGAGCTGGTGGCGGTGACCGTCGACCAGGGCTATCGTGGATTCAAGACGGATGTCCTCGAACGCTACTTCCGGGAGAAGGGTCTCGAGTACCGCATCGAGCGGACCAACATCGCCGAGGTGATCGACGACACCATGCCGCTCGGCGACACCCACTGCTCCATGTGCGCGAGGCTGAGGCGTGGCGTGCTGTACCGCCTCGCCCCCGAGCTTGGCTGCAACAAGATTGCCCTCGGGCACCACGCCGACGACCTGCTCGAGACCCTCCTGATGAGCCAGTTCTTCAACGGCGAGATCTGCTCCATGCCCCCCATCCTGAAGGCGCGCGACGGCCGGAACATCGTCATCCGGCCGCTCTGCTACGTCTGGGAGGACGAGATCGTGCGCTTCGTCGCCGAGATCGGCTTCCCGGTCATCTGCTGCGCCTGCCCGGCCTGCGGCGACAACTCGCTCAAGCGAAAACAGATGAAGAACCTGCTCCACCGCCTCGAATCGGAGCATGCCGGGATCAAGTCGTCGCTCCTGCGGGCCCTCTCCAATATCAGGACCGGGCACCTCCTGGATCGCCGTTTCCTCGCGGGGTTGTCGGCGACGTCACCGGATCGTCCTGAATCGAAGGAAGCCAATCGATCGGAGGCATGAAAAGAGGGGCGGTGACCGGTCTTCCGGGCCACCGCCCCTGCGCGGGCACCCAAGACTTCCGCCCGCGGGAGGGAGCAAAGGTCGGTCGCTGTCAGAACACTCTCTGGCTCGCCGCTAACCGGAAAGGCCCTGAAGAATCAGCGACCGTTTTAAAGCCTGCCGAGCCATGATCCTCTTGCTATTACAACATGAAACTACCTTCAAATCTGTAATTGTCAAGCGAAAAATAACAAGTCATTTTTTACCCCGGCGGAGTCCATTCGAGGTGGACCATATATTGGGATGAATCAGCGTTCGTTGGCTCCGGGAGATGTTGGGATTTGAGCAATGGGCGCGCCGCTTTTCACTGCTCGAACCGCACGATCGTCTCCGCCTCGATCCCCGTGGGAGTCGCGCCGGTCCGGGGGGCGGTCCCCGTCTTCGAGGGGTCCGGCAGCCGGGCTGCCAGATCGTCGAGTGTGACATGCAGCCGGTAGCGGCCCGCGAACAGCACAGGCCCGGCATTGAATTCGAAACGCCGGATTTCACCCGGTGCCAGATCGACCAGGCGATCGGCGAACACGTCGAGAGTCTCCATGATGTCCCCGCCCGCCGGGACGGAGCCGCGTGCCGGCGGAACCTCGTCGTGCGCCGGGGCGGTCGGTGACAGGCGCACCAGGGGGCCCTCGGGCGGCGGGGCGATCGCCAGGGAGCCTTTCGACGCGTTGCGCACGACGAGGGCGCACGGGATGATGTCACCGGGACGAGGCGGCTCGTCGGGCAGGCAGACGACCTCCGCCGTCAGGTCCGTGGGCCGGCGCGCCAGCGCCTCGCGCAGCGCGGGTAGCGCCCGGGGCCCGATGAGCGCCAGAAGGCGCAGCCCTTCGAGCCGGTGCGGGCCGTGGTCCCTTCCGGCATAATCCCGTCCCCGTTGGATCCCTTCCTGCACCCACTCGTCCCGCGGCAGCTGCCGTCTCGCCAGGAACCATTGTCGCCAGCGCGTGATGGCGTCCCGCTGATCCTCGCGCGAGGCCGTGACGTCGTAGTGAAACGACTGGCAGGTGATGACCATGAGGGCCCGATCGGCCCTTTCACTGATCGACCAGGCCCCCTCCCCCGTGACGATGCGTCGGCGATCCGAGAGGCAGCCGAGCAGAAACGGCACGGCGTCCGCCATCAATCTGCGCCGGGCTGCGTCGATCAAGGCGTCGACGACCCCCGCTGCGCTGTCGAGGATGTAGCCGCTGTACGCCTGGAAATCCGAGCAGGCGGCGGCGTCCATGACCCGGACCGCACTCTCCCGCACCCGACTCTTGGGACTCGACGCATAGGCGCCAAGCGCCTGGCAGGGAGGGCGCCCCTCGTCCTTGAGCAGGGTCAGGACCTGCGCGCGCGATTGAGAATCATCCCCCTGCAGGTACGGCAGGAGCGGATCGGCGGCCGTCTTGGGTCCCGGGGCGGCCGTGACGGGTGGTATCGTGACCAGGAGGATGACCCAGCACGTCGCGATCGTCCTGGAAATCACACACATCCGGCCGGCCTCCTGTCAAAAACTTGCCTCTCCGCGTGGCGGCATATATATATTGGGCGGGACGGATCACACAAGGCCTAGGAGCGCTCCTAGTTGCCTTGACGCTCCCGGGACCGTGTGTTACAGTCCTCGTCTTCGAAGCGACGATCGGTTCCGAGTGATCCCGTGGGGAGCGTGGGCTCCCACATTCCTCCCCGCAGACGCCGGTGATTTTCCCGGCGCCGGACAGGCTCCTGCTTCTCCTCCAGAGAGTAGGGGCATTCTGTCGAGCGGGGAACAACGAGCCACCCGGAATCCACCGGGTCTTTCAGGGAGGTCTCCATGTGGGATAAGAGAGACGCCAGCGGTCGCCCGAACGAGGCACCAGTTCATCCCGTCTATTCCTCCGAACCTTCGAAGGGAGGCCGTATCGTGAATATCGGACCCTCGATCCAGATTAAGGGCGAGTTGCAGGGAGATGAAGACCTGACGATCGACGGCCGGGTCGAAGGAAAGATCGAGCTGCGGGATCACAACCTGACGATCGGGCCGAACGGCAAGATCAAGGCCGACCTGCACGCCAACACCATCGTCATCGCGGGCGACGTACAGGGCAACGCCTATGCCAAGGAGCGGGTCGAGATCGCCCCGACCGGCCGGCTGAACGGCGACATCATCTCGCCGCGGATCACCATCGCGGACGGCGCCCACTTCAAGGGCAGCGTCGACATGGAGCGCAGCAGCGAGGCGGCCCGCAAGACGTCGGGCCCGTCCAAGTCCGAGGAAGTGCGCCGTATACCCGAAATGAAGGACGACGCCAAGACCCAGGGCACGCGCCTGTAGTGGCAGGTGCCTCCGCCTCCGTCCCGGAGGAGCCCTCCGGGACGAAGGCGGGCCTGGCGCGAGTCATGCTGCACATCTTTCGCAGGAACGGCACGCAGGACGCCACGCCGATCGAGCGCGGAGACGGCTCGATCGTCGTCACGCACATCCTCACCAAATTCCTGAAGCGACTGCTGCACGCCGAGAAGCCGCGTCTCCTCGATCTCGGACGGCTCTCCGGATCCAACATCGAGTTTTTCGCGCAGCGCGGCTGCAGGGTGCAGGTCGAAGATCTGCTGCTCGCCCTCGAAACCGAGGAGCCGGGCGACCCGCCATCCGGAGCGGGCGGCGACGGCACGGTTCGGGCCCCAGCGGCCTCGAACGATCGGGAGGCACCCGGCGGAATCGTCGCTGCAACCGATGCGCCGGTCCCGCCGGCCTCGACCGGCCGGGGGGATTCGATCGCTGTCCCGATTCCCCCCCGCCAGGCTTCGGGCGAGGCCCGGCGTCCCGCTGGCGTCGCGGCGGACGCAGGCACGGCGGTCCTTCGCCCGGGCGCGCGCCCCTCGCGCCGCATCATCCTTCCGCCGCGCACGTTCGCGAGCCAGGCGTCGCGCGCGGGGGGGGGCCTGGAGCAGAATCGTCAGCGCCCCCGCCAGCCGGCGTCGTTCGCCGCGAAGAACGACCTCCTGCCCACCCGGTTCGCCTACCCGGACGAGACCTTCGATGCCCTGGTCGCCTGGGACATCTTCAACTACTACGATCCCGGCGCGATGACCCTCCTCGCCGCCGAGGCGCGCCGGATTCTCAAGCCAGGCGGCCTTCTGCTGGGCTATTTCCATGCGCGGCGGCCCGAGGGTCCCGAGACGCCCCGGCGCTACCGTATCCTCGACGAGGGGAGGGTGGCGTGCGACAGGCAGCCCGGCCCGCCTCTCCGGCGCCACGTCTACCAGAACCGCGACATCGAGAAGATGTTCATGGGGCTTTCGATCGTCGAGCTGTACTTCCTCAAGAACGCCACGCGCGAGCTTCTCATGGAAAAGAAGACGGGGCGCCCGCCGGTCACCCGCGCTCTGGTCCGCCAGGCGACGCCAAGACCCAAGTTCACGATCGAGTGAGCCGCACGCGCGACGGGATATAATCCACCGTCTCAAGAGAGGAGCACCGTGCCCGGACACGCCCGGCGGGGCGACATCCGCAACATAGCCATCATCGCGCACGTCGACCACGGCAAGACCACGCTCGTGGACCGTCTGCTGCAGCAGACCGGGACGTTCCGCGCCAACGAGCGCATCGTCGAGCGCGTCATGGACAGCAACGACCTGGAGCGCGAGCGCGGCATCACCATCCTGGCGAAGAACACATCGATCCGTCACCGCGGAGTGAAGATCAACATCGTGGACACTCCCGGTCATGCCGATTTCGGAGGCGAGGTCGAGCGCATACTCGGGATGGTGGACTGCGCCCTCCTTCTGGTCGACGCCGCCGAGGGCCCGCTGCCGCAGACCCGCTTCGTCCTCAAGAAGGCGCTCGAGCTCGGCATGCGTCCGATCGTCGTCATCAACAAGATTGACCGCCCGGACGCGCGGCCCCACCAGGTCCTGGACGAGGTCTTCCAGCTGATGATCAACCTGGGCGCCGCGGACGAGCAGCTCGACTTCCCGCATGTCTACACGTCCGCCAAGCTCGGGTACGCACGGCGCGAGCTGGAGCACGCCGACAGCAACATCTTCCCTCTGCTCGACGTCATCATCGACAGGGTGCCGGGGCCGCCGGGGAACGCCGACTCTCCCCTGCAGCTGCAGATCGCCACCCTCGACTACAACGATTACGTCGGACGCATCGCCATCGGCCGCATCACCCGCGGCCGGATTAAGATCGGCGACCCGATCGCCCTGCTGAAGCTGGACGGGAAAGTGGAGAACTGGAAAGTCACGCGGCTCGAGACGTTCGAGGGGCTGAAGCGCACCGGGGTCGAGGAGGCTGCCGCGGGCGAAATCGTGGCGATGGCCGGCATTCCCGAGATCCAGATCGGCGAGACGATCGCCGATCCGGCCGCTCCCGACGCGCTGCCGCCCATCCGAATCGACGAGCCGACCATCTCGATGGAGTTCATGGTGAACGATTCGCCGTTCGCCGGACAGGACGGCCGTTTCGTCACGTCGCGCCACCTGCGCGAGCGCCTGCTGCGCGAGGCGCGCGCCAACGTGGCGCTGCGGGTGGAGGAAACCGCTTCCTCCGACACGTTCACGGTCTCGGGGCGGGGCGAGCTGCACCTGGCGATCGTCGCCGAGACCATGCGCCGCGAAGGGTACGAGTTCCAGCTGTCGCGGCCCCGGGTCATCCTGCGCCGGGACGCCGCCGGGCGTCCGCTCGAGCCGATCGAATATCTCGTGCTCGACCTGGAAGAGGCCTACAAGGGGCGCGTGATGGAGATGCTGGGCGCGCGCCGCGCCGAGCTCGCGGACATGACCGGGGCGGGGACGGGTCGCGTCCGACTCGAGTTCACGGTTCCGGCCCGGGGGCTGCTCGGCTTCCGCCGGGAGTTTCTCACCGAGACGCGGGGCACCGGCATCATGTCGCACGTGTTCCATGAGTACGGACCGCACCGGGGCGACATCCCGTCGCGCACCCGGGGCGCCCTGGTCGTCAAGGAGCCGGGGACGACGGTGACCTTCGCGCTGCACAACCTCGAAGACCGCGGCACCCTGTTCACGGGCCCCGGCGTGCCGGTCTACGAAGGGATGATCGTCGGCGAGCATTCGCGCGAGAACGACCTGGTCGTGAACCCCTGCAAGAAGAAGCACCTGACGAACATGCGCGCCTCGACCTCGGATGACACCATCCGCCTGGCACCGTCCCGCGACATGTCGCTCGAGGACTGCATCGAGTTTCTCGGCGACAACGAGCTGGTCGAAGTCACGCCGAAAACCGTCCGGCTGCGCAAGCGCCTGCTCAGCGCGCACGACCGGAAGCGCGACGATAAGGCCGCGAGCGAAGCCGCGGTCTCCTGATGGGCCCTTCGGCGCGCACGGCCCCCGCCGCTCCGGCCGCGGCCCCGCTGCGCCGCCCGCTGCGCATCGCCCACCGGGGCGCCTCGGCGCGCGCCCCGGAGAACACGCTCGCGGCCTTCGCCGAAGCCGTGCGGCTCGGCGCCAACGCCATCGAGCTGGACGTCCATCTGACCGCCGACGGCGTGCCGGTCGTGATCCACGACGGCACCGTCGATCGCACCACCAACGGTCGCGGAGACGTGGGGAGGATGACGCTGAAGGATCTGCGCCGCCTGGATGCAGGGGCGTGGTTCTCGTCCCGCTTTCGCGGCGAGCGGATCCCGACTCTGGAGGAATCCCTCGAATACGCGCGGGGCCGCTGCGGCATGAACATCGAGATCAAGGACCCGCCGGCCCGCGGAAGGACCGCGCGCGGAGCGCCGGCCGCCCCGGATGCCGTGGCGCGCGCGGTGGCGCGGGCGGTGGCGCGCACGCGGTTCAACGACCTCCTGGTCGTCTCCTCCTTCTCGCCCCGGGCCCTCCGGCAGGCCCGCGCCGCCATGGAGCGCATCCGGCTCGGGTTCCTCGTTTCGCGCTCGCTCCGTGGACTCCGCGCCATGCACCGGCGTGTAGGTCTGTTCTCGGTCCATCCGCACGTCCGCCTGGCCGGGCCGCGCCGCATCCGGCTCTCGCGCCGGCTTGGTCTTGTGGTGGTCTTCTGGACGGTCAACGATCTGCGGCTCATGCGCCGTCTGCTGGCGCTCGGCGGCGACGGCCTGATGACCGACGACCCCGCGCTCTTCCAGGAGCTGCGCTGACGCGTTGACAGGAGAGGTCTCTCGCCGTATAGTTCGGGCTTCCGATGAGGAGCCTGAACGTTCCCATGCTGAAGCGGCCGGTCCGTCCTCGTTCCATGGCCCCTGAGCCATGTCGCTGTTGTCGCAGCGGCGGGCGTGTGGTTTCCGGGAGGTAGGTCGGCAGAGGCGGGTCATCAGACGATATGCCAAACCCTTTCCGGGAGACCGGGAAGGGTTTTTTCATGTTGAGGAGAGTGGAAGAGTCATGCAGGAAGAGAAAGGTGTTCTGACGAAGGCCCGGTCCGGGCCGACCCCGGTGGGCGGGAAGCTGGTCGATCGCGTGCTCGCGGGTGCCCTGCGGGACAAGGCCAAGAACCTCGCGGCCCGTCTTCCGAAGCTGACCCTGACGCTCGACCAGGTGGTGACGGTCGAAATGATAGCGACCGGGGTCCTGAGCCCGCTCGAAGGGTATCCGGGGAGCGGCGACTACGCGTCGATCCTCGACCGCGGGCGGCTGGCCGACGGAACGCCCTGGACCCTGCCGCCGACGCTGGCCCCCGGCGACGACGCGGCTCGTGGCGTGGTCGATCGCGTGCGCGAGGGGGAGGCCCTGGCGCTCATCGATCCCTCCGGCGTCCCCATCGCCATCCTGCACGTTCAGGAGAAGTACGGCTTCGACAAGACCGAGCGCGCCCGCAAGCTCTTCGGCACCGTGGAGAGACGGCATCCCGGCGTGGACTCCATCTTCAGGCGGCTGGGCGACACGGCCCTCGCGGGGCCGATCGACCTCCTCGAGAAGACGCACTGGGGCCCGTTCGAGAAGTACCGTCTCGAGCCGAAGGACGCCTGGAGACTCTTCCATGAAGAGCGCGGCTGGAGCACCGTGGTCGCGTTCCAGACCGCAAACCCCCTGCATCGCGGTCACGAGCACCTCCAGAAATGCGCCCTGGAGATCTTCGACGGACTGTTCATCCATCCCGTGATCGAGACGACCCGGCGGGCTTACTTCCGCAACGAGTTCCGCATCAAAGCCTACGAAGTGGCGCTGCGCGAATACTTCCCGGCCGATCGGGTGGCGATGGCGCCGCTGCGCATCACCATGCAGTATGCCGGTCCGCGCGAGGCGATCCTGCACGCGCTGATCCGCCGCAACTTCGGCTGCACCCATTTCATCGTCGGGCGCGATCACGCCGGGTTCGGCAGCTTCTACGACCCGTACGCGTCGCAGCGAATCTTCTCCGATTACGGCCGCGAGGAGCTCGGCATCGAGCCGATCTTCTTCCGCGAGTCCTTCTACTGCACGCGCTGCGGGGCGGTGGCCTCCGAGAAGACCTGCCCGCACGGCCGCGAGCAGCACATCACCATGAGCGGCACGGGAGTGCAGGACATCCTGCGCTACGGGTATCTCCCCCCCAAGGAGGTCCTGAGGCCGGAGGTCGGGCAGGTGATCCTGCAGGGGATCCAGCCGAAGGGGGTGGGGCCCGACGGCCACGCGATCAAGCCGGTCGGGGACACGATCAAGGGACTGTTTCCGTCCTATCTGACGCACACCCGCCTGGGCGGGCCGAAGCGGCCGCAGCCCCTGGATCCGAAGAACCTCCAGGCCCGCGACCTCGAGGCGGCCCTGCGCGACACGCGGGACAACGCCTCGCGCGTCTACGAGCGGGTGTACGAGACGTACGCGTCGCTGTTCGACATCGAGCGCGGCGCCGACCTGACGCTGCTGGAAGAGGCGCGGCGCAAGGCGATCGCCATCCAGGAGGAGCTCATCCAGGCCCTCGAGCAGAAGGTCGCCATCGCCCCGACCACGGTCGAAGACAGGTACATGTATCAGGATCGCGAGGAGGCCGAGCGCGAGCTGCAGGTGGCCCGGAAAATCCTGGACGACCTGCGACACGGCGCTGACACGGATTTCCGCGAGCGGGTCTGGAACCAGCGCCCGTACGACGACTACAGGTCCTGAAGCCTCGCGTTGAGGATCCGCGGCGGGGCGTCCGTCTTGACAAAGGATCACCCTTGTGATGTATTGGGTTCGGCTTCCAAACATACGCTGAGGAGGGGGTGAGACCGTGGCGAAGAAAAGATCCAAGCGGAAGGCGCCCCGCCGAAGGAAGGCTGCCGGCAAGTCTTCAAAGCGAAAGGTGTCGGCCCGCAGGCCGACCCGCAGGAAGGTGGCCAGGAAGGCGCGCCCTGCGCGGAAGGCCGGAGCCCGCAAGTCGGCGAGGCGCAAGTCCTCGGCCCGGAAGGCGGCACCCAGGGCCCGCCGCTCCCCCGCCCCGGTGCCTCCGAGCCCGGCTCCGGCTTCGGCCCCCTCGCCGAGTCCGCTGACGGGAGGGACGTACACCCCGACGTACGGAAGCGGGTACGGCTCGTCCGAGGAGGAATAGCCCCACCGAAAAACCGCAGCGAACACGCAGAACCGCCCGGTGGCCTTCCAGGCCCCCGGGCGGTTTCATTTCCAGGGATCCCAGCGCCGCCCTTCCGGTTGACTCCCCCCCACCCTGGACTATATTGGGCCATGGACTCTTGTCGAGTCGTCAACGCGAAGAGGTGTCATGGCCAACACACCCTTGCCCCCGTCGGAAGTCGCCTGGCGCAACGGGATGGTGACTCTCGAACGGCGCAGTTACAAGGAATCGATCGCCCTGTTCCAGCAGGCCATCGACCTGGAACGTCAGGAAGGGGCGAAAAACCCAAAAATGAAATACCTGTCCTATCTCGGACTGGCGCTGACCCTGTCGCAGGGCAAGTCCGAGGAAGGGCAGAGGCTCTGCGAGCAGGCGGTCAAGCGCGAATTCTTCGATCCGGACCTGTACTGCAACCTTGGAATCGTCTACCTCAGGAACCGCTTGAAGGCCCAGGCGTTCGAGGCGTTCCAGAAGGGCCTGAATCTCAAAGCCGGACATTCGCGGATCCTGGAGGAGCTGGAGAAATACGACCGCCGCGGCGAGCCGGTCCTCTCGTTCCTGCCGCGCGGCCACTACGTGAACCGTCTGCTCGGCCGTCTGCGCTTCCGACTGCGTCACCTGCTCGACGGCGCCGCGGCCCAGCAGACCTGATCCGCCCGGCCACCCCGCAGCATCGGTCCCCACGGATGACACCGCCCGGGATCCTGTCCGTCCTTCTGTCCGGCGCGTGTCTTCTCGCGTTTCATGGCGGTGTGGCGGCTCAACCGCGTGACGAGACCCGCCTCGGGCCGGACGCGCTGGTGCGGCGCGGTTTCGAATACCTCGCCCGGTCGCGCCCCGAAGATCAGGACGAGGCGGCCCGGCTGTTCCGAAAGGCGCTCCAAACCGGTCCGGACCGCGCCGATGCGCATGTCGGTCTGGCGCGTGTCTCGATCTACCTGTACACGCTGGGTCAGGACGAATCGCCCGGGAGGGTGCGCTCGGCCCTCGAGGAATCGCGCCAGGCCGTCGACCTGGCGCCTCACGATCCGGCCGCGGCCGCGGTCCGCGCCATGGCCCTCGCCGCGGACGACAGGCTGACGCCGGCCCTCGCGGAGGCGCGTCGCGCCGTGTCGACCGACGCCGCATCCGCCGAGGGGCATCTCTCCCTGTGCATCATCCTGCGTCTGCGAAAAGACAATGACGGCGCTCTGCAGTCCTGCCGCCGCGCCGCGGAGATCCTCCCCGAGGACCCGCGCGTTCTGTCGGCGCTGGGCGAGGCCCTGAGGGAAGGGGGCCGCTACTCCCAGGCGCTGGAGATGTTCGGCCAGGCGATCGAGCTGGATCACGAGGCGATGGTGCCCCAGCTCGGCGCCGCCGCGACGCTCCTGAAGGAGGGGAACGACGCGTCGGCGCGCCGCCTCTACAACGCCCTGCTGCAGAAGTGGGATTACGGGAAGAGCCGCGCCCGTCTCGGCGCCGCTGCCCTGCTCGTGATCGCACAGGACTACGAGGCGGCGCTTCAAGTCTACGGAGGCCTGGACGTGCCCGAAGGGTACTCCCTGCCGACGATCCTGACTCTGTACGGGAAGGGGTACAGCCTCAGGCGCCTGGGGCGCGACGCGGAAGCGGAGTATTTCTTCACCTCGTTGATCGAGCGGGTCCCGGTCGATTACGACGGCCCCGCCCGGGGCCGCGAGCTGCTCTTCAAGGCCTATCAGGACCTGATCGACTACTTCGGCTCCAAGGGCCGGGACGGGAAGGTCCTCACACTATTGAAATCGGCCTGCGAGCGGCCGCTGGTCCCGACCCGGCTGGCCCGGGCCCTGGCGGAACGGCTCGAAGGACGGAAGGGGGCGGATGAGGCCGTCGGCGTCCTCGAAAAGGCGATTCTCGGCGCCGATCCCCTGGAGGATCCCCTGGAGCTCGCGGATTCGACCCTGAAGCTGGTCCGCCTTCGTACTTCGAACGGCGGACATCGAATGCAGGACGACTCCCCAGCAGCCCGCGCCCTGAAGCTGGCCACGGAGCGGCTGGAATCGACCAACCTGGGGGCCGTGCATTACCGCCTGGCCCGGGCCCTGGCGCTGGCCCAGAGGCCCGAGGCCACGCTCAAGAGCCTCGAGCGCGCCCGCGCTTCCGGGTACTTCCCTTCCGATCAGATTGCTGCCGAGCCCGACTTCGCGAAGATTCGGGAGGACCCCGGTTTTGTGATCCTCCTCAAGGAACGGGAAGCCGCCGTCGCCCCTGAAGGACACTGACCTCCTGACATTCATGGGCGATTGCCTGTCGTCTTTTGTCTGACCCAAGCGTGATCTGTCCAGGAACACCTCACTCGCGGTTATTTCACCCCACACGGAAGGGACTGTCGTCCGGGACCTTGGGCGGTTTGCCGCAGGACTCGTCCAGAATCGCGACATGGTATCTCCCTTGCTCATGCTGAAGGGTGCGACGTGACCCGGGACATGTGGGCGCGTCTCAGGAGGAGAATGAGATGAAACGCGCTCTGGTAGGTGCGGCAATCGTTCTCGCGACGCTCGCAGTCGCGAAGCCCGTGTGGGCTCAGACGGTCACGCGGGAATCGCAGTGCACCGAAGTGAACGGCTCGAACAGGATGTCGTACGACTGCAACTTCAACGTGAAGAACTACGTCATGGGCACGCCAATCATGTTCACCATGAACTTCAGCTGCAACGGGAATTGCGGCCCGGTGACCAGCTTCGGCCTGCGCAACGGCGGGTTCACCCCGGCGGGCGTGGCGGGCCACATGGTGACAGGCCACCGCATCGAGAACGGCGTCGAGCTGACGTTCGTGTTCGACTCGGCGGGAAAGAGCGGCAACAGCAGGGCCGCCAACGGCCACTTCAACGTGAACGTCGCCATGGACGACGGTGAAGGCAACTGGACGGCGACGCCGTGCAAGGTGAACGTGCACCTGGGAGACTGATCGGGGGCTGAGCCCCTCTGCCGCTCCCGGGCGGCAAGAAAAAAGCCCGGCGCACGAAGGTCCGATGCTGAATCGGGCCGGTGCGCCGGGCGGTTTTTTTGCCCGGCCTTGAAAGTGACCGCGTTCAGGGCCGCAGCGTGGTCTGAGCCGACCGCTCCAGGCCCACCTGAATGTCCTCCTCCGGCTGGATCACTGCCTCCTTGCCCTTGGTGCTGCCGGCCACGGCCGTGCCGATAGCGCCGCCGATCAGGGCACCCCCCTTGGCGTCCTTCCCGAGCACCTTGCCGAGCAGGGCGCCGCCCACCGCGCTGCCGCCGATGATCCCGGCCTTCTTGCCGGCGCTGCCGGTGGCCACCTTGGTGAAGCCGGCGCTGATCGCCGCCGAATGACCGTCCGGAGCGATGATGCGGTTGAACTTGAGCGACAGGGCGCCACCGGTCTCCTTGAACCCCTTCTTGGCGCTCTTGACGTCGCTCACATCCCCTTCAACCGTGCTGCCCGCCGGAAAAACCACGCGATCTCCGACGATCAACGGGCTCTTCAGCGTCGCCCTGATCCTGTCCCCCACGAGCGCCGTCTCCGACGACAGCGCCTCGGGCAGGTTGACCGACAGCGATGTACCGGCCGGGATCGTGACGACCACCGGAGCCGGCTGCTTCGGCTCGACCGCGTGCGGGCGCTCTTCCGGAATGGAGCCGGTCGACTGCGACGTGCGCGTGCGCTTCGGGTGCGCCGGCGCCGTGCTGTTACGCTCCGCCGGGGGGGGTGGCGGCGGTTCCGGGGCCGTGGTGCCCGCCATCTCGGAATCGTTCGACGTGGCGGGGGGTGGCGGGGCCTGCTCGGCGGTGTCCAGGTTGTCGTTCTTCTGACTCGAGCAGCCCGAAGCGAGAGCGAAAAGCACCGCGACGAACGCTGAAACTGTCGGGTTGAGACGTTTGCGATTCATGATCCTCCTCTCAGAAACGGGGCGCCGGAGCGCCGTCCCTGCAGACAGTCGAGAACTCCGCCATCATAGCGCCGGCCCCCCGGTTCGCGCCACCCCCGGCGAATTCCTCACTGCTTGACCTTGATGCGCAGCGACTCCTTCAGGACGATGACCAGCGACGTGTTCGGCTCGAGCAGCGCCTCCCTGCCGCGCGCGCCGGCGACGACCGCGCCGGGGTCCGAGGGGCCGGCGAGGACGGCCGAAGCCCTCGGGGGGGTCAGCCCCTTCAACGCGGCCTTCAACTCTGTGCTGGCCCCGGTGGGCGTGTTGATCCGCTGGAATTCGAGCCGGAGCATGCCGCCTCTCCCCTTGGACCCCGTGGCGGCCGGGGTCGCCTCGGTCACTTCTCCCATGACATTCGATCCGGACGGAATGGCGACGACGCCGTTGATCAAGATCGCATCCGTCACGAGGGTGCGGAAAGGGTCCCCCTTGCGCGTCGACCCAGAGTTGAGCGAATCGATGCTGCTGAGATTGAGGACCGTTCCCTCCGGCACGGTGGCGTCCAGCCATTTGACGGCCGGAAGGGGCTTGGTGTCGGGAACGAATCCGCTCGAATTGTCATGGGCGGGCACGGGTGCCTGGCTGCTGCTCGATTGACCACAGGCCCCAAGACCAGACACGACGATGACGATTGTGAGGGTGGCGAGCGGGGAGGTCAATGTCATCCGGTTCATGTTCGGCCTCATGCGACGCCCGGCCATTGTAGTGTCTTTTGGAGACTCTTGGGAGCCGCCCTTCATCCAACGATTCGGATTTATTGTCCAATGGATTGGATGATCTGCGTCTTATTCTCAGCAAGAATTCGCTGACCAGTTCGCGCTGGTAATCGTGAAACTCACTGTGAATCATCAAGATGCGCAGATAGCAGCACGCCTGTCACCAGAATGGCAGCCACCTTGCAGTATACCTATACGTCATCGCATTCTGCGTTGACGCTCGTTGACTGAGAAAACCATTCACGAAGGAGGTGAGAAGGGGGGGGAATTCTGCGACATGGCCACGGCGGACAGGGGGGACCCGACCCCATGCCAGCACGATGAGATACGCCGGCCGGCCGCTGAAAGTGATTTTGCTTGTTACGCTTTTTCCAGTTCGTTCAACCCACTTGTGAGGAGGTTTTCGAATGAAGAAGTTGCTGTATGTCGCGCTCCTGGCCGTCGGCGTGATCGTCATGATCGCACCGCCCGTCATGGCGCAGGAAGAGAAGCCGTTCACGATCCACGGCGAGGTCCGGTCCCGCGGCGAGTACCAGGCCAACGCATCGGATTTCGACAAGGGCGCCAACGACAACGCCGACTTCTGGCCCTACAGGGTCCGGATCGCGGCCGAGGGGCGCTTCGCTCACAACGTCGCTGCCTGGATCGAGTTCCAGAGCGCCGGTGAAGCCGGTGGCACCACAACGCCGGTCCGCCAGGGTAACCTCGATGTCTTCGCCGGTGAAGGAGTCGAGATGTACCAGGGGAACATCACCCTCAACCAGCTCTGGAGCAAGAACTTCAGCCTCCGGGTCGGCCGGCAGGAGATCGTGGCCGGCAACGAGCTGATGCTGGGTGACCTCGATTTCTACTCCGGCCAGTCGCATGACGGCTTCGTGGCCAACTGGAACCTCAAGAAGGTCAGCCTGATGCTCTGGGCCACCCGCCCGGCCCAGGTTGGCTTAGATCGCCTACGCTCGAACTTCACGAGCCCGGATAGGACGTTCATCGGGGATGTCGCCGGGACGCAGAATTTCCTTGGCGGGTACGCGACCTGGACCTTCAACAAGGACCAGACCTTTGATGTTTACCTGATGGATCTCGACACCAAGACCGCCTCCAACATCGAGACCGTCGGCGCGCGCTACGCCCACGACCTCGCCGGGAAGACCGGCTTTTTCTGGGACGTGGAGTTTGCGAAGCAGTTCGGCAAGGCCTCTTACGCGGGCGACGTGAAGGCCGAAGGCAACGTGCTGGAAGGCTGGTTCGGCTACAACTGGCGGTCGGGCAAGAACAACCACCGCGTCTACGGCCGCCTCGAGAATGCTTCGGGCGACGACACGGGGACGACCGACAAGTTCGAGGGTTTCGTCCCGATGTTCGGTGACTTCCACAACCGGACGGGACACGGCGACTGGTTCCAGCTGGCCAACGCTCCGACCAATCTGGGCGGCGGCGGGATCGATGGCGCTGCGGGCGGCGCTGGCCTCCAGGCTTGGTCTGCTGGCTACACCGGCTACTACAGCGACAAGCACGAGTTCGGCGTGGCCTACTGGAAGTACACCCTCGACCAGAACGAGACGCTGTCCGGGAACGACGACGATGATCTCGGCAACTCGACCGACATCTGGTACGGGTACAACTACAGCAAGAACGCCACCTTCACCGTTTCCCTGTCGCAGTTGAGCCCGGGCAAAGCGTTGAAGGACATTTCAGCCACCGGGAACCTCGACGACACCGTGACGCGGCTGTACGGTCAGGTTCGCCTGCGATTCTAGGGCGACTCCCGATCAGCTCTACGCAATCGACCCCGCGGGGGATCCTCCCCGCGGGGTTTTTCTTTTCAGAAGCCCCCGGATGCCAGGCGATCGAAGAGATCCCAGAATCCCGGGAAGGACTTCGAGACGCAGTCGGGGTCGACGATCACGACGCCCGGGACGCGAAGGCCCGCCACGGCGAACGCCATCGCCATCCGATGATCCGAGTATGTCTCGACACGCGCGCCGCGAAGGGGACACGGCTCGATCGCCAGGCCATCGGGGGCCGAAGCTGCGGAACCGCCGAGGCGCTCGATCCCGCTGACGAGGGCGGCGATCCGGTCGCTCTCCTTCAATTTAAGATGCGGCACCCCAGTGATGCGTGTCGGGCTGCCGGCGAACAGGGCGACCACGGCGAGCGTCGGGACGATGTCCGGCATGGCGCCACAGTCGGCGTCGATCCCCCGGAGGCTTCCCGTTCCCTGGACCTCGACCCAACTATCCCCCCGCGTCACCCGGCAGCCCATACGCTCCAGCAGCCGCACGAATTCGGCATCCCCCTGGCGCGAGCCCGGATCGAGCCGCTCGACCCGGACCCGGCCCGAGGTGACCGCCGCGGCCGCGAAGAAGTAGGAGGCTGATGAATAGTCCCCCTCGATCTCCATGTCGCAGGGACGGTACGGGCGCCCCGCGGGCACCCGGAAGAGGTTCGGCTCGGGACCGGCGGGGAAGGTCTCGACGTCGGCCCCGAATCTGCGCATCACGTCGATGGTCAGGTCGACGTAGGGGCGGGACACGAGCGGCCCTTCGATCTCAACCTGCACGCCGAGGGGGGCGGCGGGGGCGGCCAGGAGGATCGCCGACAGATACTGGCTGCTCGTGCCGCCGCGCAGGCGCGTCGTGCCGCCCTGGAGCCCCGGACCGCCGACGCGCACGGGGGGGCATCCGTCGCCGTGCAAGGACACCGCCCCGGCTCCCAGATTGCGTAACGCCACGAGCAGGTCCTCGATCGGGCGCTGGCGCATCCGCTCGTCGCCGTCGATGACATACTCGCCGCGTCCGAGCGTCAGCATCGCGGTGAGGAAGCGCATCGCGGTGCCGGCGTTCCCGACCGACAGGCGGGCGTTTCCGGCGGGGATGGCGCCGCCCCGCCCCTCGATTTCGACTTCGGGCGCCTCCACCGGTCCAGACAGGCGCGTGGCGATTCCGACCGCGTCGAGCGCCGTGATCAGGTGACGCGAGTCGTCGGCCAGGAGCGGATGACGAAGTCGCGATCGTCCGGCGGCCAGGGCCGCGGCGACGAGGGCCCGCTGTGTCGCGCTCTTGGACGGCGGGGCGGGGACGCTGCCGCGCGCGATCTTGACGGTCGCGATCGGTCGATCGGATGACACCTTCGAGTCCTCCGCGGGGATTGAATCGTACACGAGATCGCGGCCACTTGACGCCGTCGCGGCACGTCTCTATCTTCTCCTTCTCGCAGCTCGGTGATCCACTGGGAGTCGTGACGTGATTCTCCGAAGAGGTCGATTCGCCCTGGTCGCGGGCCTCGTGACGTTCGCGGCCCTCCTGATCGGTCTGGGCAGCCTTCTGATCGGGGCGCAGACGCCGGCGCGGCCGCGTACCGCCGTCAAGGAGGCGGGCCGGCACAGCGGCGACGACGGTGGGTTCTCGGTGACGCTGACGGAGCCGAGCGAGGCGTACCTGGTGGGGATCAAGAGGATCGTCATCGAGGCGCAGATCCCGCCGGGCGATTCCGTGGTCGGCGCCGACTTCTTCGTGGACGGCCGGCTGGTGGCGACCGACCGCAAGGCTCCCTACTCCACCGAAATGGACTTCGGACAGGAGATAAGGAGGCACACGATCATCGTGACCGCCTTGACCGCCGGCGGCCGGCGCGCCAAGGTCTCCTTCATCTCGCGGGCGGCCGACCTGGAGGGAGACGGGGCCGTGCCTCTCACGCTCGTCCCCGCCGTCGTGCGCGATGCGGGAGGCCGGCTCGTCGACGGCCTGTCCGTCGGTGATTTCGTCCTGGTCGAGAACGGCGCCCGCCAGCCGATCGTGCACTTCGACGACGACCCGGTGCCTCAGTCGATCGTGGTGACGATCCAGGCCACAGCACCCGAGGAAGCGCGGGATGCCCTGCTGCACGGCGCGGCCTCCTTCGCCGACTCGCTCCTGTCCTTCGACGCGATCGGTCTGGTCGAGGTCGGGGCGATTCTGCCGGACGACGGCGCGGCGCGCGCGGTCGCCCTTCGTCCAGAAAAGAAGAAGAAGGACGCCTCGGCGACCCCCGAGGCCACGCCTCCGCTGGTCGCCGCGTTCTCCTTCGACCATGCCCTTTTCGAGCAGCGCCTGTCCGATCTCGACGGCCGCGCCGATCGGCCGACCGGCGCTCCGCTCGCCGTCGCGCTCCAGGAGGCCACGCGCGGCCTGCAGACCCGACCGCGCGGGCGCGTCCTCCTCCTGCTCCTCTCGGGTCCGGGACCTCGGGTGGCGGAGGCCGCCCTGTTCCCCCGGCCCGACCCGACCCCCACCCCCTCGACCCACGTCGCGCGGGAGGAACCGGATCATGCCGCGGACCAGGATCTCCCCGCCGCCCTCGACGCCATCAAGCGATCGGGGGCGACCCTGCACGTGGTGGTCTACGGCGGGGTGGAGAGCGCTCCCTTTCCGCAGATCAAGAAGACGGCCGAGGAGACCGGTGGCGAGTTCCTGGTGACGGCGAGCGCCGAGGCGGTCGACGCCGCCTGCCGCCGCATCGCCGAGTCGCTCCTGCATCAGTATCTCGTCAGCTTCGCGCCCGCCTCCCCCGAGCACGAAGGGTGGCGGACGATCGAGCTGCGCCTGCGCCGGGCCGGCCTCGCCGTGCAGGCACGCAGGAGCTACTTCGCTTCGCAGCCTCTGAAGCGGCCGTGACGACGGCCCCGGCCACCACCCTGCCGGCGAGGAGCGTCCCCTCCTGGCCCGCTCTCTCTCTTCTCGCGTTGCTCGGCTTCTGGACCCTGCGTCTCGTCGCCGTGCCGGGGCGCGGCTGCTTTCTCGATCTGGTCAACCTGGCCTTCCACGAGGCCGGCCATCTTTTCCTGACGCCGTTCGGATCGACGGTGCATTACCTGGGAGGCACACTCGGCCAGCTCGCGGTCCCGGCGCTGCTCGCGGCGTACTTCCTTCTCTTCGGCCAGGCCTCCCCGCTGGGAGCCGCCGTGTGCGCCTGGTGGCTCGGAGAGAACCTGGTGAACATCTCGGTCTACATGGCCGACGCGCGCGACCTCGCCCTGCCGCTCGTCGGCGGCGGCGACCACGACTGGAACGAGCTGTTCTACCGGTTCGGCCTGCTCGGGGAGACCAGCGTGCGGGTCGTCTCCACCGGCACTCTGTGTGCGGGGATCGTGCTGATGCTGCTCGGTCTCGGCTGGGTGACGTTTTTCGCGCTCCCCTCCAGGACCAGGGAGGCCCTCACCGCCGCCGTCGAGGCGCAGGCGCCGGCGCTGCTGTTTCTTCTGAAGGACTCGAGAGACTAGGTCAGGCGGGACTGCTGTTCGAGGCGTCGCCGTTTCGCGGGGCCCGCTTCACGTTGGCCGGCGTCTCCTCCGTCTCCCGGGACTGCCAGTTGATCGCCCGGCACTCCGCCAGAAGCTCGCAGCGGACGCACTCCTTCATCTTCTTAAGGCTGGCGATGACCGTTCCGAAACAGTCCTTCGTGATCCTCGACATCCCTGCATAATCTATTGACTCCCCTCGGGTTGTCAACCTGCACGCGCATTGAAAATGCCCCTTTCATGTTCTATACTCCGCCGGTCTTTCCCCCTCCCGATCGCACGGTCCGACCCGGGCCGGCAGTCCGGACGGAAGGCCCGGTGCCCGAGCATGCGAATCAAGGCCCTGCGACTTGCCTGCATCATCCTTATCGCATCGGTCTTTCCGGGGGCCGCCCGGCGTGATAATTTCAAGCAAGAGATGCGCTTCGGCGCCGAAGCGGCGCAGCGGGGATTGTGGCGTGAGGCGGCGTTTCGCTGGGAGAAGATTCTCAAGACCGATCCCGACAACGCCCGCGCGCACAACAACCTGGCCGTGGCCTCGGAGAGTCTCGGCCAGTTCGACAAGGCCCGCAAGGAATACGAGCAAGCCCGCCGCCTCGCCCCCGACAGCAAGGAGATCCGCAACAATTATGAATCGTTCCAGGAGCTCTGCCGGACCATCAAGACGTGCGGCGGCGAGGCGGCCACCCCGTCACCGGGCCCCGGGGACGCGGGCACCGCTCCGCTGCCGGCCCCCGAGGGTGGAACTCCCCTCCCCTCACCCTCCCCCGGCGGTGTCTAGAAGAGCGGGTCGGGGCGTCACCGCCGCGGCGCTCGCGGTCCTGTCGCTGGCCGCGCCGGCGGCGGCGTGGGCCGGCGACGTCGCCAAGGTCACGATCACGGCACCGATGCCGGCGCGACTCGACATGACCGGCCTGCGGAAGATCCTGGTCACGAGCTTTCTGGTGGACAAGGAGATCTCCGGCGTCGATCTCAACAAGGAGATCGTGGGGTTGTTGCGCAAGGAGCTGCGCAAGAAGACCAACCTCGACATCCTGGATGTGGAGCCGCCCCCTCTGCCGGAGCAGCCGCTGAAGGACCTGCTGGCGAACAGCGGTTTCTGGCGCCGGCTGGGCGAGACCCACGGCGCGGACCTGATCATCTCCGGGAAGGCGTCGTACGAATCGGCCGACCGGTCGGGATTCGTCACGCAGGACGAGATCTCGCCGGTGACGGGGCAGCGCGTGCGCCGCACGCGTTACGTCGAGCGCGAAGGGTACACGCTCGGTCTCAACCTCTTCTTCATGGACGGGTCGACGGGCCGGCTCCTGTACGAAGACCAGTTCACCGGCGAGAACACCCTGCCCGGGCACGGCACCGATCGCCTGACCGTCCTGTACACTCTGTTCGAGCAGTTCGAGGACGACGTGCTGGGAATCGTGATGCCCAAGCCCAGAACGGCGCAGCGATACATCTTCACAGAGTAGGAGCCCCTTGAAACGCCTCCGAGTGGGCGCCTGTTGCGCGCTTTTCGCCGCGGCCCTCCTGAGCCCGGGCAGCGTTTTTCCGTTCGGGAAGAACAAGATCGCCTACCAGAATTTCGACTGGCATCTCTACAAGTCGCCGCACTTCGACGTGTACTACTATCCGGAGGAGGAATCGCTTCTCCAGGAGGTCGTCTCCGACGCCGAGAGCCAGTACATGCGGCTGTCGCAGATCCTGGACCACGAGATCAAGTTCCGGATCCCGCTCATCTACTACAAGACGCACGCCGAGTTCGAGCAGACCAACGTCGTCCTCGAGTTCCTGCCCGAGTTCGTGGGCGCCTTCGCCGAGCCGATCGAGAACCGCATGGTCCTGCCGATGGATGCGCCGCCGGACAAGAAGTATTCGCTCATCGGCCACGAGCTGACGCACGTCTTCGAGTTCAGCATCCTGTACCAGGAGTCGCTGTCGCGCGCCTTCCGCTCGAACGTCCCCGGCTGGATCATGGAGGGCCTGGCCAGCCACCTCGGCCACGACGAGGACAACTTCGACCGGATGATCATCCGCGACGCCGTGGTGAACGGGCTGATCCCGCCGATCCACCGCGTGCAGGGCGTGAACTTCATCATCTACCGGTACGGCCAGGCGGCGTTCGACTTCATCGAGGAGAAGTACGGGTCCGAAGGGATCCGCAATTTCCTCTGGGAGTACCGCAAGAGCCTCCTCGCCAACAACGTCGCCAAGCCGCTCAAGGACGCCTTCGGGCTGGAGGCCGACGAGTTCGACAGGCAGTTCAAGAAGTTCCTCCAGAAGAAGTACCTGCCGGCGCTTCTGGACAAGAAGGAGGCGGAGGACTACGGCAAGGAGATCGCGCCCAAGAGGAAGACCGACTATGAGCGGGAGTACGTCACGTTCTCGCCCGCGCTGTCCCCCTCGGGCGAGCTGATCGCGGCGCTCACCACGCGCTACGAGGACCTCGATGTCGTGATCATCTCCGCCAAGGACGGGAAGGTGTTCCGCAACCTCACGAAGGGGTTCACCAACAAGTTCGAGTACCCGGTCTACGGCGCCTTCCAGGGGAAGAAGGACCTGACCTGGTCCCCCGAGGGGGACAAGGTGGCCTTCTTCGCCCGTCGCGAGAACGAGCGCGCGCTCCTGATCTACGACGCCGTGCGCGGCAATCTCGATCGGATGATCAGCATCCCCGGCGTGGACGACGAGCTGTCCCCCGCCTGGAGCCCCGACGGCAAGAGGGTCGCCTTCGAAGGGAACAAGGGGGGGCAGGTCGACCTGTTCACCTACGACCTCGACAGCGGCGAGATCAAGAACGTGACCCAGGACGAGTTCTACGACGGCAATCCCGCCTGGTCGCCGGACGGCCAGCAGATCCTCTACAACCGGCGGATCAACGCGACCGAGAAGATTTTCATGGTGGACGCCAACGACCCGTCCCGCAAGATCCAGCTCACCTTCGGCGACAGCCTCGATCTCCAGCCGTCCTTCTCGCGGGACGCCAAGAAGGTCTTGTACACGTCGGACTCGAACGGCGGCATCTTCAATCTGTGCTCGTTGAGTCTCGACAACGGGGAGATCCGGCGCTACACCGACGTGGTGGGAGGTGTATTCACCCCGCTCGAGCTGCCGGACGAGGACGGCAAGTCCTCGCTGGCCTACACCTACTACGGCGGCGGACTGTTCCGCCTGTTCCGCATGACCCCGGGTGAGCCCGAGGCGATCATCCGCCCGGCGGACCAGGCGCGCGAGCCGGCGGAGATCCTGCCGTTCCAGCCCCCCCTGCGGCTCACGCTCGACGACGTCAAGAAGACGAAATACGCGACGCGCCGGTACCATGTCGAGAGCGCGCCGTCGGTCCTGGTGGGCGTCGCCAACGACGGCACGGTCCTGAGCAACGCCCAGATCCTGCTCTCCGACCTCCTGGGCGACCACCGGCAGTTCTTCGACTTCCAATCGGTCTCGACCTTCTCGAACTTCAACTACGCCTACCTGAACCTGAAGCACCGCTGGAACTGGGCCGCCACCGCCACCGATTTCCGGGACTTCTACGTTGTGAATTCCGCGGCCGGTCAGACGTTCCGGACGCGCCAGTTCAGCCGTTTCACCGGCGCCAGCTTCGAGCTCAGCTACCCGTTCAACCGCTACTACCGCATCGGCACTTCGGCCGGCTATTACGAGCGGAGCATCGACCGGCCTCTGGGTGTCAATATCAACACCGGCTTCACCGAGTTCGCCCAGCTCTCGGAGAAGTTTCCTCTCGTGTCATGGAGCATCGACGGGGACACGACCCGCTTCAAGGAGTTCGGCCCCTACCACGGGCAGCGCTTCCAGCTGCGGCAGGACTGGGCCCCGACGCTGAACGCGGGGGGTGACACGTCGCTGTTCCGGAGCGGCCCGTTCGTGAACTCGACCCTCGATTACCGGCTGTACCGGCGCGCGACATCGCGCTCGCTCCTGGCCCTGCGCCTCGTGGGGATCGTCGGCAACGGCCGGGGCTACAACGTCTACTCGGTGGGCGGATTGAACCAGCTGCGCGGCTACAACTACCGCGAATTCTTCGGCAGCCGCGTATCGTTCATGAATCTCGAATTCCGCTTCCCGCTCGTGGACGCGCTCGCCTTCCCGTTCGGAGTCATCCGCGATCTCCGGGGCTTCCTGTTCTTCGATGTCGCGTCCGCCTGGTTCGGCAGCGGTCAGCTCGGGGGAACGGGCCAGACCTTCTTTCACTCCACTCTCGGCTCCGAGGTGACCGACCCTACCTTCTCGTATTTCGTCCAGGGTCCGAACACTCCGGGCCAGGGCCTGCTCCGCCGGTTCGATTTCTGGGACTCGAAGAACGGCAAGCTGGGGGACGGCCGCGCCGCCTACGGCTTCGGATGGGGTTTCTACCTCGGACCGTTCGAGTTCACCTGGTCGTTCGCCCACCAGCTGCCGAACACGGTCGAGGTCTGCAACGACGGAGGAGACGGCATCTGCAATCCGGGCGATCGCATCAGCCGGATCAACGATCCCTTCCACAAGGGCGGCACCGTCTCGCAGTTCTACATCTCCCGCGAGTTCTGAGGCCGCGCGGCGGCGTACGCCCCTATTTCTTCGGGCAGTCGAGGACGTCGATCTCGACCAGCCGCACGGGCGTGGATCCGGTGTTCGTGATCGAATGCTTCTCCGGCCCGCGCCAGACGATGTCGCCGTTCTTCAGGGACATCGTCGAGACCTTGCCGGACGCGTCGCGGATCTCGAGGGTCCCTCCCTCGACGACCACCACCACGCGCGAGGTCTTGTGCTCGTGCTCCGGCGAGGATGTCCCGGCCGGATAGTAGTTCATCTGGGCGCGGACCCGCTCGTTCTGCAGCACCAGCTTCTGCGTGAAATCCGTGCTCCCGGCCAGCGCGACGCTGAGCCCGAGCGCGGCCAGCGCGAGGAGGGCCGGAGGAGCCAGGCGTTGCCATCTGGTGCGTGGCGGCATCATCGTCTCCTTGTCACACTTTCGGATGATCCAGACTTCTCGTGCACATCCTCACACGGTGCCGGCGCGGCGCAGCGACAGCAGGGCGGCGACGATGCCGAGCAGGGCGCCGCCGGCGGCCAGGGTCAGCGACGCGCCGGCTGGCAGAAAGCGGCCGGCGACGATCGACAGGAACGGGTTGGCCCGGAAGAACTCCGCGCGCTCGACGAGCCGGTGCGTGCACAGGAGCCCGGCGACCGCCAGGACCCCGCCCGCGAATCCCTGCGCGGCCGCCGCCAGCATGAACGGACCGCGGATGAACCCGGCGGTGGCCCCGACCAGCTTCATGATCTCGATCTCCTCGCGCCGGGCCAGGACCGTCAGGCGCACGGTCGCTCCGACCGTGACCAGAGCGGCGAACGCCAGGAGGGCGCCGAGGCCGTACCCGCCCCGGCGCACCAGGGCGACGATCGCGGTCAGGCGCTCGGTCCAGTCGCGGTCGTAGCGCACCTCCTCGACACCCGGCGCCTTCTGATACGACTTGGAGATTCGGTCGAGCGCCTCGGGCTCGCGGTAGGCGTCGAGGATCTCCAGCTCGAACGAGGCCGGGAAGGGATTCCCCCCGACCCTCTGCGGCAGGTCGCGCAGCGTGGGGAAGTCGCGCTGGAACCTCGACCGGGCGTCGGCCTTCGTGATGAAGCGCACCGCGGCGATGGCGGGGTCCGAGGCGAACTCGGCCCGCAGCGTCCGCATCTGGTCGGGAGTGACCTCCTCGCGGAGATAGACCTGGACCTGCGTCTGGCGCCCGAGATCCTCGACGAAACGGTTCAGGTTGACGGCCAGCAGAAGGAACAGCCCCAGGACGTAGAGCGAGATGCCGATGGCGGCGGCGGACAGCAGGCTCAGCGTCGGATTGCGCCACAGGCCGTCCCAGGCCTCCCGCACGTGGTGCCGCAGAGCGCGCAACATCAGGCCGCCCCGGGAGCGGCCAGCCGGCCCTGGTCGAGAGAGATCACGCGGCGCCCCATGCGCCTGATCAGGTCACGGTCGTGGGTGGCGATGATCACCGTGGTGCCGTGCGAGTTGATGTCACGGAACAGTCCCATGATCTCCCGCGCCAGGTCGGGGTCGAGGTTGCCGGTCGGCTCGTCCGCCAGAAGGATGAGGGGGCGGTTCACCAGCGCCCTGGCGATCGCCATGCGCTGCTGCTCCCCTCCCGACACCTGCTCGGGATAGTTGTGCAGCCGATGATTGAGACCGAGCATCTCCAGAACCTGGAACGTCCGGCTGCGCTGCTCTTTGCGCGACAGGCCGATGACCTGGGTGGCGAAGGCGACGTTCTCGAACACCGTCTTGCGCGGCAGCAGCTTGAAATCCTGGAACACCACCCCGACCTGCCGGCGGAGGTACGGCACGCGCCGCGCCGGCATCGTGGCGACGTCCTGGTCGTTGACCACGACCTGGCCCGAGCTCGGGACCTCGTCGCGGAAGACCATTTTCAGGAAGGTGGTCTTGCCGGCCCCGCTCGGACCGGTGAGAAAAACGAACTCCCCCTTCTCGACGTGCACGCTGACGTCGGTGAGCGCCTGCGCCCCCTGCGCGTACCTCTTCGTGACGTGGAAGAACTGGATCATGCCGGGCGGCCCGGGGAGTGTGGCGTCAAGGCCTGTCCAGGCGCTCTTTCAGCAGGCGGTTCACGAGCGCGGGGTTCGCCTTGCCGCCGGTCGCCTTCAGCACCTGGCCCACGAAGAAGCCCAGAAGCGCGCTCTTGCCGGCCCTGTATTGCGCGTGCTGCGACTGGCTCCCGGCGATCACCTTTTCGATCGCCTCGCGGATGGCGTCCTCGTCGGTCACCTGGGACAGACCCTGCTCGCGAACCACGTCGGCCGGGTCCCTGCCTGAATCGTAGACCGCCTCGAAGACCTCCTTGCCGATCTTCCCCGAGATCGACCCGTCCTTGACCATGACGACGATCTTCGCGAGACGCTCCGGATCGAGCGGGATGTCCTTCGGGTCCCTGACGTCCAGCCTCCCCTCCTTGATTTTCCGGAGGACCTCCGTCTCGATCCAGTTGGCGGCGGCCTGACCGTCCCCCGCGGCCGTCGCGGTCGCCTCGAAGTAGTCGGCGAGCGGACGGCTCGCGGTCAGGACCTGCGCGCTCTGCTCCTTGAGCCCCCATCTCTCGACGAGGCGCCGGCGACGCGCGGAGGGAAGCTCCGGGACCTGGCGGCGGACCGCCTCGATCCAGGACTCGTCGACCCGCAGCGGCTGAAGATCGGGCTCGGGGAAGTAGCGGTAGTCGTGCGCCTCCTCCTTGGAGCGCATCAGGGTGGTCCTGTCCTCCGCCGGTTCGTACAGGCGGGTCTCCTGCGTCACCGTGCCGCCGCGGGACAGGAGATCCGTCTGGCGGCGGATCTCGTACTCCAGCGCGTGCTGCACGAACTTGAACGAGTTCAGGTTCTTGAGCTCGGTCCTGGTGCCGAACGCCTTCTGTCCGCGCGGCCGCAGGGACACATTGGCGTCGCAGCGCAGCGACCCCTCTTCCATGTTGCCGTCGGTCACCCCGAGATAGACCAGGATGGTTCGAAGCGTCGAGTAGTAGGCGTGCGCTTCCTCGGGCGAACGCATGTCCGGCTCGCTGACGATCTCGATCAACGGCACTCCGGAGCGGTTGAAATCGACGCGCGACGTGCTTCCGGAATCGGGAAACCCCTCGTGCAGGAGTTTTCCGGCGTCCTCTTCCATGTGGACGCGCGTGATGCCGACGCTCCGGGTCGTCCCGCCCGTTTCGATATCGAGACGCCCCCCGACCGCCAGCGGGCGGTCGTACATCGAGATCTGATACCCCTTCGGCAGATCGGGATAGAAGTAATTCTTGCGTGCGAAGATCGACACCGGCTCGACCCGACAGCCGAGGGCGAGCGCGGCGCGCAGGGCGAACTCGACGGCGCGGCGGTTCAGGACCGGGAGCGTACCCGGCATGCCGAGGCAGACCGGACAGACGTTGGTGTTGGCGGGGGCGCCGAAGCGCGTGGAGCAGCCGCAGAAAATCTTCGAGTCGGTCAGGAGCTGGCAGTGGACTTCGAGCCCGATGACCGGTTCGTATTCCATGCCGCTCCCCGACGCGGGTCTCGGGCGCCCCGCCGCGATCCGCGCGCCCGGGTGCGCGTCGCCGGCGGATTATAGCATCGGGCCTGTGCTAGAGTACGCGCCGGTCGCGGGCTCCTTTCGCACGGAGGCGGGTGTCGTGGGCGTGAGAGTCGCGGTCCTGGGCGCCGGGAACCTCGGGACCACCCTCGGCATCGTCCTCGCCGGCGGCGTGCCGGGAATCCGGGCCGGCAAGAGCCGCGACGTCGTGCTGTGGACGATCGAGCCGGACGTCGCGAGCGAGATCCGCGACCATCAACTCAACACCAAGTACCTGCCGGGCGTGCAGCTGCCGCGCGGACTCGCGGTCACAGGCGAACTTCCCGAGGCCGTGGCCGGGGCCGCGATCATCCTCGTCACCGTCCCGTCCAAGGTCGTGAGGGAGGTCGCGCGCCTGCTCGGACAGGCGCTGCGGCCGGGGGACGCCGCACCCTTCATCGTGAATGCCTCCAAGGGCCTCGAGACCGGGACCTATCTCCGCATGACGGAGGTCCTCGCTTCCGAGCTTCAGCCATCCCAGGGCGAACGCGTGCTCGCGATGTCCGGTCCTTCGATCGCGCACGAGCTGAGTCGCGGCACGCCGACCGCTGTGGCGCTCGCCAGTCGCGACCCGCGCCTGGCGCGCTCCGTCCGCCGCGACATGCAGACTCCGGTCCTGCGTTTCCAGGTCAGCCGCGACGTGGCCGGCGTCGAGCTGGCCGGCGTCCTGAAGAACGCCTACGCGCTCGCCTTCGGCCTGTGCGACGGGCTCGGCCTCGGTCTCAACACCAAGGCGGCGCTTCTGACACGTGCCCTGCCCGAGCTCGCGCGCCTGGGCGTGGCCCTCGGCGGCCGGCGCGCCACCTTCTTCGGTCTCGCCGGCCTGGGCGACCTGGTCGGGACCGGCCTGAGCGACCACAGCCGCAACCGCCGCATGGGAGAAGAGCTGGCCCGCCGACGCCCCGCCGAGGAGGCGCTCGCTTCCATCCCCGGCGTGGTCGAAGGGATCGGGTCGGTCCGCCTGGCGCGCGAGCTGGCCGCCCGGCACCGCCTGCGCCTGCCGCTCCTCGAGGGCATCGCCGCGGCCGTCGAGCGGACGATCGATCCCCTGAAGATGATCGAGCGGATGATCGGCTAGGGCCACCGGATCCTCGTCGCCCGCCTTTCCCAGTGCTAGAATGAGCGTCATTCGACCTAATGGCTCCGCTTTCCAGCGTCCACTCGATCGCTGCTTCATGGAGGTTGAGATGCAGGCCTCGGCTGGGTTGCTTCTCCGGCGTCGTGTCCTCATCCTGGCCCTCGGGCTGATTGTGCTCGGGGCGCCGGGTCTCTCGTCCCGTGGAGGCTCGCCCGCCGCGCAGACGGCTCCGCAGGCAACCGCGAGCCCGGCATCCCCCGCGCCCGCCCCGGCGCCGGGCGGGTTCGATTTCGCCGGCAACCGCGAAGAGGTCTTCAAGGCCTTCTACGCGACCGGCCTCGACCTCTCGGCCGCCTATACGGTCACGAACCTGGCCATCAAGAAGGACAACATGACGTTGCTGTTGAAGCAGGGCACGGTCTTCCTGATGAAGCCGATCGGCGGAGAGGTCACCGGCGGGGCCTTCGTCGGAGACGGGGAGGCATCCATGACTCCTCCGAGCCGAGCGCAGCGTTTCATGCTCAACAAGAATTCGGGAGCCGAGACGCTCAAAGAGCCATTCACGGAGGCCGTCTTCCGCTTCAGCGACGGGACCGACAAGACGATACGCGTATCGGGAAAATCGGGCACAGGGACCGGGGCTGTTGCTGATCGGTCTTCGAAGATCTTTGCGGAGCGCAACTCATGGCTCGATGGAACCCGTTCGCTGCAGCTGGAGATGCAATATCTCGAAAATCGAATCTCCGGCTTGCGCAACCGCGATTTCTTCGTGGCGGATTTCCATACCCTCAAGCACGACTGGGTGACGTACTCCTACAACCCCGCACACCTGAAAGAAAACGTCCTGACGAGCAGCGAGACCATGGGCGCCAAGGGACGCCGGTACCTCGTCCCATGGTGCCAGTGGCACAAAATGTCGGACTATGAGCCAACGGGACACTATGTCCTGTTTCCTGATCATGATGGTTCCTGGTTGATACGCATTCCGCACCACGACCTGACACTCAACCTTCCGAACACGAAAGAGGTCCAGTGGGAGATTCGAATGCAGGTCGAGCCGCTGTTCGATAACCTCAAGGCGGTCGCGTTCGATCTCGACAATAACGCCGACTCTCAAAGTCACTGGTACGAAGACATGCGACCCGTGAGCGTGACCTCGGTCTCTGACGAATCCGGCCAGCCGCTCACGTTCATGCACATGAAGGACCAGATGCTGGTGATCCTGCCCCCGGGCGCGAAAACGGGCGTCCCGATCGCGCTGACGGTCCACGGCAAGGCCCAGGTCATCTACCAGCTCACCGCGGAATCGTATGGCCTCCTGGAGAATGACTGGTATCCCAAATACGGAAACCAAGGTGGACGCGGCTCGTTCGACTGGACAATCCGAGTTCCAAAGCCCTTCTTGATTACCGGCTCGGGCAAGGTCGTCCGGGAATTTGAGGAAAACGGCCAGAACGGTCTGGAGACCCGCTGCGACGCATCCGTTGAGTTTCCCTGGGTCATATTCGGGCGCTTCCAGAAGGCCACGTCGGACTATGTGAGCGAGGAGACCAAGAAGACCTGGCCCCTGACGATTCATTCCTTCCCGACGATGACCGTCTCCATCACGGACCCCGAGCTCCTGGATCTGTTGGACGCGCCCGCCCCGTTTACCGTAGACCTCGCTGCGCCCACAGACAAGGTCAAGAGTTTCTTCAATGAGTGGAAGGAGGTCCTCAAACTCTACGAAAAGATCTATGGACCCTATCCGTACGATGAATTGCACATCGCCCAAATGGCTCCACAGCTTGGTTTCGGTCAATCGCCGCAAGGATTCGTTCAATTAACGGGGGCGGCTTTTCTCTCGCAGGCCACATTGACAAGCGATTTCGTCCATGGGTTCGTGGCTCACGAATTCGCCCATCAATGGTGGGGGCATCAGGTTGACGGCGCGACGGGGGACGACGAGTGGATGAGCGAGTCCTTCGCCGAATACGCATCGGGCATATTCGTGAAGGAGTACCAGGGCCCAAAGCGGTTCCAACGAACTCTGGAGGAGTGGAAGAAGTCGGCGAGACTGGGCGACCCCCAGGGACCCATCTCGACCGCCAACATGCAGTCCGGTCCGAACGGTGCAGACTATCGGACGTATCTACTGTACAGCAAAGGTCCGTACGTACTGCACATGCTGCGGGTCCAGCTCGACGATGAAATGTACGCCAAGGTGATGCGCAGCATCCAGGAGACCTACAGGAATCAGAATATCTCGACGGAGATGCTCCTGCGGGAGGTCAACAGAGTCTCGGGCTCGAATTACACTTACTTTTTCGACCAATGGTTCTGGGACGTCGGCATTCCGAAATTTCGTTATTCCTGGCGCTCCGAAAAGCAGCCGGACGGCAAGTTCCTTATCACGGTCCACGTCGCCCAGGAAGACAAGAATCATCTGAAGCGAGTTCTGATGCCGATCCACATTCACGCTAAGGGCACAGACATCCCTCCCCAATATAAGGGCGTGGTCCAGGCCGAGCAGGACATCAAGCTCATGTCTCCGGTTGAGCCGAAGGATGTGACGCTCGACGACGATCACACGCTGCTGGCCGATATCTCCAAGGCGAGCTGAACCCGCGTGACCTGGGGCTCGGTCGCCCTGCAGAGCGTCCGCCTGATCCTGGTGGTCTCCGGGGTCGTCGTTGCGGGCGTCCTGGCGCTCAAGATCGCCGCCCTGCTCCTCGAGCCGCGTCTCGCATTCCATCCGCCGCGAGGATACGCCGCCACTCCCGGTGCGCTCGGCCTGCCGTTCGAGGACGTCCTCATGCTGACCGAGGACGGTGTCAACATCCACGGCTGGTTCATTCCGGCAACGGAGCAGCCGGCCCGGCGGGACGATTCCCGGACGCCGACTCGCCCGCCGCTGACGCTCCTGCTCTTTCATGGCAACGCCGAGAACATCGGCGGCTTTCTCGACCTCGCGCTCCTGGCCCGGCCCGCGGGATACAACCTGATGCTCGTCGACTACCGGGGGTACGGCGAGAGCGCGGGCCAGCCGTCGGAGAGCGGTCTGTACAGCGACGGCCGCGCCGCGCTCGCGTACCTGCGATCGCGGCGGGACGTCGACGCGGGGCGGATCGTCGTGTGGGGACGTTCGATCGGGTCGGCGGTTGCGGTCGAAGTGGCGGCGGCCGACGCGGGGGCGGATCGTGGCCGGGCCATCGATGCCCCACCGCCGGCGGGCATCATCCTCGAGTCGCCTTTCACCTCTGCTGCCGATCTTCTTCGCGACGGCGGCCACACCGTCCTGCTGGTCCTGTCGCGGTTCGGGACGTACCGGTTCGACTCGGCGTCTCGGATCGGGCGGGTCAAATCTCCGGTCCTGGTCATCCACGGGACGGCGGATGACATCGCTCCGTTTCACCTCGGCCGCCGGCTGTTCGAGCTGGCGCCCGGGAGGAAGGAGCTCGTCGCGATCGAGGGAGGCGGGCACAACGACCTGTGGGCCCTGCACGAAGACGAGGTGTGGGGCGCCGCCCGGCGTTTTCTTGAGTCTCTCGAGTGACGGGCTGCGAAGTCTTCTATCCGGGAAAGGTCTCGGCGACGGCGACCGTCGTGCGCGCGCCGCGCGTCTCGAGATCGCGGAAGAAGGCCGCGGGATCGACGGCCTGCTCGGGGGGCAGCGCACCGGCCTGCTTCATCTGTCCGCGCGCGATCCTTCGCGCCACGATGGCCGGAGGCGAGGCGACCAGCATCGTGCCGCCCGAGATCCCCCACGCCTTGTGCGGCCAGGCGATCGTCTCGACCCGGCCGGTCACCGGTTTCCCCGCGCGGGTGCCGCGCACCTCGGTCACGATGTCCTTGAAGCCGAGGCTCCCCTTGCGTTCGGTCTGGGGCGCGCGCTTCAGGACCTCGACCAGCACGTCGCGCGGCCGCACCTTCATGCCGCGCACCTCGATCGGCTCGCCCGAGGCCATGCCGATCTGCGCCAGGAACTGCAGCTGCCGGAGCGCCTTCTCCGAGTAGCCGAAGAACGAGATCTTGAAGAAGCAGTCCTTGATCCCCTTCGGGCCGTAGGTCAGGGGCAGAGTCGCGACCTCGGAGTGCAGCGACAGGTGCACTTTCGAAACTCCTATCGGGTCCTGGAAGCGGTACAGCTCCTCTTCGCCGAGCGGCTCGGTCTCCAGGAACCTGCCCTCCCTGAACACGACCGGCGGCTGGGTGATCTCGTCGAAGATCGTCTGGATCGAGTAGGCCCATGCAAGGGAGTCGCCCATGTCGGGTGTGGCGCCGTTGTAGATCCGGATCGACTCGACGCTGTCGAATCCGTCGGCGACGGTGCGCGCCTGCACGTTCGCGATTCCCGGGCAGGACCCGAGACCCAGGACCGCCAGAAGACCCGTCTTCTTGAATTCGCCGTGCAGCTCGAGCTGCTTGCGCGTGGTGTGGAACAACCCGCCCAGGTCGATGTAGTGCGTCTTCGCCTCGAGGCAGGCGCGCATGATGGGGACATTGAAATAGTACTGCACCGAATTGACGACGCACGCGGCGCCCTTGAGGAGAGCGACGAGCGCGGTGCTGTCGGTGACGTCGGCCCTGACCGCGCTCACCCCGGGGCGGGCCAGCGTCCCGGCCACCTTCCTCGCCCCGTCCAGATCGAGGTCGGCGACGACGATCTCCTCGACCTCCCTGTCGTCGGCCAGGTCCCGCACGATGGAGCGTCCGATGATCCCGGCCCCGCCCAGCACCACGATCCGCACGCCCCGCCTCCCGCGTTCCCGCGGCCCGTCAAGCCGGCCGCGACGTGAAACGCCCGTCGATGCAACGATGCGTCGCATGCTAGCGTTTCCGCCGAATCCGAGTCAACGTCCCGCCGGCCCTGTCGGGCCAGGTTGCGCGCGGCCTTTCCGTTCCAATGAGAAGATGACATGAGCGTGTCCTGCCCTGCCACGAAGAACCGCGGAGGTCCGTGGCGGGCCTGCCGCAGGGGCGCGCCGATTTTGAGCCGCGCCATGCATGTGACGATGGACACTCGTTGGGCCGCGCGAACGAACATGAGGCGAGCCCCTGCGGCAGGCCCGCCACCGGGCACCGCGGTCATCCCGAAGGGCAGTTCAGGCGATCAGGTCTTCGCCGAAGCCGTTCTGATCGTAGGCGAGGTCGCTGACGCGCACGAGGTTTCTGTCCTGGTTGTGGGTGACCTGGTGCAGACGACGGCGGATGCGTCGCCAGGCGGCGTTGCCGAACGTCCGCGTGAGGAGGATGTCCCGCTTCGCCTTGTCGGTCCCGTCCTCCCGGATGCGGGTGTTGGCGCGCGACAGGCAGGCGATGAGCGCGTACAGGTCTCCGGCCGACTCCGAGAGCCGCTCCTGGATGAACTCGCGCTCGAGGATCACCTTTCCATGCTCGCGCAGGGCGGCTTCGGCTGTGGTGGACAGCGCCTCGGCGTAGTGGGCCGCGCGCACGGCGGTTTTCTGCAACAGCGGGTGGATGTCCGGGAACTGCTCGTCGGTGATCGCCTGCCGGATCTTCTTCAGGGCGAAGTCGGACAGGACGCCGATCTGGGAGATCGGATCGCTCAGGGCCCGCCCGACCTTCTTCAGCTCCTCGCCCAGCTTCTGGATGCCGGCCAGGGTCACGAAGGCGCGCAGGATCTCGTTCGTGCCCTCGAAGATCATGTTGATGCGGCAGTCGCGCAGGTAGCGCTCGTACGGGTACTCCTTGATGAAACCGTTTCCGCCGGCGATCTGCACGGCGTGGTTCACCACGCGCCAGGCGTTCTCCGAGGAGAAGATCTTGCAGAGGGCCGACTCGATGGAGTAGTCGACGTCGCCGCGCTCCGCCAGACCGGTGGTCAGGTAGACCATGCTCTCGGCGGCGTAGGTGCCGGTCATCATCTCGGCGACCTTGTCGCGGATCATCTCGAACTCGGCGATCGGGCGTTCGAACTGGCGGCGCTGCTTCGCGTACTCGACGCTGCGATCGATCATCTCCTTGGCGCCGCCGACGGCCCCCGCGGCGAGGGACACGCGGCCGTCGTTGAGGATCTCCATGGCGTACTTGAAGCCGCGCCCGGGCTCGCCGAGCAGGTTGTCCTTCGGCACCGGCACGTTCTCGAGGTACAGGTCGGTCGTGGACGAGCCCTTCAGGCCGAGCTTGTCCTCCTCCTTGCCGGTCGAGACTCCGGGCAGGTCGCGCGTCACCACGAAGGCGCTGATCCTGTCCTCGCCGCCGACCTGCATGCGCGCGAACACCGTGAACAGGCCCGCCTTGCCTCCGTTGGTGATGAAGCGCTTGCCGCCGGTCAGGACGTAGACCTGGCGCGCCTCATCCCACACGGCGCGGGTCTTGAGGGACGCGGCATCCGACCCCGAGTCGGGCTCGGTCAGGGCGTAGGCGCACAGGAGATCCCCTTTCGCGACGGCCGGCAGCCAGCGCCTCTTCTGGGCCTCGCTGCCGTGCAGGAGGATCCCCTTGCTGCCGATCCCGAGGTGCGCGCCGAGGATCGTGCAGGTCGCCGCGCAGAAGTGGCAGGTCTCCTCCATCAGGCGGCAGTACGAGGTGATCGACAGTCCGCCGCCGCCGTACTCTTCGGGGATGGTGAGCCCCAGGAGACCGAGCTCCTTCAGCTCGCGCACCTGCGCCTCGGGGAAGACGGCCGCCTTGTCGATGGCGGCGCCATCCAGGCGCTCGCGCGCCCACGCTCGAAACGACTCCAGGACCAGGTTCAGCGTCTCCCTGTCCTCCGCGTCCTGCCGCGGATACGGGAACACCATCCCCGCCTCGAGACGGCCGCTGAACAGCGACTTCATGAAGCTCGCTGGCGCCGCGGCGGCCGCCGGACGGGCCTTGCTCCCGGTCTGGACCATCGGGGTTGCCACGTTACTCCTTCTCGAAAAAGGCCCGCCCCTCGCGCGCCATCTCCAGCAGAAGCCGGGTCGCCAGGAAGCGCGGACCGTGCCGGCCGGCGAGGGCCTCGAGACCCTGCACGACCGCGGTGAGGCCGAGCGTGTCGGCGTGACGCAGGAGACCGCCGCGGAACGGCGGGAAACCGGTGCCGAGGACCATCGCCAGATCGACGTGCGAGGGATTGGCGACGACGCCGGCCTCGAGGCACCGTGCCGCCTCGTTGATCATCGGCAGGACGAGCCGCGTCTCGGTCGGCCCGGCGTCCACGTGCTCCCGGGGCCGGGCGGAGATCAACGCGTACACCGCCTCGTTCACGTCGCGCGGCGGCCCCTCGGATCGGCTCGTCCTGCGCCGGGGGGCGGGTCGCCCGCCGCCGGGACCGCCGCCGTCGTCCGCACCCCCGTCGTCCGGGCCGTCCGGGTGGATGTAGAACCCGCGTCCCGTCTTGCGCCCGAGCCACCCCTTGTCCTTGAGAATCTGCAGCGCGGTGGAGCGCGGGGCGCGATCGCGGAAGGCCTCGGAGAGAACGCCGGCGACGTGGTTGGCGACGTCGATGCCGATCTGATCGAGGAGCGCCAGGGGACCCATCGGCATCCCGAAGTCGAGCATGACGCGGTCGATCTCGTCGATCCTGCCCCCCTCCTCGATCATCACGAGCGACTCGCCGAGATAGGTCATCAGGATGCGGTTCACCAGGAAGCCGGGGGCGTCTCCGACGACGATCGGAGTCTTGCCGATGCGCTTGGCCAGAGCGACCGCGGTCGCCACCGCCTCCTGCGACGTGCGCGGGCCCTTGATCACCTCGACCAGCGGCATCTTGTGGACCGGGTTGAAGAAATGCAGGCCGACGACGTCCTCGGGGCGGCGCGCCTCCTTGCCGATGGCCTCGATCGGCAGGGACGACGTGTTGGTCGCGAAGATGAATCCCTCCGGCACGACCGCCTCGACTTCGCGCAGCACCTTGTGCTTGACCGCCAGCGACTCGACGACCGCCTCGATCACGACGTCCGAGCGGCGCAGGCCGGTGTACTCGAGTGTCGGCTGGATCAGGGCCGCCTTCTGGTCGCGCTCGCGCCGGCTCAGGCGCCCCTTCCTGACCTCCTCCTGGTAGAGGTCGTGCGCGTGGCGGATGCCACGCGACAGCGCCTGAGGGTCGATGTCCTTCAGCCGGACTTCGACACCGCTGCGCGCCAGCGCCTGCGCGATGCCTCCACCCATGACGCCGGCCCCGATCACCGCGGCGGCCCGGACGTCCCGCGGCCGGACGGCAGGATCGTCGACCCCCGGGTCGCGGCGCGCGGCGCGCTGCATGAGGAAGATGGACACGAGGTTCTTGCTGGTGCGCGAGGCGGCGAGAGGACCGAGAAGCTCGGCCTCGCGCAGCAATCCTTCCGCCATCCCGTGGCGCAGCCCGTGGAGGACCGCCTCGAGCGCCCGGTACGGGGCCGGGTAGTGGACCTCGGCGACGCGCTTCCTGAGACCGCGGCGGGCGAACTGCGAGGCCAGCGCGAGACGCGCCAGGTGCACCGGGTTCAGCCGGGCCAGGGTGGAGTCGGGCAGCCGTCGGCGGGGCCGCCGCCGGCCCTCGGCCGCGTCCATCACCAGCTTCTCGGCCGCCTCCAGGAGCAGCTCGGAGGGCACGATCTCGTCGGCCAGACCGATGCTCACGGCGCGGCGGGCGTTCGCGCTGCGGCCCGTCAGGATCATGTCGAGGCCCGGGGCCAGGCCGACCAGGCGCGGCAGGCGCTGCGTCCCGCCCCAGCCGGGCATGATCCCGAGACGGACTTCCGGGAGCCCGATCTCGACGCGCGGGTCGTCGGCGACGATCCGGAAATGACAGGAGAGGACGAGCTCGGTCCCGCCCCCGAGGCAGGTGCCGTTGATGGCGGCCACCACCGGGAAGGGCAGACGCTCGACCGCGTCGAACAGACGCTGTCCCTTGCGCGAGGCGTGCTCGGCGTCCTGGATCGAGCGCAGGGCGCGGATCTCGTTGACGTCGGCCCCGGCGATGAACGACGCCGGCTTGGCGCTCATGACCACCAGCCCGCGGACGTTCTTGTCGTGCGACGCCTGGTCGATCAGGATCTCGAGGACCGCGACGACGGGCGCGGTCAGGAGATTCACCTTGTCGTGCGGCTTATCGAAGATCAGGAAGGCGAGACCGTCGCGGCGGGTCTCCAGGACGACACCCGGCCCCTCCATCGACAGGGTCTTCTCCCCCGTCTCGGACACGGCCGCCCGTTTGGCCTCCATGCGCGCATCCTCCGATCGATCGTGCGACCCGCTGCCGGTAAGATGCTCTACGACCGCTCCAAGATCAAGGCCGCGCCCTGGCCCCCGCCGATGCACAGCGAGGCCAGCCCCAGACCCAGGTCGCGGCGCGCCATCTCCTTCAAGAGGGTCAACGCCAGCCGCGCTCCCGAGCAGCCGACCGGGTGACCGAGCGCGATGGCGCCGCCGTTCACATTCGTGATCTCGGGTTTGATCTCCCCCAGCGCCGCCTTCAGCCCCAGCTCGTTCGCGGCGAACTCGGCGGAGGCGAACGCCTGGCGCACCGCCAGGACCTGCGCGGCGAACGCCTCGTTGATCTCGACGAGCTGCACGTCCCGCAGCACGGCGCCGGCGCGCTCCAGGGCGACGGCGGTCGCGTACACCGGTCCCAGGCCCATCACCGCGGGGTCGAGTCCCGCGAACCCGTACGATCGGATCCGCCCGAGGTACGGCAGACCGAGCTCGCGCGCGCGCTCCTCGGAGGCGATCACGAGCGACGCCGCGCCGTCGGTGAGCATGCAGGAGTTGCCGGCCGTCACCGTCCCCCACGTCCTGTCGAAGGCCGGCTTCAGGCGCGCGAGCTGCTCCAGCGTCTGGTCCTCGCGCGGCCCGATGTCGTCCAGGACCGGCTGGAACCGCGGCGGGGGGTAGACCGGGACGATCTCCTGGCGCAGACGATCGCGCGCCGCCACGGCGCGCCTGTGGCTCTCGAGCGCGAAGGCGTCCTGCTCCTGGCGCGTCACGTGGAAGCGGCGCGCCAGGACCTCGGCGGTCTCCCCCATGTTCAGGCCGCAGATGGCGTCACGCAGCCCCACCTCGAGAGCCGAGACGGGACGGAGGTCCCTCAGACGCGCCTTCCACAGGGCGGCCAGACGCTGCGGCAGGGTGCGGGCGCGCCGGAACCTCATGAGATCGTCGGTGAACGCCTGCCCGAGCTGGAACGGGATGCGCGACATCGACTCGACGCCGCCGGCGATGATGACGTCGGCGGCGCCCGACTCGATGCGATGGAACGCGCTGACGATCGCCTGGATCCCCGACCCGCAGTTCTGGTTGACCGTGAAGCCCGGAACGCGGCGCGGCACGCCGGCCTTCAGCGCCGCCACACGGGCGATGGTCGTGGATTCCGCGGGCTGGGCGATGCTGCCGATGATCACCTCGTCCACCAGGCGCGGGTCCAGCTCGACGCGGGCCATCGCCTCCGCGATGGTGATGCGGCAGAGCTCGTCGGCCGGCACCTGATTGAGAACGCCCCAGGACCTGCAGAAGGGCGTCCTGACCCCGTCCACGATGACGACGCCGCGCCGCGGGCTCACGAACGCGGCCGCCGCGCGCTCGCGAGGGCCTGCCTCATTCCTGCACCTGGTCTCTCGAGATCCCGTATTGCTCGAGTTTCTTGTACAGATTGCTCCGGGGGGTGTCGATCGCCCTCGCCGTTCGCGAGATGTTCCAGCGGTTCTCCTTGAGCTTCCTCAGGATGAAGATTCTCTCGGCCTCGTCCTTGTAGTCCTGCAGGGTGCGGAACGAGGTCGGATCGGGCGCGTCGAGGGCGGAGGGGGCGCGCGCCTCGCCGGCGGCGGCCGGCGCGGTTCCGCCCTCCGGGGGCGCGACGGCGGGTCCGGCTGCGCCGGCCTGCGCCACGGTCGGCGCGACGTCGGGTGCCGGGCCCGCCGGGGTCTCGCCCGCCAGCGCGTCGACGTCCTCCGCCTCGATCGTCTCCCGTTCCACCATGATGAGCAGCCGCTCGACCGCGTTGCGCAGCTCGCGGGCGTTCCCCCGCCAGGGCCGGGCCGCCAGGCGCTCGACGGCGGCCGGCGAGAAGCGCTTGGGGCGGTAGCTGCTGTCGGAGGTGAAGGTCTCGACGAAATAGTCGAGGAGGGCCGGGACGTCCTCGCGGCGCTCGCGCAGGGACGGGCAGACGATCGGCAGCACGTTCAGACGGAAGAACAGGTCCTCGCGGAAGGCCCCGGCGTGGATCCGCTCGCGGAGATCCTTGTTCGTGGCGGCGATGACGCGCACGTCGACCCGGCTGGTCTTCGCCATGCCCACCGGCTCCACCTCGCCGTTCTCGAGGACGCGCAGCACCTTCGCCTGCGTGCGCGCGCTCATGTCCCCGATCTCGTCCAGGAAGATGGTCCCGCCGTCCGCCTGCACGAACTTGCCGATCTGTCGCACGGTCGCGCCCGTGAACGCCCCTTTCTCGTGGCCGAACAGCTCGGATTCGATCAGCTCCTCGGGGATGGCCGCGCAATTGATCTTCACGAAGGGCCTCTCGGCCCGATCGCTGTTGCGATGGATCTCCCAGGCGACCAGCTCCTTGCCGGTGCCGCTCTCGCCCGTGATCAGCACCGTCGCGTGCGCCGGCGCCGCCCTCGCGATCGCCTCGCGCACTCCCTTCATCGCCTTCGACTCCCCCACCAGCCGGAGGCTGGCCTCGACCTGGTGCCGGAGGCGCAGGTTCTCCTGGCGCAGCCGCTTGCGCTCGATGGCGTTGCGCAGGGCCGTGAGGACGCGCTCGGACTCGAGCGGCTTCTCCAGAAAATCGTACGCCCCCTTCTGGATCGCCTCGACCGCGGTCGGGATGTCGCCATGCCCGGAGATCATCAGAACGGGAGTGTGCGCGTCCTTGGAGCGGATCGCCTGCAGAGCCTCCAGTCCGTCCATCCCCGGCATCTTGATGTCGAGAAGGACCGCGTCCGGAGCGTCACGGCGGATCGCCTCGATCCCGTCCGGGCCCGAGGCGGCCTCGAGACACTCGTACTCCTCGTACTCGAGGACCATGCGCAGCGACTTGCGGATGTCCTCTTCGTCGTCGACGACCAGGACCTTGTGTTTCATGGGACCCCGGGCTTCATGACCGCGCGCGTCATCGGGTGGCCCCCGGATCTTAGTCCGTCGGCGGGGAAAGGCACACACAAAAAAGCGGGGCCCGCCGCGCGGGCCCCGCTGGTATCGCGAAGACAGGCCGGGTCGTTCCGGCGCGGGGCTATTCCCCCTCCTCCTGCGGCGTGCTCAGGCGGAGCGTCACGTAGCGCGAGATCGGATCGCCGCCCGTCCGGCCGGAGGGGCTGATGACGTACAGCACCACGAGCCCCCCTTCCTTGACCTTCCCCAGCTCGCGCCGGTATTCCGCAACGCTCTTCACCGGCACGCGGTTGACTTCGAGGATCACGTCCCCCTCTCCGAGCCCCTTCTCGAACGCCTCCGAGACTCTCGACACGCGCGTCACGAGGACGCCCTTGGTGTCGTCCGGGAGATCGAGCTTGTCCAGGACCTCCGGGCTCACGTCGTCCACGGAGATTCCGAGCTTCTTCTCGTTCGGCTCCTCGCTGCGCCCGCCCTTCTCGGGGACGGCCGCCTCCTTGCCGATGTGCTCGCTCCGATCGGCCAGCTTGGCGGTGAGCGTGCTCTCCTTGCCGTTGCGCAGCACGGTCAGCTTCACGGTCGAGCCGGGCTCCTTCGCCGAGACCTGCCGCACGACCTCGTTCGTGCTTCCCACCGGCTTGCCGTCCACGGCGACGATCACGTCACCGCGCTTCAGGCCCGCCGACTCCGCGGGCAGGCCGGGCTTCACCGAGTTCACCAGGGCGCCCTTGTCGGTCGAGAGACCGAACGCTTCCTGGAGATCCGGCGTGATTTCCGCCAGCTCGATCCCCAGGTAACCGCGGGACACCTTCCCCTTGGTCCTGAGCTGGCTCATGATGTCCCGGGCCACGTTGATCGGGACCGCGAAGCCGATACCCTGGCCGACGCTGCTGATGGCGGTGTTCACTCCCACGACGTCGCCGCCCAGGTTGACCAGCGGGCCGCCCGAGTTTCCGAAGTTGATCGCGGCATCCGTCTGGATGAAATTGTCGAGGGAGAAGTCGCGCGACAGGTCGCGCAGAACGCGTCCCTTGGCGCTCACCACGCCGACGGTCACGGTGTGGTCGTAGTTGAGCGGGTTGCCCACCGCCATCACCCAGTCGCCGACCCGCATCGTCTCCGAATCGCCGAGGGACAGGTACGGCAGCTTCTTGTCGCTCTTGATCTTGATCAGGGCGATGTCGGTCGAGGGGTCGGTGCCCACCACGTCGGCCATGTAGTCGCGGCGGTCGCCGGTGAGGTTGACCTTGATCTTGGAGGCGTCCTCGACCACGTGATAGTTGGTCAGGATGTATCCGTCATCGCTGATCAGGAAGCCCGACCCGCCGCTGACCTCGATACGGGGTTCCTCCTGCTGCTCGGGCGAGAAGCGGCGTCGCTGCTCGGGCCCGAAGAAGAACTCGAACGGATCGCCGTGGAAGGGAGCCCGACCACCGCGCCCCTTCGATTTCACCGTCTCGGTCGAAGTGATGCTGACCACCGCCGGGTTGACCCTGTCGGCGATGTCGGCGAACGAGACCGGCGCGCCGATGGGGGCCCCGTGACCGGCGGCCAGCTGGGCCCGGGCCGCGGCATGCAGGGGCCGATCGTCCGCCGTCTCCCCGGCGGCGTGTCCCGGAGTGGTGAGGTGGAGGCCGCCGGCCACCACCATGCCGAAAATCATCGAGGCCGCCGCTATCAATGCAAGCGTGACCGGTTGACCACTTCTTTTCATGGACATCATCTCCTTGAGGAAAGTCAGTATAGGCCCGCCCCGATCCTCCGTCAAGGACGCGGGAAAAGGCTGTAAGTCCTGCCTCATCAACGCGGGATCAGCGGGTCCACCGGGCGCGGGCAGGCCGCCCCGGAAAGGGCGGCGCGCACGGAAGCCAGAAGGTGCGCGGTGTCGATCGGCTTCTCGATGACCTCCACGACGCCGAGCCGGGCCGCCTCGACCCTGAGCTCGTGGCTCAGAAGCGCGCTGATCAGGATGACGGCCGGCACACCGCCGGTCGTGCCCTGCGTACCGAGGGCCGCGGCCACACGCCGCCTCAAGCCGGCCAGAAGAGCGAGCCCGCTGGTGTGCGGCATGCGCTGATCGAGGATGAGAAGATCGATTTCCTGGAGGCTTTCAGGATCGGTCATCACCTTCTCGGAGTCCTCCGACAGGAGGACACGGTGCCCCAGCCTTCGGAGCAGCCGTCCGTACGACTGCAGGACGGCCGGATCGTCGTCCACAACGAGAATCGTCTTGGTCATGACATCCGGGATCGGACAGCAAGCGGTGTGCCATGGAAAAGTGGGAGCGGGTGGGCAGCCCGCCTGCCCACTAACATCTTGCGGCCGGGATGGTTAGGTCCGGAAGCCTCGGGGCGACGCGTGCGCTCCCCGGGTCGAGGCGTGGTGATTGTGGCGCGCCAATTTGACGCCCGCGTTCATTCGTCCGCCTGGGGCTGCCCGTCCCCTGTCCCCGGGGACTGCTCGTACTCCCTGAGCTTCCGTTGCAGGGTCCTGAGGCCGATGCCGAGGATCTCCGCCGCGCGGGTTCGATTGCCGCCCGTCTGCTGCAGGGTGCGCAGAATCGCATCCTTCTCGATGTCCTCCATGCGGCGGGACGAGCCCGCCGGAGGAAGGACGGGGGCGGCGGGGAGGGGGAGACGCGAACGGTAGTGCTCCGGCATATGGTCGAGCGTGAGAACGCGGATCGAGGCGTCGGCGAGGACCACGAGGCTCTCCATCAGGTTCCGCAGCTCGCGCACGTTCCCTTCCCAGCGCGCCTCGGTCATCGCCTCGAGGACCTCGGGCGAGAGCTGCAGCAGCGGACGGTCGTTCTCGTTCTTGAACATCTCGAAGAAGCGGTGCGCCAGCAGGGGGATGTCCTCGCGACGCTCGCGCAGGGGCGGCACGGCGATGGTCACGACCTTCAGCCGGTAATACAGATCGCTGCGGAATGCTCCGGCCGCCACCTTGGCCTCCAGATCGGAGTTCGTCGCGGCGATGATCCGCACGTCCACGGTGATCGTCTCGGTGCCGCCGACGCGCATGAAGGAGCGGTCCTCCAGGACGCGCAGCAGCTTGGCCTGCAGCGGCACCGGCATCTCTCCGATCTCGTCGAGGAACAGGGTCCCCCGGTCGGCCAGCTCGAACTTCCCCTGCTTGCGCTGCACGGCCCCCGTGAACGCGCCGCGCTCGTGGCCGAACAGCTCGCTCTCCAGGATTTCGCCCGGGATGGCGGCGCAGTTGATCGGCAGGAAGCGGGACTCCTTGCGGGGCGAATTCTGGTGCAGGGCGTTTGCAATCAGCTCCTTGCCGGTGCCGCTCTCGCCGACGATCAGGACGCTCGAGCGCGTCGGCGCCACGAGCGCGAGCTGGTGCAGCACCTGCTGCATCGACTTCGAGGCCCCGACGATCGTCCCGAACGAGAACTTCTCCTCCAGCCTCTCCCTGAGCTGTCTCACCTCCTGGGCCAGCCGGCGCTTCTCGACGGCGGCCGCGACGCGCTTGCGCAGCTCGACCAGGTTCACCGGCTTCTGAAGATAATCGTCCGCCCCCTGCTTCATGGCATCGACGGCGGACTCGACGGAGCCGAAGCCGGTGATCACGAGCACCGCCAGGCCGGGATCGCTCGACTTGGCCAGCTTGAGGACCTCCAGACCGTCGATGCCCGGCATGCGCAGATCGGTCACCAGGAGATCGGTGCCGCTCCCCTTCAGGTAGTCGAGCCCCTGCGAGCCGCTCGCGAACGAGACGACGCTGTAGCCGTCCTTGCGCAGGGCCATCTCGATGCCCCGCCGGTTCCCTTCGTCGTCGTCGATGACGACGATCTGCCCCTTCGACTCGGCCATCACGTCCTCCCGCCGGCACCGGCCAGACTGAGGAACTCCTCCGCCTGCATGATCCTCACGCCCAGGGCGCGCGCCTTGTCGAGCTTCGACCCCGCGTCCCTGCCGCACACCAGGAGATCGGTCTTCTTCGAGAGCGACTCCGAGACGCGCGCCCCCTGGCGCCTCAGCAGGGTCCTGATCTCGTCCCGCGACAGGCCCTCGATCGTCCCGGTCACGACGACGGTCTTACCCGCGAACGGTCCGGCGGCGAGCGCGGGCCTGTCGCCGGCCTTCATGTTGACCCCCGCCTCCTGCAGCCGCTCGACGAGCCGCGCGTTCTGCGGCTGGTCGAAGAACTGGCGGATGGCGTCCGCGACTCTGGGGCCGACCTCGTGGACGGACTCGAGCTCGTCTTTCGACGCCTTGCTCAAATGGTCCATGTCGGGGAACTCCTCGGCGAGGAGCTGCGCCGTGCGCTCGCCGACGAAGCGGATCCCGAGAGCGTAGATGACCCGCTCGAAAGGGGCCGCCTTGCTCTTCTCGATCTCAAGGACGAGGTTCGCCGCCGATTTCTTGCCCATGCGTTCGAGCCCGGCCAGGGTCGGGGCGTCCAGGCAATAGATGTCCGGGATCTCCTTCACCAGGCCCTTGTCCACCAGCTGGTTGACCAGCGCCTCGCCGAGCCCCTCGATGTTCATCGCCTCGCGCTGCGCGAAATGCAGAATCGACTCCTTGAGCCGCGCCGGGCAGGAGGCGTTGACGCAGCGGGCGAACACCTCCCCCTCCGGGCGCGGCGCCGCGGAGCCGCACACGGGGCACATGCGCGGCATCTCGAATTTCATGGCATCGGGCGGGCGCGCCTCCGGGATCACCTTGACGATCTTCGGGATGACGTCCCCCCCCCGCTCGACCAGGACACGGTCGCCGATGCGCACGTCCTTGCGCTCGAGCTCGTCCTCGTTGTGGAGCGTGCAGCGCGAGATGGTGGCCCCGCCGATGTCCACCGGCTCGAGGATTGCGACCGGCGTGAGCGCCCCGGAGCGCGTGACGTTGACCTGGATGTCCACGACCCTCGTGGTCGCCTGGCGCGGCGGGAACTTGCAGGCGACCGCCCAGCGCGGAGCGCGCGCCGTGCTGCCCGCCAGCTCCTGAAGCTCGATCGGGTCGACCTTGACCACCGTGCCGTCCGCCTCGAACGGGAGGGTATCGCGTTTCTCCTGCCATTCCCGGTAGTAGGCCTCGACCTCGTGAAGCGTCCGGCAACGGCGCGTCGGGTTCACCCGGAACCCGAGAGCGCCCAGGAGCTCGAGACAGGCGGAATGCGTCCCGGGTATCGGGGCGCCTCCGATCCGGGTCAGGTTCCAGACCAGCATATCGAGCGGGCGCTGAGCCGTCACCTTTGGATCGAGCATCCGGATCGACCCGGCCGCCGCGTTGCGCGGGTTCGCGAACGGCGGCTCTCCCGCCTCTTCGCGCCGGCGATTCATCTCGTGGAAGGCGGCGATCGGGTAGTACACCTCGCCGCGCACCTCCAGGAACGGCACCGGCCGCAGCAGGCGCAGCGGAACGGACGGGATGGTGCGGATGTTGAACGTCACATCCTCGCCCAGCAGGCCGTCGCCGCGGGTCACGCCGCGCGTCAGCGACCCGTTCTCGTAGATCAACGACACCGAGACCCCGTCGATCTTCAGCTCCGCGGCCAGGGGCACCTGTCCCTCGATACCCGACGTCCCCAGAACGCGCAGAAGCCGGTCGTACCACTCCCGGACTTCGTCGCTTGACGCCGCGTTGTCCAGGCTGAGCATCGGCACGGCGTGCCGCACCGTCGGCAGGTCGCCCACGACCTCCGACCCGACGCGCTGCGTCGGCGAGTCGGGAACGACCAGGTCCGGCCACGCGGTCTCGATCTCGACGAGCTCGCGCTCCAGGTGGTCGTATTCGGCGTCGGAGATCTCGGGGTTGGCGTCGACGTAGTACCGCTTGCGGTGGTGCCAGATCTGCCGCCGCAGCTCCTCGGCGCGGGCCTCCGCTTCCTGACGCGCGCGCGGACGCTGCTTTCTCCGGGCGGCTTCCATCAGGAAGCCTCGCTCGCGGCGGCCGTCCCCAGGACGCCCGCGGTCGCGACGTGGCGGCGCGGCAGCGTGAGGATGAAGCGGGCCCCCTTCCCCGTTTGGCTCTCGACGGCGATCGACCCGCCGTGCGCCTGCAGGATGCGGGCGGCGATCGGCAGGCCGAGTCCCGTACCGCCGCCGCGGTTGGAGAAGAACACGTCGAAGATGCGCTCGCGGTCCTCCGGACGGATGCCGGGCCCGTCGTCCTCGATGGTGGCGATCGCCTCCCCTTGCGGACCGACCTTGCTCGATATCGTGACCGTTCCGCCTTCCTTCAGGACCTGCGTGGCGTTGATCAGTATGTTCATGACCGCCTGGCGGATGAGGCCTTCGTCCAGGTCGACCGGCGGAAGGTAGGGGGACAGGTCCTGTTTCAGGTTGAGCTTCCGGGCCTCGAACTCCGGACGCAGGAACACGCACAGATCGCGCAGGATGGCGTTGAGATCCTTGCTTTCGAAGTGCGCCTGGTGGGGGCGCGCATAGGTGAGGAAGTTGTTCACGAGGTTGCTCAGGCGTCTGATCTCCCCCTGCAGCGCCGCGAGGAACAGCTTGGCATCCCCCAGATCTCCGGCCTCGCGATCGCCGAGCTCCTCCTCCAGCATCTGGAGATTCATGCTGAGCACGTTCAACGGGTTCCGGATCTCGTGCGCCAGGCCGGCGGCAAGCGCTCCGACGAACGCCAGGCGATCGTCCATCTGCGCCTGCGCCTCGAGCATGCGCGTCCGGTGCAGGAGCCGCAGGACATACAGGAACGCGGCCAGGAGGACCAGGACCGCGAAGCCGGCGCCGACCCACAGTTTGACCTGGAGATCGTGCCGCAGCTGTCTGATCTCCTGCTCGATGAGATCGCTCGGCACGCCGACCTCGCGCACGTTCATCGCGTTCGGGTCGCTCGGATGGCCCAGGGCGATGACCTTCTCGGGCCGGCCGGCGACCTGCCACTCTTCGGCGACCTCCGGGTGGCCTGGGAGCGCCTCCATCGGAGCCGCGTCGGTCCGCCGGTGCTCCCCCTCCTCGATGTCGACCCGCAGGACACGTCCGTCGGGCCTCGCGAGGATCCTCTGCCAGCGGTAGCGGAACCTCTGGAAGATCCGGGGCCCGGGCGTCGCGGAGGGGGGCGGACTGAGACAGGGCCGGCTCCTGGGGGAGGACTGCGGCTCTCCCGGAGGGCACGGCTCCGCCTGGAGCGGCTCGGCGTCGTCCACGTCGATCAGATCGGGCCCGCCCGTATGGTGCGTCTCCAGGGTCCGGAGCGAGGCCCGCAGCGCCTGGTCGATGACGCGGTGGCTGAGGTCGCTGAAGGCCAGGTGACCGATCACGAACAGATCGGCGACGAACAGGGAAATAAAGAGGATGGAGGCGAACAGGAGCCGCCTGCGGAATGTAGGCTCGGACCTTGCGACTTCCCGCAACGCAGCCTCTCCCAGGTTCAAAAAGAATAGCACATCCTCCCTCCTCCGACCTCCGGCGCTGCGCGTAACCCGCAGAGAATACCGATCTTCCGCGCCACGGACGTTGACAGCCCGAAAAACCGTGTGCTAGGATCCGCCGCCTTTTGAATCGCCAACGTCACCAGAAGAATTGTGCCGCGGCACATGCGGGTGTCTTTTCGCGTCGGCGTCCGGGCGAGCGTGAGAGCGTGAGGTCGAGATGATCGGGTATCCGGACGTCCGGTTGCGTCGCCGCCTCCTCCACCTCCTCCCCTGCCTCCTCGCCACCGCGGGACTGCTGTCTTCGTCCGCGCGCGGCGAAGAGAAGAAGGGGGCCTGGGAAGCGGGGTTTCTCTTCGGGAACAACTTCTTCACCAACGAGCAGCGTATCGCGAATGCGGACGAGTACGGCATCCGCATCGGCTGGTACTGGAAGCCGTCCTACGAATGGGAGTTCCAGTACCGCACGACCTCCGACGCCAAGGTGCAGGAATCGAGCAGCACGCTCATCAAATCGGACGTGGTCTTCTTCGCCAATCCGGATCGCACCTTTTCGACCGACTCCTACGCCTTCCGCTTCCTGATCAATCCGCGCAACGAAAGGCGCCGCCTCAAGCCGTACGCCGTTTTCGGCTACAGCCTCCTGCGGTACGCCCCCAGCCCGACGCTGCAGCATAGTGAAGAGGGGCAGATCAGAGGCCGGCCGGTCATCCTGGGCGGCGGCATCCGCATGCGTCTGATGCCGCACATGGCGTTCAGGGGGGAGTACACGACCGAGTACGAGCCGACCCACATCTACCACAACGAGCACCTGGACCTCGGGCTGACCTGGGTCTGGGGCGGCGGCGGCGGCGCCGGCGGATCGGCCGACAGCGACGGCGACGGCGTGCTCGACCTCAACGACCGCTGCCCCGATACGCCCAAGGGAGCCCGGGTCAACCGGCAGGGCTGCCCGTGGGACACGGACCAGGACGGCGTCCTGGAAGGGCTCGATCAGTGCCCCGACACGCCGCGCGCCTGGCCCGTGGACGAGGTCGGCTGCCCGCTGGACACCGACAAGGACGCCGTCCCGGACGGGATGGACAAGTGCCCCGACACGCCGAAAGGAGCCATCGTCAACGAGCAGGGCTGCCCGAGCGACAGCGACGGCGACGGCATCCCGGACGGCATCGACAAGTGCCCGGACACTCCGAAGGGAGCCATCGTCGACCCGATGGACAGCCCGACCGCGGGCTGCCCGCACGACACGGACAACGACGGCGTGTTCGACGGAGTCGACACCTGCCCGCTCACCCCCGCGGGGGCCATCGTCGACGAGAAAGGCTGCCCGCACGACTCCGACGGCGACCGGGTGCTCGACGGCCTCGACCAGTGCCCCGATACGCCGAAGGGACAGAAGATCGACAAGGAAGGGTGCCCGCGCGTCCGCCTGGACAAGCCGGAGCCTCAAATCCTGCCGAACGTCAAGTTCGTCCAGGGGATCGAGCTGTGGCCCGGGACCGACGCCTGGCTGCAGCTCCTGGTCGACGCGCTCACCTACTGGAGCGACGTCAACGTCGAGATCGGTGTCTACACCGACAGCAAGGGAAGCGCCGCGGCGAACAGGCAGATCGCCCAGCGTCGCGCCGAGGTGATCAGGGAGTGGCTGGTCCAGCACGGGATCGACAAGAGCCGCATCTCGATCAAGGGATACGGAGCCGTCAACTTCGTCGCGGACAACGACACCGAGGAAGGGCGCGAGAAGAACCGGCGGGTCGAGGTCAAGCGCACCTCCGGCGACCTCCGCAAGCATCCGAAGCCGGTTCCCGAGGAGGCCGCTCCACCGGCCGCGCCCGAGCCGGCCCAGCCGTCTCCTGAGCCCGCGCCGGAGCAGCCCGCTCCCGCTCCGCCGGCCACAACACCTCCCGCGGCCGCACCACCGGCGCCCGAGGCGACCCCGGCCCCCGCGCCTCCGGGACCGGAGCCGACGCCCACGCCGGCGCCCGAGCCGACCCCGAGTCCCGCACCGACCCCGGCGCCGCCGGTGCCGGCCCCCTCCCCCACGCCGGGACCCTGAGGCCGCGCCTCAGGCACCGGCGGCTCCAGCGGGTCCCGCTTCTCTTCAGGGATTGACGATCTCGCCGCGCAGGACGCCCATGGCGCAGTGGTCGGGATCGAGGTAGCGCCAGATCGCGTCGTGCACGTCGTCAAAGCCGACCGAGGCGATGCGCTCGGGATAGACCTGCACGGCCTCCATACCGATGCCGCGCACCTCGGCGTCGGTGAAGCGGTAGGCGCGCGGGGCGTTTCCCTGCAGGGCGATGGCGTGGCTGCCGCGCACATAACGCGCCGCCCTCTCGACCTCCTCCCCGCGCGGACCCTCGTGACGCAGCCGTGCGATCTCCTGGAACAGGACGCGACGCGCCTCCGTCTCGTCCGCCGGCGACGTCGCGAGGTAGACGGTGAAGGCGCCGCCCGCGACCTTGTGGTAGTTGAAGGCGTGCACGGCGTACGCCAGTCCCCGCTTGCCGCGCACTTCCTCGAAGAACCGCCCGCCCAGACCCGAGGTCACCGCCTGGACGATGTCGAGCGAGAAGCGCTCGGGGGTCTGCAGCCCTGGCGTGGGGAAGCCGATCACCTGCGCGGTCTGCTGCCGCCGTCTCGACTCGACCACCTCCGACGCTCCCCACGCGACGAGCTGTCCCGGATCTTTCTCGCCATGCCCCTCCTGCACCCAGTCCACGATCGAGGACCCGACCATGTCGATCGCCTCCTGCTCCTCCAGGTCCCCGACGACTGCGACGACCATGGTCGCCGGCCGCACCATCGCCCTGTGCCAGCGCACCAGGTTCTCGCGCTTCATCGACTGCACCGGCACCATGAGACCGAACGAGGGCAGCGCGTACGGATGGCTGCCGAAGGCCGCCTGACGGAAGAGCTGGAAGGTGAACGGCAGCGACTGATCCTTGATGCTCTCCTGCGCGGCGAGCTGCAGGCTCCTCTCCTTGTCGATCTCCTCGTGGCGGAAGGCCGGGTGGCGGACGAGGTCCATCAGGATGTCGAAGCCCCGGCGGGCGTGCTTCGACAGGATGCTCAGGGCGAAGCCGAAATAGTCCTCATCGATCAGCCTTTCGATCGACGACCCGAGCCCCTCGATCTGGAGCGCCACCTGGCGCGCGTCGCGGGTCGCGCTCCCCTTGATCATCGTCGCCTGCATGAGCCGCGTGATCCCGGAGTTCTCGCGCCCCTCGCCCGATCGGCCGCCGCGGAAGGCGACGCACATCGTCACGAGCGGCAGCTCGCGGCGCGATTCGTGCAGCACGACCGGGCCCGAGTCGAATCGGTGGCGCGACACGCCCTGGCTCTCCCCGACGCGCGTGACGCGCGGCGTGGTCGGGCGGGGCGGCATGAGGGCCACGCGGGCCGCGGCGGACTCGGCGGGCGCCGGCGCCGGGGCGATCCGCTTCAGCTCCAGCTCGAGCTCCGCCGGGTCCGGCGCCGGGAGGCGCGCCTCCGCGGCCTCGGGGACGTACTCGAGGAGCGTCATGTTCTCGAGCGACAGGTGGGCGCGCGCCACGCGCAGCACGTCGGCCCCGGTCACCAGGCGCAGCTTCTCGACCAGCTCGTCCGCCAGGTGAAAGTCGCCGAGCGCCTCGTAGTAGGCGAGGATCGACGACTGGCCCAGGACCTCCGAGCGACTCTGGTGATAGCGATACTCGATGGCGCTCCGGGCCCGCTCCATCTCGGCGGCCGTCGGGGGCTCGCGGCGCAGACGCTCGACCTCGCCCTGGATGGCCCGCGCGGCCGCCAGAGCGCTCCTGGGCTCGCCCTCGGACATCACGGTCAGGATGCCGATGTCCCGGAACGAGTCGAGCGAGGCGCCGATCGAATCCACCAGACCGGCCTTCTCCTTCACCGACTGGTACAGGCGCGACGCCTGGCCGCTGCCCAGAACGTACGCCAGGATGCGCAGCGCCGGGTCGTCGTCGGTCAGGACCGCGGGCGTGTGGTATCCGACCACGATGTACGATCGTTTGATGTCCCCTTTGATCCGACGGTACTTGAAGCCCGTCTGCGCCGGCTCCGCGGGCGATCCGAGCGGGGCGCCCGGCTGCGCCGTCATGCCGCCGAGGTAGAGGTGCGCGGCCTCGATGACGTCGGCCGCCTTCACGTCCCCCACCACCGAGAGGATGACGCGCTCCGGGACGTAGTGGGTCCGGAAATAGGCCAGAAGGTCGTCCCGGGTGATCGCCCGGAGGGCCTGCTCCTCGCCGATGCGCCAGCGTCTGATGCGGTGCGTGTCGAACGCCTCGCGGAACATGATCTCGAGGGCGTAGGCGCCCGGCGTGTCCATCTTGCGTCTCCCCTCCTGCAGGACCGCCTCCAGCTCGCGCTTCAGCTCCCCGGGATCGAACAGGGGGTGCATCAGGGCGTCCGCTTCGATCTCGAGCCCCTTGCGGAGATTCTCGGACGGCAGCACGACGTAGTAGTTGGTGGAGTCGTAGTAGGTGCCGGCGTTCAGCTCGCCGCCCAGCGACTTGATCTCGGTGGCGATCTGGTCCGGGCGCGGCCGGTCGGGCGTTCCCTTGAAGAACATGTGCTCGATGACGTGCGAGATGCCGACCTCCCTGTCCTCCTCGTCGAAATAGCCGGCGCGCACCCAGAGGTTGATCGCCACGACCGGCGACGAATGGTCCTCGCCGATCAACACGGTCACGCCGTTCGGGAGCACGTCCTTCTGAGTCGGGATTCTCGGTGTCACCCTGTCACCTCGCGGTCATCGTCAGCCGGCGCCCAGCCAGCGCCGAATCGCGTGTCACCCTCTTCGGTAAGATACGTCCCCGTCTTCGAAGATGCACATCGACGGCTCAGGGAGTCTTCGTCGGCTGACCGGGGGCGGGGGAAGGCCGACCCGCCGGGGACGGCGCAGCCTGCGGGGCCGCCCCTTGCGGTCGGGGGGGCTCGCTGCCCGCGGGGGGCCCGGGCTTCTCCTGGCCGGCCAGCGCGGGCGGCACGGGAGAGTAATGCGCATGGATCAGCCGCCACTGGCCCCCCTCTTTCCGATAGATCGCCGTCGCCTGGCCGCGATCCTCGAGCGCGTACGACCCGAGACGTCCGGTCATCGACCAGTCGTACGTCGCGTAGCCGAGCGACCCCTGCGCCTCGGTCCGGACCGCGTCGACGGTCAGCCGAATCTCCGTCACCTTGTCGAAGAAGTCCTTCCACAGACGGCCGATCTGATCCCATCCCTGGAACCGGCCCGGAGGCGGCACGTCGAACATCAGGATGTTTTTGTCCTTCGACCAGATCTCCGACAGGGCGCGCAGGTCCTTGCCGTTGATGGCCGCGACCTCCCGGTTCACGAGGGAACGGATCGCGTCGGCGTCGGCCCGGCCATCGCCGCAGCCCAGGAGCGCGGCCGCTCCGAGCAACAGGCACGTCGCCAGCGCCGGCGGAACGGAACGACCTGCGCGGAGCGGAACGGGGGGTTCGAGGCGGGCGGTCATTTCGGGGCGGTACTCTAGACCACGCTCCGGACGGAGTCAATCAGCGGAGCCCTGGAGTAAGATGTCCGCGGGTGCCGCATGATCTTCACCTACTACGACGAACGTCTCGACGCCGTTCCATTCCTGTGCGTGGACGGTGTCGTCGAGAGCGGGCTGAACGTCAGTCACTGGCCCGGCAACCGCACTCCCCCGCATCTGAAGGCCGACACCTCCACCGAGATGGTGCTGAAGCTGGCGCGCGATCCCGGCCGCGCCTCCTGGCTCGCGGGCGTGTCGATCGTCACCAACAACCACTTCGACACCGACGGGCTGCTGTCCGTCTTCGCCGCCCTGCGGCCGGAGGAGGCGCTGCGGCACGAGAAGGAGCTGATCCAGGCCGCGCGCACCGGCGACTTCGGGGAATGGACCACGCCGGACGCCTTCAAGTTCGACGCCGTGGTCACCGCGTACGACGATGAACGGCGCTCGCCGATCGCCTCCGAGATCCGCGGCAGGCCGGAGCACGAGCGCTACCCGATCATCTATGACCGCCTCCTGTCGGCGCTCCCGGAACTCCTGACCGGCGCCGCCGCCCGCAAGGAGCTGTGGTCCGCCGGCCTCCAGTCCTACATGCGATCGATGATGCGCATCAAGGACGTGGCGCGCGTCCGCGAGCACGACGGGGCGCGACTGACGGTCATCGAGACCAGCGAGCCTCTGGATGAAATGGCCCGCTTCAACGTGGCCCGGCATCACCGCGTGCTCACCGCCACCCGCACGGCCGACGGCTACGTGTACGAGATGGCGTTCCAGATCTTCTCCTGGTTCGAGACCGTCACGCCGCCGCGCGGCAGCCGGTTCGACCTCACCGACGCAGGCCGCGAGCTCGATCGCCTCGAGACCGGGGATGGCGGCCGCTGGACATACACGGGTGACGGCTCGCTCGAGTCGCGCCTGTACCGCGCGGCACCGGACGGGAGCCCGGTGGCGAGCACCCTGCCTCTCGAAACCGTCGAGTCGCACCTCTCCCGAATCTTCGCGCAGCGTCCCTGAGCCGGTCTGCCCTCTCGCGGTCCCGTTGATCGTCCGGACGTCTCTTTGCGTCGGCACCTCGAGAGTGGTTACAATCCCGCCGCTTCCTGGAGGCGCCTCCGACCCGCATGGCCTCGACCGAACGGAGCTTCTTCGACCTGTACGCGCAGAACTTCGCGCGGCTGACGGTCGCCATCCCGCGCGTGGCGCTGGCCGATCCGGCCGCCAACGCCCGGGAGATCGCGCGCCTGTACGCCGAGGCGGCCGACGACGGCGCGGCGCTCGTCCTGTTCCCCGAGCTGGCGCTCTCCGGCTATTCCCTGGACGACCTGCACCAGCAGGAGGCGCTGCTGCGGGGCGTGCTGGACGGCGTGCACGCCCTCCTCGAGGCGACCCGGAAGCGGCCGGCGGTCCTGGTCGCCGGGGCACCGCTGCGGCTCGAGGGGCGTCTGTTCAACTGCGCGGTCGTCCTGGCGGGCGGCCGCATCCTGGGAATCGTGCCGAAGACCTATATCCCGAACTACCGCGAGTTCTACGAGAAGCGGCAGTTCGCCTCGTCGCGCGACGCGCTGGCGCGGGAGGTGGAGTGCTGCGAGCAGAGCGCACCTCTGGGGGCCGACCTCCTGTTCCGCTGCGCCGAGAACCCGGATCTCACCCTGCACGTCGAGATCTGCGAGGACGTCTGGGCGCCGATCCCGCCCTCCACGTACGCCGCGCTGCGGGGGGCGACGGTGCTCGTCAACCTCTCCGCCTCGAACATCACCGTCGGCAAGACGGCCTACCGGCACGTCCTGGCGGCGAGCCAGTCGGGGCGCTGCATCGCGGCGTACCTGTACGCCGCCGCGGGACAGGGGGAATCGTCCACCGACCTGGCGTGGGACGGTCACGGCATGATCTACGAGAACGGCGATCTCCTCGCCGAGTCGGAGCGCTTCCTGGCCCGGAGCCAGCGGATCACCGCCGACGTCGACCTCGACCGCCTGGTGCAGGAGCGGATGCGGTTCACGTCGTTCGGAGACTGCGCGACGGCGCATGCCCGGGCCCTCGACGGCCTGCGGCTCGTCCCCTTCTCGTTCACGCCCCCGGCGGCGACCTTTCACCTGCGGCGACGGATCGAGCGGCACCCGTTCGTCCCCGCCGATCCGGACCGAAGGGACGAACGCTGCTACGAGGCCTGCAATATCCAGGTCTCCGCCCTGGAGCAGCGCCTGCGCGCCACCGGCATCAAGAAGGTCGTGATCGGCGCGAGCGGCGGACTCGATTCCACCCAGGCCCTGATCGTCGCGGCGCGTGTCATGGACCGGCTCGATCTGCCGCGCACGAACGTCCTGGCGTACGTCCTCCCCGGCTACGCCACGTCCGAGCGCACGCAGCAGAATGCCCTGCGTCTCCTCGAGGCGCTCGGCGTCACGGGACAGACCATCGACATCCGGCCGTCGTGCGACCAGATGCTCCGGGACATCGGTCACCCGTTCGCCGAGGGGAAGAAGGTCTACGACGTGACGTTCGAGAACGTGCAGGCGGGAGAACGCACGAGCCACCTGTTCCGGCTGGCCAACCGGCACGAGGCCCTGGTCGTCGGCACGGGCGACCTGAGCGAGCTGGCGCTGGGCTACTGCACCTACGGCGTCGGCGACCAGATGGCGCACTACGACGTGAACGCCTCCGTGCCGAAAACGCTGATCCGTCATCTCATCCAGTGGGCGGCCGACAGGAACGAGGTGGGAGACGCGGCATCCGCGGTGCTGCGCGACGTGCTGACGACCGCCATCAGCCCGGAGCTCGTCCCGGGCCACGACAACACGTCGCCGGCCCAGAGCACGGAGAAGACGATCGGCCCCTACGAACTGCACGACTTCAGCCTGTACTACCTCACCCGGCGCGGCTACCGCCCGGCCAAGGTGGCGTTCCTTCTGGCCTGCGCGTTCGGGCGCGACGTGCCCGGGGGCCCCGCCGACGGCCGCTACCCGACGGACGAGATCGGGCGCTGGCTCGGCGTCTTCCTCGATCGCTTCTTCCGCCAGAGCCAGTTCAAGCGCTCGGCGCTTCCGAACGGACCGAAGGTCGGCTCGGGCGGCTCTCTCTCACCTCGCAGCGACTGGCGCGCGCCGTCCGACAGCGCGGCTGCGCCGTGGCTGTCGGACCTGGAAGGGGCGATCGCCTGGATGACGCGCTCCCTGCCCGCCCGCAGGACGCCGGGACCGAAGACGGCCGGCGCGACCCGGAAATCCGCGGCCTCCTCACGGAGAGGGGGCCGCCGGGCGGGTCGCAGGCGCTGACGCTACCCCTTCGGGTCGTGGCAGACGGCCTCGATGTTGTTGCCGTCGGGATCGAGAACGAAGGCCCCGTAGTAGTGCGGGTGGTAATGCGCGCGCGGGCCCGGAGCGCCGTTGTCCTTCCCGCCCGCCTTCAGGGCGGCGGCGTGGAAGGCGTCGACGGCCTTGCGGTCGCGGCTCGCGAAGGCCAGGTGCACGCCCCTCGTGACCGCGTCGTCCTGGCCGATCCAGAGGTCGGTCTTGTCCCCCGCGCCGAGCCCCACGAATCCGGGGAACTCCTTGAGTCTTCGGTATCCGAGAGACTGGAGCGCCGCCTCATAGAAGCGCGCGCTCCTCTTGAGGTCCCTGACCCGCACCACCGCGTGATCGATCATCCTGGAATCCTCCTTGTGGGGAGCTCGATGATTTCGGCGGAGAGCGACGACCCGCTGACGCGCAGACGGGCGACCGCGATCGGGAGGTTGAACCGCCGGGGGCCGGCGCTGCCCGGGTTCAAGTACAGCACGCCTCTGCGTTCCTCGGCCAGCGGTCTGTGCGAATGGCCGCTGATGACCGCCCGGAACCCGGCCGCCACCGGATCGACGTCGAGTCCATGCAGATCGTGAAGGACGTAGAGATGGACGTCCCCGACCTCGACGACCTCCGTCTCGCCGAGGGTCCTCCCCCACTCGTCCGTGTCGTTGTTGCCGCGCACGGCCACCACCGGGGCCAGCGCGCGCAGGGCGTCCAGCACCTCCGGGGCGCCGATGTCCCCGGCGTGCACGATCAACTCCGAGCCGCGCAGCGCCTCGATCGCCTCGGGACGCACCAGACCGTGGGTGTCGGAGATCACCCCGATGGAGTGCCCTCCGCGGCTGGGGCCCAGGCCGGCCCGCATGGATGTCTCCCGGTTCAGACCCTGAGGCTGACGCTGACACCGTCCCGCAGCGGCAGGAGGGTGGTTTCGAGCTCCGCGTCGGCGTACAGGAGACGCGTCAGCTCGCGCACGCCGAGCGTGTTGTCGTCCTGGTGCTCGCTCGAGGCCACGCGGCCGGACCAGAGCATGTTGTCGCACACGAACAGCCCGCCCGGTCTCAGACGCGGCTTCATCAGCGGATGGACGCGCGGGTAGTCGCGCTTGTCGATGTCGCAGAAGATGATGTCGAAGGGACCGGGGTATCGCGGCAGGACCTCCAGTGCGTCCCCCTTCTCGATCACCACCTTCCCCATCAGACCGGCGCGCCCGAGGAAGCCGCGGGCGCTGGCGCAGTTTTCCGCCGAACCTTCGGTCAGCACGACCCGCCCGCCGTCCGGCAGCGCCCGGGCGAACCAGTATGCCGAGTAGCCGAACCCCGATCCGCACTCGAAGATGTCGCGAGCACCGATCGACCGGGCGAGGACGAAGAGCAACCGCCCGACCAGCGGGCCGACGATCGGAAACCGCCGACGATCGGCGAGACGCTCCATCTCGACCAGCACCTCCTCGGACGGCGGCAGGATGCGACGCAGGTATTCCTCGATGGCCGGGTTGACGATGTCCATGCCGGAGATCTTAGCACGCCGGATCGTCCCTGCCCGTCGTCTCCGCCACGGCGACCTCGTAGTGCCGCACGTGGGGATCCATCTCGAGGAGGAAGTCGCGGTCCTCCGGGAAGTAGACCGCCTTGTCGATATCGGCCCCGGCGAACGCCCGGATCGCGTCGAGCGACTCCCACAACGAGATGAACAGGAACCCGGCCCGCCCGTCGGCGACCCGCCTCAGGACGTAGACACCCCGGTTTCCAGGGGTCGCCCGACACTCCTTCACGCCGGTCTTCTCGAGATACTCCAGGTACTCATCCGATTTCGTCCCGGGGGTGTCCCCCGTCCAGACTCGGGCGATCATCGAAGACCTCCTTGCCGCCTCAGGGCGGCTCTCCGGCCCACCGACCGGTCCGGTGGCTCCAGGCCTTTAGGACGGAGCAGAGGCCGGACGAGTTGCGGGTCCCCGGCGCGGTGTAGGATGTCTCGAACGCTGGGCACGGCGGAGGCGCGGATGATGGACCGGGAGATCGAAATGCTCGGCCGTTTCTGGACCGCCGCCCTGCTCATCTCACTGCTCGGTCAAGGGTGCGCTCCGGGCCGTGTCGCCAGCGGGCCACCGGCCGCGTCCGATGCCGCGCGGCCGGCCTCCACCCCCGCTCCCTCCCCGAGCCCCAGCCCGTCCCCGTCCCCCACGCCGGAACGGATCGATTTCGCGAAGCAGATCCTGCCGATGCTGGAGGAGAAATGTTCTCCGTGCCACTTCCCGGGCGGGAGGATGTACGAGCGGCTTCCGTTCGATCGCCAGGAGACGATCCGGACGCTCGGAAAGGCCACGTTGACGCGGCTGCGGGACCCGGTGGACCAGGAGCTGATGCGCACCTTCCTCGAGCAGCGGACGGAGGAGCCGGGCGCGCATCCCGCCCCCTGAGGGGTGTCTGGATCGAACGACTCCGGGATACCTACTGGAGGTCCTGGATGTCCAGGACGACGGAGTGGGCCGGGTAGCTGAACCAGGCTTCCACCAGGCGCCCGTCCTTGTGAAAAGTCATGCGGTGCGGGGCGAGGATCTCGACCGTCCAGCCGTCCGACCTGCTCTGCTCGCGCAGGTCGCACACGGCGTTGCTCGCTTCCCCGGTGAAACGGAAGCGGACCGTCAGGTTGCCGCTCCTCGCCCCTCCGGAATTGCTCTCCAGCCGGAAGGACCGCGGGATCGGGAAGTCCCTGGGGAAACGGGGATGCAGCTTCACGCTGGAGGAGAAGTGACCGGGATCAAGCAGCGCGTGGGTGGCGCTCCTGGATCCCCTGGTCAGAGCCTTGTCCGGTTCGACCTGCGCGACGCCGGCCTGCAGGGGGGCGTTCCCCGGCCGCGCCGAGGCGTTTGCCGGGGAGCCGATGTACACCATGCAGGCGGCGCACCCGAGGATGCCGGTGGCGGTGGCCCACAGCCAGCGTTTGTGCTCGCAGGCCCAGAGCGTCAGTGCGAGCGCAACGAGGACTAGAGGGAGCAGGGCCGGATAGGCCAGCGCTCCTTGCTCGACGACCGCCAGGAACTCCATCGTGAGCCTCCGCCCACCCCCGTAATTGCCAACCCCTTGAGCGGTGACGGGCCCTACGATTTGAAAATCTAGAGTCCGTGCACGCCAGCGGCAACCCGGGTGACGGATTCTTGACGCTAACTGGGTGATTTTCGGACAGATCGGCTGCCCGAATCATCGGAGCTCAGTCGAGAGCGGACGCAGCCGGGCCGTGAAGTGTCTCAGGATAGGAGCCTGCCATTCGATCTCGAGACCCCGGATCGTGTCGCGCATGCGGTGGACCTCGACGATCGCCTCCACGACATAGTCGATGTGGCTCTGGGTGTACACCCGTCTCGGGATGGCCAGCCGGACGAGCTCCATGCGCGGGGTGGCCGGGGCCCCGCCCGACATCGCAACGCTCTTCCCGAACATCAACGAACCGATCTCGACGCCCCGTATGCCGGCCTCAAGGTAGAGCTCGCACGCCAGGGCCTGTGCCGGCAGGTGAGCCGGGTCGATATGAGGGACGAACCGCAGGGCGTCGAGGTATACGGCATGCCCTCCCACCGGACGGAGGATCGGCACGCCTGCCTCCGTCAGGTGGGCACCGAGATACGCCGTCGAGACGAAGCGGTAATTGAGGTAGTCCTCCTCCAGGACCTCGATCAGTCCCTGGGCCATGGCCTCGAGATCGCGCCCCGCCAGCCCGCCGTAGGTGGGGAACCCCTCGGTGAGGATCAGGAGGTTCCTGGCCCTGGAGGCGAGGTCATCGTCGTTCAGGGCGAGGAACCCGCCGATGTTCACCAGCCCGTCCTTCTTGGCGCTCATCGTGCAACCGTCGGCCAGCGAGTACATTTCGCGCGCGATGTCGCGCACGGGCCGGCCCGCTTGCCCCGGCTCGCGCAGCTTGATGAAGTAGGCGTTCTCCGCGAACCGGCAGGCGTCGAGGAACAGGGGGACTCCGTGACGTCTCGTGATGTCCCGCGTCTTCCTGATGTTCTCGAGCGACACCGGCTGGCCGCCACCCGCGTTGTTGGTCACGGTGAGAAGGACCAGCGGCACACGCGCGGCACCGTGGGTGCTGAGGCAGCTCTCCAGGGCCGCGAGATCGATGTTCCCCTTGAACGGGTGCTCGGACTGGGGGTCCCGCCCTTCCGGGATCAGGAGGTCGAGGGCCTCGGCCCCGGTATACTCGACGTTGGCGCGCGTGGTGTCGAAGTGCGAGTTCGCCGGGACGATCTTCCCGTGGCCGCCGACGATGCCGAACAGGATCTTCTCGGCCGCCCTGCCCTGGTGGACCGGGATGATGTGCCGGAACCCGGTGAGGTCCTTCGCGACCTTCTCGAAGCGGTAGAACGATCGGCTGCCGGCATACGACTCGTCCCCCGCCATGATGGCCGACCATTGCTCCGCCGACATCGCCGCCGTGCCGCTGTCGGTGAGCAGGTCGATGGTCACATCCGCGGCGCGCACCTGGAACAGGTTGTAGTGCGCCTCGCGGAGGACTCTTTCGCGGTAGGCGCGGTTGGTGATCTTGATCGGCTCGACCACCTTGATGCGAAAGGGCTCGATGATCGTCTTCATGAGGGACCTCTCCGGAAGCGCGTTTATGCTGTTTCGCTATTCGGTACCGGCTGGAGCTTGAGTTTCGTTTTGTGGTTTGGTACCATCCGACCGCTCGGTTACCTTTCGCAGTCCGAGGGCGTCATGGCTCGCGCCAGGAAACGCCGAAAGCTGCCGACCTTGATCGATCGGGGAATGGGCCTGCTCGAAGTGATCCTGCCGCACGGCAGCCACGACGGGACTGTCTCGACCCTGCCGCCAGGCCAACGGGACACCGGCGGCTTCTGGTTCCCCGAAGGGTACACAGACCCCGGTGACATCTTCACACCGGCGCAGAGAAAACTCCAGGCCAAACAGCGTCAGGTGCAGCGGCACAGACTCAAGGATCGGCCGATCCCGCCTCCCATCGTGTCGGGGTCTATGGGAACGGCGGCCGGCACGACGCCCTCGCTGCAGCACGCCCCTCCCGACGCGTGCGCTGAGGGGTTGGGGGACAGGACTCTTCCGCTCCCTGCCCTCTCTCTCGAGGCCCCCGAGATGTGCCTGGACCACACCCGACAGGCCGCTGCCGTGGTGCGATCGACGCTCCCGGCGGCGCCGCAGGCGCGCGCGCTGGCTCCGGGCCCCGTCGTTGACTCTCGTGAGGGTTCCGATTAACATCGGCGCCCATGCCAGCCGAACAGACGATCGCGCCCGGCCGGCTGTACATCGGCGGCCAGTGGGTGGATGCTCTCGCCTCCGGCACCTTTCCGACGGTCAATCCAGCCACTGAAGAGCCGCTGACGCTGGTCGCCGAGGGGCGTGCCGAGGACATCGATCGGGCCGTTCGCGCCGCTCGCCAGGCGTTCGAGACCGGCCCGTGGGCCAGGATGTCCGGCTCCGACCGGGGCCGCATCCTCTGGAAAATCGGCGATCTTCTGGAGGCACGCGTCGCCGAGATCGCCGGGATCGAAACCCGCGATTCCGGCAAGACGATCACCGAGTCCTCGCGTGTGGACATCCCCATGGCCGCCGACTGCTTCCGCTATTTCGCCGGCTGGGCGTCCAAGATCGAAGGCGGGACGATCCCGGTCCGGGCGCCCTGCTTCAATTACACGGTGCGCGAGCCCCTGGGTGTCGTGGGCCAGATCATCCCCTGGAACTTCCCGATTCTACTGGCCGCCTGGAAGGTCGCGCCGGCCCTGGCCGCGGGGAACACCATCGTCCTGAAGCCGGCCGAGCAGACACCGCTCTCGGCGCTGCGCCTGGCGCAGGTGGCGGAGGAGGCGGGTCTGCCCCCGGGCGTGCTGAACGTCGTCACGGGCTTCGGCCCGACGGCCGGCGCGGCGCTGGTGGACCACCCGGGTGTCGACAAGATCGCCTTCACCGGCTCGACCCCCGTCGGACAGGAGATCATGCGGCGGGCCGCCGCCACGCTGAAGCGCGTGACCCTCGAGCTGGGGGGGAAGTCGCCGAACATCGTGTTCGCCGACGCCGATCTCGACGTCGCGGTGCGGGGCGCCTCGAATGGCATCTTTTACAACAAGGGAGAGGTCTGCACCGCCGGCTCGCGTCTGTTCGTCGAGGAAGCGGTGCACGACGCTCTGCTGGAGAGATTGATCCCCTTCACCTCGAAGCTGCAGCAGGGGGACCCGCTCGACCCGAAGACGCGACTCGGCCCGCAGGTCAGCGAGGCGCAGATGAGACGCGTGCTGTCGTACGTCGACAAGGGGAAGGAGGAAGGGGCACGTCTCGTGACCGGCGGCGAGCGCTCTCCGGGACGGGGATTCTTCGTGCGGCCGACGATCTTCGACGACGTGAAGAACGACATGACGATCGCGCGGGAGGAGATCTTCGGACCGGTCCTGTCGGTGCTGCGCTTCCGCGACCTCGAGGAGGTCGTGCGCCTGGCGAACGACACGCCGTACGGGCTCGCCGCGGCGGTCTGGACCAGGGACATCAAGAGGGCCCACCGCGCCGCCCGGCTATTGCGGGCCGGCACCGTGTGGATCAACACCTACGGCCTGTACGACAACGCCATGCCGTTCGGCGGGTACAAGATGAGCGGCTTCGGACGCGAGCTGGGACACGACGGCCTGATGGAATACACCCAGACCAAGTCGGTCTGGGTCGATCTCTCCTGAACCCTCCCCGGAGACGCCGATGCCCCAGGCGCTCGTTTCTATGCGGACCGAGAGCGGGATCGCCGTTCTTGAGCTTTGCAATCCCCCCGCCAACACCTATTCCTACGAGATGATGCAGGAGCTCGACGCCGCCATCCTGAAGGCCCGGCTGGACGAGACGGTGCATGTCCTGGTGCTGCGCGGCGCGGGCGACCGGTTCTTCTGCGCCGGCGCCGACATCAACATGCTCAAGAGCGTCACGCCGCGGTTCAAGTACTTCTTCTGCCTGCACGCCAACGAGACGCTGAACCGCCTTGAGCAGACTCCGAAGCTCGTCATTGCGGCGCTCAACGGTCATGCGGTCGGGGGCGGGCTGGAAATCGCCATGGCGGGAGATATCCGCATCGCCAGGAGGGGGGGTGGCACCATCGGTCTGCCCGAGGTCGCGCTGGGGGTCCTTCCCGGCACGGGCGGGACGCAGCGCCTCGCGAGGCTCGTGGGAAAGGGGAAGGCGATCGAGCTCCTGGCCACCGGCCGGATCTTTTCCTTCGAAGAGGCCGCGGCGATCGGACTCGTGACGCGCGTCCTCGAGCCTGAAAACTGGTGGGAAAGCGTGATGGACTACGCCCGCCAGTTCTGTCCGCCCGGCAAGGCGAGCCTGGCGGTCGGCCGGATCAAGCGAAGCGTCGTCACCGGGAGCGAAATGTCCTTCTCCGACGCCCTGGCCCTCGAGCGCGAGCTGCAGCAGCAGCTGTTCGAGTCGGAGGACGCCCAGGAGGGACTGCGCGCCTACACCGAGAAGCGGACTCCCCGGTTCAAGGGCGTCTGACGGGAGTCACCCGCATGAAGGCGGTCGTCATCCGGAGACACGGAGGTGTCGAGGTCCTCGAGATCGCCGACCTGCCGAAGCCGCAGGCGGGGCCCGGCCAAGTGCTCCTGAAGTTGAAGGCGGCCGGCATGAACCACCTGGACACCTGGGTCCGCCGCGGGCTTCCCGGGATAACCCTTCCACTCCCGATGATTCCCGGCTCGGACGGCGCCGGGGTCGTCGAGGAGGTCGGTCCCGGAGTGCGCGATCCGAAGCCCGGCGACCGGGTGTTCGTCTCGCCCGGATACTCCTGCGGCCGCTGCATCGAGTGCGGCTCGGGCCGGGAGCCGCTGTGCAAGGATTACGGGATCTTCGGGGAGCATGGCAACGGCCTCCAGGCAGAATACGCGGCCCTTCCGGCCCTGAACGTCATGCCGCTTGCGGACGGGTTGTCGTTCGAGGAGGGGGCGGCCTTCCCGCTCGTGTTCCTGACGGCCTGGCACATGCTGATCGGCCGGGCCCGGTTGCGCCTCGGCGACGACGTCCTGGTCCACGCCGGCGGGAGCGGAGTCGGCACGGCGGCCATCCAGATCGCGAAGCTCCACGGAGCGCGCGTCATCGCGACCATCGGCTCGCACGACAAGGCGGCGAAGGTGAGAGGCCTGGGGGCCGACGAGGTGGTGAACTACCGCGAAGTCGATTTCCTCGAGGAGGTCCGCCGGATCACCGGCAAACGGGGTGTCGACGTGGTGGTCGAGAGCGTCGGCGAGGAGACCTGGGACCGGAGCCTCAAGGCGCTCGCCCGGGGCGGACGCCTGGTGACGTGCGGGGCGACCAGCGGCTACGAGGGTCGGACCGACCTCCGTTACGTCTTCTCGAGGGGGCTGTCGATTCTCGGATCGACCATGGGCGGGCGCGCCGAGCTGCTGCGCGTCGCCCGCCTGGTGGGGGATAGACTTCTGAGACCGATCATCGATCGGATCCTGCCTCTCGAGCAGGTCGCCGACGGTCATCGCGCCATGGCCGGGCGCTCGCTGTTCGGCAAGATCGTGCTCGCGCCGTGAAGCGCGCGCGCCCTCGTCCGGCGAGACGAAGCACGGCCGCGGCGCGCCGCCGGCCGGCGACAGCCCTTCCCGCCCGCTTCAGGAGCCTCCGGGTCGAGTCCTCGGACGGCATCGCCGTCGTCACGATCCACCGGCCCGAGGCCCGGAACGCCATCAATCTTGAAGTGGTGAACGAGATGCACGCGGCGTTGTCGGGGCTGGCCGACGACGCGAGGACGCGTGTCCTGATCCTGACCGGTTCGGGTAGGATGGCCTTCGCCTCGGGCGCCGACATCCGCGAGCTTCGCGACCGCCGGGCCGCCGACGCCCTGCGCGGAATCAACTCGAGCCTGTTCATGACGATCGAGCGATTCCCGCTGCCGACCATCGCGGCGGTGTCGGGATACGCGCTGGGGGGCGGCTGCGAGCTGGCCCTCGCCTGCGATCTGCGCATCGCCGGGGAATCGGCCCGCTTCGGGCAGCCGGAGGTCGGGCTCGGCATCATTCCCGCCGCCGGGGGGACCTACCGCCTGCCGCGCATCGTCGGCGCCGGCCGGGCCCGGGAGCTCATCCTGACCGGCCGGATCATCGACGCCGACGAGGCGCTCGCCATCGGACTGGTGAACCGCCTGGTGCCCGACGAGCGGGTCCTTCAGGAGGCCCGGGCGACGGCGCTCGTAATGGCCCGCAAGGGACCGCTCGCCCTGCGCGCCGCCAAGATGGCCCTCGCCGCCTCGGCCTACGGGCCGGACGCAGGACACGTCGCCGAGCGTCTGGCGCAGGCCATCCTGTTCGAGTCGGCCGACAAGCGGGAAGGGATGACCGCCTTCCTGGAGGGGCGGCCGCCGCGCTTCGCCGGAAAGTAGCGGGCCGCATCACGCATGGTCATCGACGCCCACATCCACGTCCAGCCCTGGAGACAGCTCAGGCCGGCGGCGCTCGACCGCATCGCGAGCGGCCGGCGTGATCTCGATCTGATTCGCCGACTGTTCGATGACCCGCCGGCGTTCCTGCGCTTCCTGGACGAACAGGGGATCGATCGCGCCGTTCTGGTGAACTACGTCAGCCCTGATGTCATCGGGTTCACGGACGAGGTGAACGAGTGGATCGGCAACTACTGCCGACGCCACGCCGACCGCCTGATCGCGGTCGGTGGCGTGCACCCGCGCCTGACGCCGGACCCGGCCGGGGCGCTGCAGCACATCGTCGAGAAGGACGGCATCCGCGCTCTCAAGCTCCACCCGCCGCACCAGCACTTCTTCCCGAACGGCTACCGGGACGGCGGAAGCCTGCCGGGCCTCGCCGACCTGTACGAGAGGGCGCAGACCCTCCGGATCCCGATCATCGTCCACACCGGCACGTCGATCTTTCCGGACGCGCGCAACACGTACGGCGACCCGATGCCGCTCGACGACGTGGCGGTCGATTTCCCGCAGCTGACGATCATCATGGCCCACGGCGGCCGGCCGCTCTGGATGGAGACCTGCTTCTTCCTGCTGCGCCGGCACCCGAACGTTTACATGGACATCTCGGGGATCCCGCCGAAGGCCCTCCTGCAGTACTTCCCCCGGATCGAGCAGGTCGCGCACAAGACGTTGTTCGGCACCGACTGGCCGAGCCCCGGAGTCGAGAGCCCGGGCGGCAACGTCCAGGCGTTCAGGGCCCTGGCGCTCCGTGCCGAGGCGATGGAGGCGATCCTCGGCGGGACCGCCGGGAGGATCTTCGCGAAGCGTTGAGGGTCAAGTCGCTCAGACCGTGGGGATCTTGCGCCCGTCGGGAGTCCGTTCCGGTCCCGGATCCCCGCCCCATACGACACTCGCATCGCGCGGGAAGAGCTCGACGAGACGCTCCTTGTCGGTCTCGGCCATCTCCAGGAACTCAACTCCCACTGCGTAGCCGATGCCGGTGTCGATGTTCGCCCGGACCGAGGCGACCCGGCCGCTGACCGCGATCGGCTTTTCCTCCGTATTCCGGTAGATCCGCAGGGCGAGGTGCTCCCCCCCCTTGATGCGCGCGAGGGTGTCGAACCCGATGCCCCCCTCGCTCACCGCGTTCGAGTAGCCGAGGAACTCGCGGATGAACCGGCCGCGCGCGACCGGCAGGACGACGGGGTAGCGCGGGTGCTGCCTGAGGCGCATTCCGAGCATGGCGGCGATCTTCTCCTGCAGGAGCGCCGCCGGGATGGAGGCGCGCACCACGTCGGTGCAACCGGCCTCCCTGAACAGGAACTCCTGCGTGTCGTCCGAGGCCAGCGCGAGGATCGGGATGCCGCGCGTCCGGTCGTCCTGACGGATCCGCCGGCAGAGATCCGGCGCGCCCATGTCGGACGCCTCGGGGGCCAGGACGATGAGGTCGGGGCGATCGGTCGCGGCCACATCGAGCAGGACCGAGCCGGCCCCGGCCGACAGCGCCTTGAGACAGGCCCTGGCGAGAAAGTGGGGTCTGCCGCTGTCGATGCGATCGCGGACCGATTCGCTCCACAGAACCTGCTTGACCAAAGGGCTCCCTTGCCCCGGCGCGGGTCACCCCGGCACGCGCGCCATATTGTGGAAGCGTAGCACACAAAGACGGCCTCCCGCGCTCCGTTCGGCCGGAAGCATCTCCGAGCCATCCGGCAGCCAAGGAGAATCTTTGCACGGAGATCACTTGCGCGGCCCGCGACCGGGCGATATTCTGGATGCCGACGCCGGCTGAGGCCGGGAGAAGGGTGGACGTGATCCTCGCTTCGATTCTCAACAGCTACCCGCGCATCGGGGACCGGCCCGCGGAGCAGATCCTGCGCCGGGCGCTGCATGGCGTCGACCGGGGAGAGCTCCAGCCGTCGGAGGTGGCCGGGGCCGAAGACGAGATGACCCGCATGGCCCTCCGGGATCAGTCCGAGGCCGGGATGGATCTCCTCACTGACGGGCAGATCCGCTGGCACGACCCGGTGTCGCACGTGGCGCGCGGGCTGGCCGGATTCCGGATCGAAGGGCTGCTGCGCTACTTCGATACGAACACCTACTATCGCCAGCCGGCGGCGGCCGGACCGATCGGCCGCGAGCGGCCGTTCCTGGCCGAAGCCTACCGCTTCGCGTCGGCCGCCGCGGCGCCCCGCCCGGTGAAGGGGATCGTCACCGGCCCGATCACTCTCGCCCGGCTGTCGCGCGATACGCGCGGGCGCGGCATGCGCGACCTGGCGCTCGAGATCGCCTCCGCCCTGAACCGCGAGCTCCTGGACCTCGAGGCGGCCGGCGCCGCGATCATCCAGGTCGACGAGCCGGTCCTGGCGCGGTTCCCGGAAGCCGCGGATCTTCTTCGCCTCGCGATGCGCCGGCTGGTGGCCGGCCTGACTTCCGCGCGGATCATCCTCGCGACCTCATTCGGCGACGCGACTCCCTTCTCCGGCGACCTCGCCGCTCTCCCCGTGGCGATGCTCGGCTTCGACGTGGTGGCCGCCCTGGACCGGATGAAAACCACGGCGACCGCCAGGGAGGAGATCGCCGCCGCGGCCGCCGGCCTCGGGACCCGGCTGGCCGCCGGCCTCGTTCCGGGGACCGGTCTCCTGCTCGGCGTCATCGACGGCCGGAACACGCGGCTGGAGGATCCCGGAGAGACCTACGAGCAGCGCGTGCGGCCCATTCTCGAGGCGCTGCGGGCCTCCCAACGGGCCACGTCCGAGGTGCACCTCGCCCCGAACCACGGCCTGGAGTTCCTGCCCCGCGATACGGCGCGGGCGAAGCTGTCACGACTGGCGGCCTTGCGCGACCGGGCCAGACAGGAGTTCGCATGAGCGACATCGCGCCTCTCGCGGACGGCGACGCCCGGGAGGCTCCGGCGCTGCCTGCCGGACTTCTCCTGCCGCTCAGCACGATCGGGTCGTTCCCCAAGCCGGAGCGGCTGAAGCGGGCGCGCGCCGAGGTCTCCCGCGGCGGCGACGCGGAGTCGCTGCACGCCATCGAGCGCGAGGAGACCAGCGCATGCCTCCGGCTTCAGGAAGACCTGGGCCTCGACCTGCTGGTGGACGGCGAGATGTACCGCGGCGACATGACGACCTATTTCGCCGAGAACCTGGAAGGGTTCCGCATCTCGGGGCTGGTGCGCTCGTACGGCAACCGCTACTACCGGAAGCCGGTCGTGGTCGGCGAGGTGCGCTGGAGTCGTCCGGTCACGGTCGAGTGGTTCCGCTACGCCAGCGGGCAGACGCGCCATCCGGTGAAGGCGATCCTGACCGGCCCCTATACCTTGATGGACTGGGCGTTCGACGAGCACTACGCCTCGCGCGAATCGCTGGCCCTGGCGCTGGCCGACGTGGTCCGCCAGGAGTGCGAGGCGCTGGTCGCGGCCGGCGCGCGCTACGTCCAGATCGACGAGCCGGCCGTTTCGGTGCGCCCGGACGAGATCGATCTCGCGATTCGCGCCATGCACCGGGTCACCGACGGTCTGCGCGCCAGGACGATCACGCACATCTGCTATGGAGACTTCGCGGCCATCTATCCCCGCCTGCTGGACCTGCCCGTGGAGCAGTTCACCCTGGAGCTGTCGAACTCGGCCCTCGGCCTGCTCGATCTGTTCCGCACCTCGCCGTTCACGAAGGAGCTGGGGGCGGGCGTGCTGGACGTCCACCACCACGCCATCGAGACGGTCGAAGTGGTGAAGGAGCGCATCCGGGCGGCGCTCGGCGTCGTGCCGGCGTCCCGTCTCTGGATCAACCCGGACTGCGGTCTCAAGACCCGCTCCCCCGAAGAGGCGGAAGCCAAGATCAGGAACATGGTCGCGGCCACCCTCGAGGTGCGGCGCAGCCTCTGACCCGGGAGGGGAAAGAACACCTCCTACGGAACTCCGCCGCACGCGCCGTTCGGCATCGGGCGTCTCTGGCCGTTCTTGCCCCTGCCGGCGGAGCCCTCGCCGCAGCGGTCGCTCGCGGTCACCAGATAGTAATGGCTCGTCGTGCCGGTGGGGGTGATGTCGAGAAACCGGTTGCCGGCGCCGTCCGAGGCGCCGGTCACGTGGCACAGAAGCGGCACGTGCGAGTACCAGCTTCCGAGCGTCCCCTCGTAGATGTTGTAGGCCGGGACCGTCGCACCCTGGTCTTCCCAGGTCAGGCGCAGGCCGGAGCCGCTCCCCGTCACCCCGACGGGGTGGAACGAGCCGGGCAGCGATACGGTGCCCGGCGGTCCCTGGCCGAAGGCGATGCCGGTCAGGCCGGAGATGAGGGGCGAGAATTGCACCCGCCGGTCCGCCACGCCGTCCCCATCGTCGTCCGGCAGCGCCAGGACCCGGCTGGCGCTGTCGACGACGTACAGCACGTCCTGGTCGTCGAACGCCAGTCCCGAGAAGGCGTCGAGAGAGAGCCCGGGCGCATAGGTCGTCACGCTGTCGGCGACACCATCTCCGTCCCGATCGACGATCCGATCGATCTCGCCCAGGGAGATGTTTCCGGCGAACACCTCCCCGGCGCGGTGCGCGATGATGTTCACATAGGGGGACGCGTCGGCCAGGAAGACGGTGGATGTGTCGGCCACCCCGTCGTTGTCCGAATCGCGGTACGCGATCAGGCCGCCGATCCCGTTGAAGGACACATCGAAGACGTAGAGGGTCCCCGCCTCGTCGGCGGACACGCCCAGGACCGACTGCGGAGCCGGCGCGAACGGGGTGGTGCGTTCCGGCAGCGCATCTCCGCCGGAATCGAGCATCTCGAAAAGCGGCGCGGCGCTGAACAGGTCTCCGGTGAACAGGTATTCCGCTCCGGCGCGCCGGGCGCCGCCGAGGGCCCGCGTGTCGCCGACGGACGTCGGAACGACCACCGTCCGGTCGAACGTGAAATCACCGGTGTCGTCGTAGAGGGCGAACACGGTCTGCGACTGGTTCCCCAGGCAGACGCCACCGTCGCGCCGCGTGACAATCGCGCCCAGCCCGCTCCCGGCGCCGGAGGCGAACACCGATTGCCCGTCGAAGCGGAGGTCGTGGTCGCTGTCGGAGATGGCGTAGATCGCCCCGTCCCCGTTCGAACTGGCGTAGAGAACCCTCCCGCCGCACGTGCCGGTCCGCACTTCCGGAATCGAGCAGCGCACTGTCATCGAATAGTCGCCGACGGTGCGCGCGTCGCTGCCGGTGAACGTGCTGTCGTTGAAGGACGCCGCCGCGATGTAATAGGTTCCCGGGGAAAGGAGATCCACGTTGAGGATGGGGTCGAAGGACACCGTGTTGTCGGCGAAACCCAGGCGGTTGCCCGCCGCGTCGAACACGCCGACGATCGGGTCGAGGGGAGAGCCGCTCCTAGCCGCGTTGATGTCGACCTGCAGCGCGGTGGCGTTCGTGATCGACAGCGCGTAGTAATCAATGTCCCCCTGCGGCACGATCGAAGCGTGCACCGTCTGCTCGCACGTGACCGGCGTGGCCGAGGCGCGCGTGTTGTTCGGCTCGTTCGGATCGGGCGCGGCGACGTTGGTCAGGAAATCGATCCCCGTGACGGTCTGGCCGGCCGCGACGTCGATCGCGACCCGGTCGGTCGCCAGGTCGAAGCCCGACTCGGTGGCCCCGTCGTAGAACTCCGGCGGGAACGACGTGTTGAAACCGGTGAAGTGGGTGTTCGACTGGGTGAACGGGTTGCTCGTTCCCACCAGCGGCTCCAGACGCAGAGAGTAGCTCCCCGGCGGCAGGCCGACGATGGTGTATCCCCCTCCCGGTCCTCCCCCCTGCACGTCCGAGATCACTCCGACCACCGGTACGTCCGGAGCGGAGGCGGCCACCGCCACGACGTGCGCCCCCTTGATGGGACTGAACGTCCCGCCGTCCAGCACCCGTCCGGAGATCGTCCCCATGGTCGAGGCGAGCGTGCTGTTCGGATAGATGAACGACACGCCGGACATGTCGTCCTGCGACAGGCTGCGCCCCTGGATGGTCCGGGACCCGTACGGGTACAGGGTGGCCTGGGAGGAGAAGTCTCCCGACGTGAAGCCGGACACCTCCAGGCCGGTCGACGCGAACCGGCCCGCCACGGCGCTGTGGTCGAAGCCAAGGCAGTGACCCATCTCGTGGGTCGAGAGCTCGCCCAGATCGTACGTGGTCGGACCGAGGTTCTGGTTCGGGTTCGCCGGGGTCGTGGTGCTGAAGGTGTAGAGCCGCTCGTTGAAAACGATATCGCAGTCGGTGATCCGGCCGTCCCCCGCCACATAGAAGAAGGAGACCGCGATGGCGCTGCTGAGATGGTTGGACGTGTCGGTCTCCGCGAAGTAGACGCGGTTGATGCCGTCGTTCCCGAGACCGGCCCCGGCGTCGATGGGGCTCGCCAGGTTGAAGCGGGCCCCCTCGGTGATCGTGGCGTTGGAGGTCGGAACGTCCGTCCAGCGCTGCATGCTCGCCTGGAGCGTCGTGATGTCCGACCCGTCGGTGATCCGGAACGAGGCGTCCTGCTCGAGGCGCAGCACGAGGTTGCCACCCAGCTGGAACACCCCGATGTCGGAGAAACCCAGGTCCACAAGGTTCGTCTGCACGTAGGCAAGGGCGGCCGCCCCGCCCGCCACGGACAGGACGGCGACCAGGAGGGCCGCGCGGATCGGCGGGAACGACCGCGTGATCCTCACGGCGCCGACCCGCGCGGTCTTTCGGCGACCAGCCGCTCGACCTCACTGAGCAAATTCTGAAGTTCCGCCGGCCCCTTCCCCGAGCGGCCGGAGCCGACCGGCTTCCCCTGCCGGTCGAGATAAAGCGTGCCCGCGGTCCGATCCTCGACGAGGTCGCGACCCGTGCGGCGGTCGCGGCGCACGATCATCCCGCCCTGGTTCCAGCCGACGACACCGTGCCGCCGTCCGCCGTCCGCCCCCGACACGCCGCCGGCCGTTATCCCCGCCGGCTCCAGGAACAGGAGCAGGCGCTCGCCGGCGTGGAACACCGGCGCTCCGGCAGCCACCATCGCCAGGTCACCCACCCGGCCGCCGGGGGTCTCGACCACGACGCGGGCGCGCGGTCCTCCCTTGAGGGAGCGCTCCACGGTCACCGTGGCGCGCGTGACGATGATCCGGCCGTCATCGCTCCAGCCGCTCTCGACCGAATCGACCGTTCCGAGAACGATCACGTCGGCCTGCGTCGTGATCTCCTTCAGGTCCATCCACGGCACGACCGTGGCGCTCGCGACCGACAGAGCCAGCCAGACGACAGCGATTCCGCAGACGGCCGGGCGGACCAGGTTCCTATATAAAGAAGACACGCGCCGGCAGCCCCTGCCGCACCCCAAGTCCAGCGAATTCAATCGCTTACTCCCCCAGATGCGCGGAAATATACGGTGAAGGTGCGGTGCGGACAACGCGACTTTCCCTCCAACATGCGGTCAGGATGCATCAGGAGTCGGAGGAGGGGGTCAGGCCCTGCGAGTATGGCTGGCGGTCACGACGGTGTGGATGCCGCCCCGGACGTTGAAGTCTCCCACCACGGTCATCTCCCGGGGCTCGAGGAGCTTCACGAGGTCGTCCAGGATGCGATTGGTGACGTCTTCGTGGAAGTGTCCCTCGTCGCGGAACGACCAGACGTAGAGTTTCAGGGACTTCAGCTCGACACAGAGGCTGTCGGGGATGTAGCGGATCCGCAGCGTCGCGAAGTCGGGCTGGCCGGTCTTCGGGCAGAGGCAGGTGAACTCCGGAATCTCGAACGAGATCTCGTAATCGCGACCGGGGCGCGGGTTAGGAAAGGTCTCGAGCCGCTTCGAGGGCTGCGCCGGCATCGGTCAGGGGGCCGTGGGGTGGGGAGCCGGCTCAGGACCGGCCGGGGTGCCGGGCGCGCGTCTCCCGGGCAGTTGCGGCGCGAGCTTCACAGCCAGCCAGTCGCGCATCTGGATCCAGGCGTCCTTGGCCTCCTCGGGCTCGTAATCGGCGTGCGCCCCGTCCATGAAGCAGTGGCCGATCCCGGGATACGAGACGATCTTCACGTCCTTCCCCGCCTCTTTCAGGGCCGCTTCGAACAGCTTCACGTCCTTCTCAGGGACGGCGTGGTCGCCGCCGCCGAATACTCCCAGGATGGGCGCCTTGAGCGGGGCCACGCCCTCGCGTGTCGTCTCGACTCTGCCGTAGAAGAGCACGGTCGCCTGCACGTCGGCCCCCCGGAGCGCCGTCGCGAGCGAGACGCGGCCTCCGATGCCGAATCCGATCGTCGCCACAGGCCGGTTGGTCACGCGGTCCAGCTTGCGGAGCTCGTCGATCGCCCCCTTGACGATGGTCACCGCGCGCGTCTCGTCCAGAGCGCGTCCCATGTCCTGCGCAAGCCCGGGATCGGCCATCAGCTTCCCCTTGAACAGATCCGGAGCCAGGGTCACATACCCGAGGGAGGCCAGGCGATCGACGACCTCCTGAATCTCCTCGTTCAGGCCCCAGTAGTCGTGGATGACCACGATGCCGGGGCTGCTCCTCGACCCTGGAAAGTTCCCCAGGTAGGCCCGGACCGTCTCGCCGCCCGCCTGGTAGGTCACGGTCTCGCCCGCGGCGGCTGCCAGGCTCGGCAGCAGCAGCGCCACGAATGTTGCGACGGCCAGCTTGACCCGCACGAAAGCAGCCTCCGGAGCGCCCTTCAGACCGATATCGAGGCCTGCGATCCTAGCATACGACGATCCGCTAGTCAGCCAGCGGGTACCACCACGGCTTGATCCGTCCCTCGATGTCCCAGTGCACGTGCTTGGTCTGCTGGAACTCCAGGAGCCCCTCCTCGCCCAGCTCGCGGCCGAGACCGGACATCTTCATGCCGCCGAACGGCCCGGCCGGATTGTCCACGAGGGGATCGTTGACCCAGACGTTGCCGACCTGGATCTCCTCGTAGTAGCGCCGGACCTTCTTCGCGTCGGTCGAGAACAACGTCGCGCCGAGCCCGTACGGCGAGTCGTTCGCCAGGTCCAGCGCCTCGTCGAATGTCGAGAACGACAGGATCGGGACCACAGGCCCGAAGATCTCCTCCTTCAGCAGGCTCATGCCGTGGCGCATCCCGGCCAGCACGGTCGGCTCGTAGAACCATCCCTTCGTCAGACGCTCCGGTCTGCGTCCACCCGTCACGATCTCCGCCCCCTCGCGCCGGGCCTGCTGCACGCGTGCCTCGACCTGATCGCGCTCCGCCCTGCCGATGAGCGGCGTGACCTCCGTCTTCTCATCCATGCCGGGCCCGACGACGAGTTTCGACGTCAGCGCGGAGAACATCTCCAGGAACCGCCGGTGGACCGGCTGCTCGACGTACACCCGCTCCGCGCTGGTGCAGACCTGCCCGGCGTTGAGAAACCCGGTCCAGGCCACGGCGCGCGTCGCCGCCTCGAGGTCGCAGTCGGCGCAGACGATGACCGCGTCGCTCCCGCCCAGTTCGAGATGAAGCTTCTTGATGCGCTCGGCCCCCATGCGGTAGATCCGCTGCCCGGTCGCGGTGCTGCCGGTGAAGGCGATGCACGGCACGTCCGGGTGCATGACCAGGGCGTCTCCGACTTCGGCCCCGGCTCCGGTGATGATGTTCACGACCCCTCTGGGCAGGTGGTCGAACACACGGCTGAGATCGAGTGTGGTCAGCGGTGTCTGCGAAGCGGGCTTGATCACCACGACGTTTCCGGCGGCGAGGGCGGGGGCGACCTTCCAGGCGAGGAGCATCAGCGGGTAGTTGAACGGGACGATGCAGCCCACCACACCCATCGGCTCCTGGAGGACCAGATTCAGCTGACCCGTCTCGGCGGAGGGGATGACCCGCCCGCGCCGGTCGCGGATGAGGCCTGCGTAATACTCGAAGCAGGTCGCGGACCAGTCGACGTAGCCCCGGTTCTTCCGCAGCGTGCGGCCGGTTTCGCGTGTCAGGGTGATCGCGAACTCCTCCCTGTTCGCGCGCAGGCGGCGCGCCGTCTCCACCAGCAGCTCGGCGCGCTCCAGGGCCGGCACGCGCTTCCACGCCGGGAAGGCCCGCCCGGCGGCGGCAACCGCCCGGTCCACCTCGGCGACGCCCCCCTTCGGGACGACGTCCACGATCTCCTCGGTGGCCGGGTCGACGACCTGGATGGTCCGGCCGGTCGAGCCCTCCGTGAACTCCCCGTCGATCCAGAGACGCCGCATCGATCCCCCCTGCCGGATGCGGGTGCATTCTACCCGACCCGGCAGTTCGGGTAGGATGGGCGGCGAGGGGGAGACCCCATGCCGCAGACTCCTCACACCGAAAGGCACTTCACGTCCGGCGCCATCGTCCGGGACATCGTCATCGGCATGTCGGACGGTTTGACCGTTCCGTTCGCGCTGGCGGCGGGTCTCTCGGGCGCCGTCGACTCCACGGCCGTCATCATCACCGCCGGCCTGGCGGAGATCGCGGCCGGCTCGATCGCCATGGGTCTCGGCGGGTACCTGGCCGCCCGCAGCGACGCGGAGCACTACGCCCGCGAGCGGGCGCGCGAGCGCGCCGAGGTGAAGGAGAAGCCGCTCGAGGAGGAGGCGGAGATCCACGAGCTGTTCCGGAAGTACGGCCTGACGCCCGAGGAATCGGAGCCGGTCGTGGCGGCGCTGCGCAACCGCCCCGAGGCCTGGATCGACTTCATGATGCGTTTCGAGCTGGGTCTCGAGAAGCCCGACCCCGGACGGGCGCTCAGAAGCGCTCTGACGATCGCCTCCGCGTACGTCGCCGGCGGGCTCATCCCGCTGGCGCCGTATGTCTTCGCGCCGGGCGCGCGCGCCGGACTCGGGTGGTCGGTCGTCTCGACCCTCCTGGCTCTCCTGGTGTTCGGATACGTCAAGGGTCGCTACACCGGCATCACGCCCGGACGCAGCGCCTGCCAGACGACGCTCATCGGCGGCCTGGCGGCCGGCGCCGCCTACCTCATCGCCCGACTGATCGCCTGACCGGAGACAGCATGGAGATCGACGACAAGAGTCTCGAGGACCTCCGGAGCCTCGGTCCCCGCAAGGCCTACGAGGCTGTGCGCCGCGCGGTACTGCAGAACCCCTGGGGCGCCTCGTCCGAAGACCTCCGTTCGGCGCTTGACCAGATGATCGCCGTGGGCATCCTGACCTGGGATGACGTCGAGCGATTCGAGGAGTCCTGACCGGATGCGCGGCCTGACGCGGCGGTCGCTTCTGAAGGGCGGGGCAGCGCTGGTCGCCCTGCACGCCTCGCGCCTCCTGTCTCCTTCGGCCGCGGCGGCATCCGCGAAGCCGCGCGTGGCCGTGGTCGGCGCCGGGGCGTTCGGCGGCTGGACCGCTCTCCACCTGGTGCGGCGCGGGGCACGCGTCGTGCTCCTGGACGCCTGGGGCCCGGGGAACTCCCGCGCCTCGTCCGGCGGAGAGACCCGGGTCATCCGCGCGACCTACGGCCCCGACCGGATCTACGTCGAGATGGCCGCCCGCTCGCTGCGGCTCTGGCGGGACAGCGAGAGGAGCTTCGGGCGGCCGCTGTTCCGGAAGACCGGTGTCCTGTGGATGGCGGGGAGCGACGACCGCTACGAGACGGCGGCGCTGCCGCTCCTGCGCGCGGCCGGACTCCCGGTCGAGCGGCTGGAGACGGCCGCGGCAGCGGCCCGGTATCCTCAGATTGATTTCGCAGGGGTGAGCTGGGTCCTGCACGAGAAGGAGGCGGGCTATCTGCTGGCGCGGCGGGCCTGCCAGGCGGTCCTGGAGCGGTTTCAGGCGGAAGGGGGCGAATACCGGCAGGCCGCGGTCGCTCCCGGGCCTGTCGTCGGCGACCGGATGGGCCCGCTCCGGCTTTCCGACCAGAGCGTCCTTTCCGCGGACCGCTACGTCTTCGCCTGCGGTCCGTGGCTGGGGACGATGTTTCCCGAAATCCTCGGCGCCCGCATCCGCCCGACCCGGCAGGAGGAGTTCTTCTTCGGGACGCCCGCCGGCGATCCGACCTGGCTGGAGGACCGTCTGCCGGTCTGGATCGACAATGGATCGAGGATCTTCTATGGAATCCCGGGGAGCGAGTGGCGCGGATTCAAGGTGGCCGACGACACGCGCGGGGAGGATTTCGACCCCACCAACGGCGAGAGGAAGCCGAGCGCGAAAGGACTGCGCTCGGCGCGTGATTACATGGCCTTCCGTTTCCCCGGTCTCAAGGACGCGCCGCTGCTCGAGGCGCGCGTCTGCCAGTACGAGAACTCACCGGACGGGCGCTTCATCATCGATCGCCACCCGCAGGCCGCGAACGCCTTCATCGCGGGGGGCGGCTCGGGGCACGGCTTCAAGCACGGCCCCGCGATCGGCGAGCGTATTGCCGATCTGGTCCTGGGGACCTCCAGACCCGAGCCATTCTTCGGTCTCTCCAGATTTTCCTGATGCGTGACCCGCCGGCGTCCCCCGCCGGTGGTCGCGTGAACCGCACTGCGCTAGATTGAGTGTGTGCGGCGCCCCGTTCGATGTCTGGTGATCGCCCTCTGTGTTCTCTCGACCGCCGGCCTGGCGCCGGTCCTGGCCGACCAGGAGGACGACGGCGCGCCGGATCCTTCCCGCGGCCTGCCCGCCTACCTCGAGCATTACTCCCGCCCCTTCGTGATCGACGGCCGCGAGTTCAAGTTCACGCAGAAGTATTACTGGCACCGCCTGTTTCATCCCGGGATGAAGGACAAGGTCCGGGGCGCGGGAGTCCTGATGGCGTCGTTCGTTCTGGCGACCCGGAAGAACCAGATCCAGGCGGACGTCGCCGAGGACGACACTCCGTCCCGCGAGCGCTTCTTCAGGCAGGCGCAGGATTTCGGCGGCAAGGGGATCGTTCCGGCGATCGCCGTCCTGTTCTATATCGGCGGCTCGGCCTTTCACGACTACCGCGCCAAGGAGACCGGTTTCATGCTGGCCGAGTCGGGACTGTTCACAGGCATCCTCACGGTGACCGGGATGTGGATCCTGAGCGAGGACCGCCCCAGGGACGGCGGGCGCCTGCATCCCTTCCAGGGGATCGGTCACGGGGTGTCCGGCCACGCCGCGACGGCCGCCTCGGTCTCGGGCGTGCTGTCGCGCATGTATCTTCAAGTCAAGCCCGAGGATGGGCGCATCCGAAGGACCTTCAAGTGGATCGGGAAGGGGTTCGCTTACGGCGCGCCTTTGGCGGTGGCCCTCGGGCGCGTGAACGAGCAGGAGCACTTTCTCTACAGCGCCGTCCTCGGCATGGCGATCGGTTTCTGGAGCAGCAACGCCGTCGCCGACGCTCACGGACTGTACCTGGAAGGGGGGCGCCCGCGCCTCAGACCGGCGAGCGTCGGGCCGATCCTGGGAGAAGGGGGCGGGGCCGGGGTCGGCGTGCGCTGGGAGTTCTGATCTCAGTAGTTCCAGCGCGCCCCGATGCCGGGCGCGCCCCGGTCGTTCGTGATCGGACCGACGGCCGAGGGCCTGAAGCGCGACGGGGTGCCGTGGATGTAGAGACCGTGGGCGTCCGCCACGACGTTGCTGCTCCAGTAGCCGATCGAGAGCCCCAGGACGGTGTTGTAGAGATAGTGCTGCTGGTCGTTGACGCGGCCGAAGGCGACGATGGCCGGCAGGCCGTACGCGAACCCCTTCCCGATACGTTTCCACACGGCGGCGGCGTGGCTGTCGTCCGGATCGATCTGAAGATACATGCGCGACAGGACGCCCGAGATGGAGGCGGCCGTGGCGCTGTGGCCGGAGATGCCGCCGCCGAAGCCGCGGAACGGGTGCAGGCTGCCCCCGTATTTCGGCCGGTCCTCGGCCAGCACGAAGCGTCCCCCCAGGGTCACCAGGTCGGTCAGAAGGAGGGAGTGGGCGAGCATCACGCCCGTCTCCTTCGAGCGGTAGTCGCGCATCGTCGAGCCGCCCACGTACATGAGCAGCGCGGTCGCCGGCACGACGATGCCGCCGCCGAGCTTCTGGATCCTCTTCAGCGTGGTCTCATGCTCGAGAGTGGTGTCGCGCTGCGCCCAGTCGCTCTGGATCTGCTCCTTCTGCGACCAGAGGGCGAACGCCACGGCCAGGACCGCGCCGCCTGTTTTCTTGTCGCTGGTCGTGGGGTGCGTCAGGCGGTGCCAGTAATACTTCTCCGTGAACGCCAGCTCGCCGGTGTCGATCCGGAACGGGCGCGAGTACCGATCGAGGTAGTCCGGGGCCGCTTCGCCGCCCTCCTCGCGGACGTCGAACCCCGGCGCCGCCGCGGGATCGCCGGGCTCCGAGGCCCCCGCTCCCGCCACGTCATCGGCGGCACCGTCCATCATGGCTCCCCATGACGGCGTCAGCCCCTGCAAGGCTCCGACGATCACGACGAGCGCCAGAGGCGCCCGGACCTTCTGCATCGCTCTCACCCCCCTCAGGGTCAATATAGATTCCGGATCATCGGAACACAGGCCTGGGCCCATTTCAAATTTGTCCTCACCGGAGGGAAAAATCCCGCTCAGCAGAGGGCCGATTTCACGCGGGTGATCAGACCGCGTCCGATTTGCTGGTGAAGGTGAACTCGCGCGCCTTGATGGCCGGCACGAGCATGCGGCCGGCCGGGACGGGGGAGGTCATCGCCTCGATGTTCCGCAGCATCACGACCGGGCTCTCGTTGAAGCGCAGATTGACCGCCGGGGCGGCGATCTTCCCCTTTTCGATCAGGAACAGCCCGTCCCGCGTGAGCCCCGTGAGATGCCAGGTCTGCGGATTGACGGTCCGGATGTACCAGAAGCGCGTCACCAGCAGGCCCCTGTCGGTCGAGGCGATGAGGTCGTCGAGCGTCGCGCCGCCTCCCGCGAGGACCAGGCTTCCCGGGGACGGCGTCGGCGCGACACCCGTCTTGGCCGCCCAGTAGCGGTCGGCGTACAGGGTCTTGAGAACGCCCTTCTCGATCCAGGCAATCCTGCGGTTCGGCAGGCCCGCGCCGCTCCACGGCAAGGCCGGGACGCGCGCCTCGAACGGATCGGTGACCAGGGTCACCGTGTCGTGCGCGACCTTCTCCCCGATGCGGCTGCCGCCTCCCTCCTTGGAGAAGACGCTTCGACCTTCGTCGGCGGAGCGCTTCGACAGGGCGCCGAACTGCAGCGTTTGCACGAGCGCCGCCACCGCCGCGGGCTCCAGGATGACGGTGTAGTCGCCCGGAGGGACTTCGCGGGGCTTGGCCGACGCGATCCCCTTGTCGGCGGCGCGCCGGGCGACCGGCTTCGGGTCGACCTCCGAGAAGCGCGGGGAGTAGGAGGAGGCCCATCCCGACCCGGTGCCGTCGGAGGTCCGCATGGTGACCGAGAACTCGACGTCGGTCGAGACGTGGTGCCCGAAGTTCCCCTTGCTGTTGCCGATCGCGCGCGCCTCGGCGTTGTTCTCGTAGAACCCGGCCGCCGTCAGATGACGGCGCTCCGCCAGGGTCAGGGCCGCTTTGACGCCGGCGGCCCGGTCGGCCGCGTCCGCCCGGCCCGCCTGCTCGTCGCGTGTCTCGAAGAGCGGGTAGCTCTGGGGCGGCAGGGTCTCCACCCACTCGGGGTCGACCGGCATCAGGTCGCGCAGACCGACGGCGCGCCCCACCGCCTCCTTGAGGCCGCCATCCGAGAGATCGTTGGTGCCGACGGTTCCGATCTTCCCTTCGCGGCGGGCGGCGATCGACAGCGTGACGTCCTCGACGCGCCCCGACGTCGTGATCTCGTTGCGCGCGAAACGTGTGTGCGACGCGGTGCGGGCCAGAAGCTCGACCTCGAGGTCCCCGTCCTGCCGCAGCGCCAGGACGCGCTCGATCGTTCTCTTCGCCTCGTCGCGGTCGAAACGCACGGGTTCTCTACTCCGTCCGGATCACGGTGATGCCGCGGAAGCGGCCGGCGGGACAGCCGTGGCTCATGGCGTTGATCTGGCCGGGCTCCCCCTTGCCGTCGCGGTTCAGACCGACGTTCTGCCACGTCGACTGGTCGCCGAGGAGATCGCAGGCCTGCCAGAAATCAGGGGTGCGGCTCTGGTACGCGACGTCGGCGATCATCGCGCCGACCTTCCCCCCCTTGATCTCCCAGAACGCATCGCCGCCGAACTGGAAGTTGTAGCGCTGGTGGTCGATCGAGTACGAGCCGCGCCCGTCGATGAGGACTCCGTCGTCGACTCCCGCGACCAGGTCGTCGATCGACGCCGGCTTCCCGCCGGCCTCGAGCCAGACGTTCGGCATCCTCTGGAACGGCACGGACGCGTACGAATCGGCGTAGCAGCAGGCCATCGACTCCTCCTGCCCGATGAAATGGGCCTGCTCGCGGATCGTCTGGTAGCCGACGAAGATTCCATTCTTGAGGATCGGAAAGCGCCTTGTCGCAACACCGTCATCGTCATATCCGCACGTGGAGAGCCCCTGCGGCAGCACGCGATCGCCGAAGACGTTGACGATGTCCGAGCCGACGCGGAACGTCCCGAGCCTGTCGGGCGTCAGGAACGACGTGCCGGCGAAATTCGCCTCGTACCCCATCGCCCGGTCGAGCTCGGTGGAATGCCCGATCGATTCGTGGATCGTCAGCGCCAGGTGCGTCGGCAGCAGGACGAGGTCCTTCCTGCCGGCCGAGACCGACGGCGCCTTCAGGTGGTTCACCACCTCCTCGCCGACGCGGCGGCCGCTCTCGACGAGACCGGCCTTCTCGACGAACTCGTAGCCGCCGCAGACGGCGTTCGGACGGTAGGTGCGCGTCTTCGCCTTGCGCGTCTTGAGGTCGCGCGCCGTGGCCGTGTACTCCGGCGCCACCTGGACGATCGTCTGCCTCAGGACGCTGCCCTCGGTGGACATGAAGAAGCGCTCCTCGAGCCGCTGCTCCATGAACCCCGTGACCGAGAACACGCCCGCGACCTTGCGGACCTCGGTGCTCGCCGCCTCGAGAAGGGCGAGCTTCTCGGCGACGCCGACGTCGAAGGGGTTCTTCTCGAGGGGGGTGCTGTAGGTGTCCTTGGCCGCCGGGGCCCTGGCGAGACGCACGGGCTCCTTCCGGAGCTTCGAATGCGCCCTCGCGATCGAGACCGCCTCCGTCGTGATCCGCGCGACGGTGTCCTTGTCGAGCGTGGCGCTGGCGGCGAAGCCCCAGGCACCGCCGTGGATCACGCGCACGCCGAAGCCGAAGGATTCCTCGTCGGTGACCGACGGCACGTTGTTGATCGCCCCGGTCGCCCAGTCCGGGGTCGAGCGCAGAAGGATCGTCTGCGTGCGGTAGCGATTGATGCGGATGTCGGCGTACGTGGCGCCGAGCGCCCTGGCCTTCTCGAGGGCGACCGCGCCGAACTTTTCGAGCTGATCGGGCGGCAGGTTCACCGCTTCGATGCGACGCGTCACGAAGGCCCCGGGGACCATCTCGATCGCGGCGAGCGCGAGGGCCGAGGCGCCGCAGGACCGGAGAAAGTCCCTGCGGTTGCCGTGGAGAATGGACCGGCTCCTGGAGCCGGACGGCGGCGCAGACACGCCTCCCCCGCCGCCGGGCCATTCCAGGCTCCAGGAGTCGGCCCGCATGCGGCTCAGCGCCTGGATTTCCTGCCCCGTCCGCGACCGCGCATCGGCGGACGGCCCCGGCGGCCGCGTCGCCGTCCGGCGGCGGCGCGGCGTCCCGTCCCGGCGCGACGGCCGCGCTGCGTGGCGATCTTCTTGAGCCTGCGCTCCAGCTTCCTGAGCTGGCTGTCCAGCTTCCGGAAGCGTGGGCCCACCGTCGCCTTCAGCGTCCTGGTGATGACCGCCTCGAGTGCACCTGCGACATCAGGAGTTCGCGCCATGGTCCTCCCTCAATGTGTCCGCGCCTCAAGCGGCGCGGATTTCATGCTGGTCGACCGCGCGAAGCCTATCATCCCTTCCCGCGGGAGTCCACAAGGCCGATCGAAACGCGTCAGGAATGATGCCCGGATGGATTGCGGAGTCGCAGCGCGCGGACCGCGGTCTTCTGCTCGCGACCACGTGTCGCGGCGCTCGAAAAGAAGCGCCGAATCAGATCCGGATACAGAACGCGCGCCGCCTGGCCTCCGGGCTCGATCAGATTTTTCGCGGCGTCATAATCGTCGAGCGGGTAGGGACGCTCGAGCGGGACGTTGACGCGGAGGTACTGCTCCGTATCGAGAAGGCGCAGCGCAATTTCGTGCGAAATTCTCGCCTGCGCGATGAGCATGTGCTCGATGGCCGCCGTCCTCCAGAACCAGACGCCCATGCGTTTCGCCTTCTCGTAAGGAATGCGCTCGGCCCGCTCTCCGGCGCCGACGGACAGGATACGGATCATCGCGAGCGGCTGACCGAAGTACCGCACGGCCTCGGTCAGGCCGATGAGCGTCGGATTGTTCGCGAACAGACCTCCGTCCACGTGGCTGTCGCCCTCGGAGACCTGGGTCCCCGGGAAGAAGATGGGGGCCGAGGACGACGCCAGCGCCACCTTCCAGGCGGGCTCGTCGCCCGCCGGGACGAGGTCGGCGGCATGCTCGTCCTTCCAGACGCGGGGGTAGGAATTTTCCAGCTCGTAGGAGGTGACGCAGACGGGCGTCGTCGCGTCGTTCAGGACCTTCGATCCGAAAAACTCCCGGAGGGTCGCGGCGAGCACGCGATTGTCGTACTTGGGACGCAGCAGCATGCCGAGCCGCCGTGGCCTGCTGAAGACGAGCCTTCCTTTTTCGAGGAACAGATCCAGCACCGTCCGCGCCGGCGTGCCGTACGCCAAAGCCAGCGCGATGATCCCGCCCATCGAGGTCCCGACGATGAGATCGAAATGGTCGCCGATCCGACCCCCGCCGAGGTCCTCGAGCGTCGACAGGAAGGATGCCGTGAACAGGCCGCGGATTCCGCCCCCGTCCAGCGCAAGAACGCGGAACCCGGGGTCTTTCCCCGCGTCGGACGAGTCCTTGAAGCGCAGCGCGGTTCCGTACACGGGATGGACACGCTCCTAGACGGCGAACCGCTCCGGGTCCCAGCGCAGGCCGATCTCGGAAGGCGGGGCCATGTAGCCGGCGAGCGCCGACGACGCGACGACGGCGGGGCTGGCGAGATACCCCTCCCCGCCGACCCCCATGCGGTTCTGCCAGTTGCGGTTGAACGACGTGATGGCGCGTTCTCCCGGCTTCAAGGCGTCGTCACCCTGGCCGAAGCAGGGTCCGCACCAGGACTGGCGGATTTCGCCGCCCGCGGAACGGAAGACGTCGGCGATCGACTCGTCCCCGAGGCGCGGATCGGGACGCTCGATCTGCCCGCGCACCGTGCCGCTTCCGGGAAAGACGATGAAATGGACGCTCTTCGGTACGCTCTTCAGTCCCGTCTCCCGGGCCGCCCGGATTACCAGGGCCGCGCCCAGCAGATCGTCGTAGGAGCCGTTGGTGCACGATCCGATGAGCGCCTTGTCGAACGTCAGCCGCTCGCGCGCCACCTCGTCCGCGGCGAAAGCGTTCCCGGGACTGAACGGCTTCGCGATCATCGGGCCCACAGTGGTCAGATCGAACGTCTCGTCGATCTCGAAGCGCGCGCCGGTGCCCGTCAGGAGGGGCGGGTACGGAAGCGCGATCCCGCGCGCGGCGTACCAGCCGTCGGTGATTTCATCGCGGGCAAAGATGCCGTTCTGCGCTTCGGCCTCCGCCATCATGTTGGCGACCGTGTTCCGGAACGGCATCGGGAGCTGTCGATCGCGGTCCACGAACTCCACCGACATCCCCTGCGCCTGTCTCTCGCCCCAGCGGCGCAGAAGATCCAGGACGATGTCCTTGCCGCTCACCCAGGGCTGCAGTCGACCGGCGAACACGACGCGACGCTGCCGGGCCAGGGTGACGTAGACGGCTCCAGTGGCCCATCCGAAACCGAGGGTGGTGCTGCCGACGCCGATACCGACCGCCCCGTACGCCCCGTAGGCCCGGCTGTGCGAGTCGGCGCCGGGGTAGAAGCCGCCCGGAACGATGAGTCCCTGCTCGGGAAAATAGAAGTGGAATATGCCGTCGCCCGGCGAAGCGTAATGCGGCCTGCCGATCGAGTGCAGACGCGCGAATTCCTCCGAAATCGACGTCTGCTTCCGATCATCCTCCTTGCCGGTGAACACGAAGTGATCGCTGGCGATCGCCGCCTGGCGGGGGAAAACGGTCCCCCCTCCCGTGATCGCGTTGAACGTGTGGATGGCGAACGGCGCCGTGCCGTCCGACGCCGGCAGGAGGTCCGCATACAGCCGCAGCGTCGCGCCGGGGCGGACGCCCGCCTCCCTGTCGACGCGATGCGCCCAGACGATCTGCTCGGTCAGAGAGAGCGTCCGCGCCTCCGTCGCGTCCGGAAATTCGACGCGCGGCGCGCGACCGGCCGATTCTCGGAACTCACGCCGGCCCATGTCGAAGATGCCTCCGCCCTTCCGTATCTCCTCCTCCTTTTCGGTGAGCGGGAGGGGACGATAGCGCCGGTCCTGCGTGACGTTCACGATCTCGCGCGTCTCGACGTCGAAGGTGAATTCATCTCCGTCCCGCGCGTCCCGCACAGCGTCCTGTGACTGGACGACGTGCAGACCCAGGTTGAGGGCGTTGCGGCGAAAGATGTCGCCCATGTTGCCGCCGCAGACGATCACCATCTCCAGCCCGGCCTCCTCGGCGACGCCCTTGAGGCCCGCGGGCGACATCTCGCGCGACGAGCCGATGGCGAAGCGATCTCCGGCCACCAGGACGTTCTGCCCCGCGTGGACCCGCTCGCGGAACCCGGGCATCAGGTAGCGGAAGGAGCCCGCCTTCCAGCGCTCGTCGAGAGTCGCGAGGCTTTCCGAAACGCAGTCCGAGGAGGGGGTGATCTGATCGGTGTCGATGGCGTCGAGCTTCTTCCCGGGATGTTTCGGGTCCCAGAAGATGAGCGCCTTCCCGCGCACCAGCCGTCGCCCGCCCTGCGCCGCGCCCGACGCCCGCGGCGCCCGCGCCGCGATCGTCTCGAGCGTCACCCCCGGCTTCAGTCGCGCCGGCTGTATCGGAGTCATTGTCGCACCCTGTCATTCATGATACTCCACCCTCGCAGAGTCTCCATCGCGTTGCCGAGCGTGTTGCGCGCGATTCATGCCGCGCCACGCGGTCGTGTGCGCAAACGTGGACAGATGGCGTCGCGCGGTGCGTCAATTTCTTGAACGGCAGGCTCTGCGTCGGTACTTGATTGTCGCATGCGCGAAAAGTTTCTCTGCTGGCCGCCCCGGTGGAGAGCGGCCGCGGCCCCGCCCGCGCGGCCGTGTGAGACCTCGCGCCGGGGCCCCGCCGCGCGGAATTCGCGCGGTGGGCGGCACGAGGCGAACCGAGGGGAGGCTTGCGCGAGCAAGCCGGACCCGTGCCGCGCGGGCGGGGCCGCGGCCGCTCTCCACCACGTGGGCGTGAAGCAGAAAGAGAGGGGGCCGCCTTCAGGTGTTGAAGCCGGTGACCGCCCCCTCGCTGGCCGACGAGACCAGCCGGGCGTACTTGGCGAAGACACCCCGGGTGTACCGCGGGGCGGGCGCCGTCCACGACCGCAGGCGGGCGCTCATCTCGTCGTCGCCGACCTCGACATCGAGACGGCGGCCCTCGACGTCGAAGACGATCGTGTCCCCTTCGCGGACGGCGGCGATCGGTCCCCCGCGCGCCGCCTCGGGGGCGACGTGGCCCGCCATCAGACCGTGCGTGGCTCCGGAGAAGCGGCCGTCTGTGAGCAGGGCGACCTGGTCGCCGAGACCCTGGCCGACGAGCGCCGCCGTCACCGCCAGCATCTCGCGCATGCCCGGCCCGCCGCTCGGCCCCTCGTAGCGGATCACCAGCACGTCCCCCGGTGCTATCGTCCGGGCCTGCACGGCCGCGAAGGCGTCCTCTTCGCGGTCGAAGACGCGCGCCGGGCCGCGATGCTTCGTGCGCGAGTGGCCGGCCATCTTCACGACGCACCCTTCCGGGGCGAGATTCCCCCTCAGGATCACCAGGCCCCCGGTCGCCTGGATCGGGTTGGAAAGCGGGCGGACCACGATCTGTCCGGCCGACTCGCGCGCCTCCTTCGCCTCGTCGCCGATCGTCCGGCCGCTGACCGTCATCTCCTCCGGGCTCAGAAGACCCGCCTCGCGGAGTCGTTGCGCCAGAAGACGCGTCCCGCCGGCGCGCTGCATGTCGTGGGCGACGAACCGGCCGCCCGGCTTGAGGTCGGCGAGAAGTGGAGTCTTCGCGCTGAGGCTGTCGAAATCGTCGATGACGAGCGGCACGCCGCTCTCGCGCGCCAGGGCGAGCAGGTGCAGGACGCCGTTCGTCGAGCCACCCGTGGCGGCGACGGAGACGATGGCATTCTCGAACGCGGCCCGCGTCAGGATCCGGCTGGGGCGCAGGTCGTTCTTGAGCGCCTCCATCACCAGCCGCCCGGCCAGACGCGCCACGTCCTTCCGCGCCGGGTCGGTCGCCGGCACTCCGGCGCTTCCCATCGGCGAGATCCCGAGGAACTCGAGCGCCGTCGCCATGGTGTTGGCGGTGAACTGCCCGCCGCAGGCCCCGGCGCCCGGGCAGGCCGCGTCCTCGAGCTCGCGCAGGTCCTCGAGGCTCATCTTCCCCGAGGCGTGCGCGCCGACCGCCTCGAACACGTCCTGGATGGTGACATCGCGCCCCTGGAAGCTCCCGGGGGCGATCGATCCCCCGTACAGCACCAGCGACGGCAGGTCCAGCCGCGCCAGGGCCATCGCCGTCCCGGGAATCGTCTTGTCGCATCCGGCGAGCGCCACCACGGCGTCGAACAGGTGTCCGCGCGCCACCAGCTCGATCGAGTCGGCCACGATCTCCCGGCTGACGAGGGACGCCTTCATCCCCTCGGTCCCCATGCTGATTCCGTCCGACACGGCGATCGTGTTGAACTCGATCGGCGTCCCCCCCGCCGCCCGGATCCCCTCCTTCACGTAGTCGGCCAGGTCGCGCAGGTGGATGTTGCAGGGCATCACCTCGATCCAGGTGTTCGCCACGCCGACGAGCGGCCGGGACAGCTCTTCGTCGTCGAAGCCGACCGCCTTGAGCATGGCGCGCGCCGGCGCGCGGTCGAAACCCCGCAGGAGGGCGGCCGAGGGACGTTGCGCCTGCGTCATCGCGGATTCCACATGCGGCCGACATTGTAGCCGCTCCCGGGTGAGCGCCGGTAGTCGGGCGCGTTCTATAATGCGGATCCCGGTGGACACATGACCAACAAGCGCGAGATTCCCTACGTGGTCCGCCCGCCCACCGCCGTCCTGACCCGCGGCTTCGATCCGCGTCTGTCGGTCGGGTCGGCGCGCCCGGCGGTGTTCCGCTCCTCGACCTACGTCTTCAACAGTCCCGAGTCGGCCGAGCGCGCGTTCGCCATCGCCCTGGGCAGGCTGCGGGCCGAGCCGGGCGAGAACGTCGATCTCATCTATTCCCGCCTGTCCCACCCGAACGCCGAGATCCTCGAGGACCAGATCGTCCCGCTGGAGCGCGGGGCGACGGCGGCGGCGGTGTTCAACTCGGGCATGGCGGCCATCTCGACGATCTTCCTGTCGCTGTGCGGTCCGGGCTGGAGCGTCGTGCACACGGTGCCGGTCTACGGCGGCACGCAGCACCTGTTCGACACCTTCCTGCGGCCGCTCGGCATCCAGTCGACCGGTGTCGTGGCCGGGGACGGCGCGGCGCTCGAGCGGGCGATCGCCGGGGCGCGGAACCTGCGCATCGTCTACCTGGAGACACCCGCCAACCCCACCCTTCGCATGGTGGACATGCGCCGGGCGGTCGAGGCGGCCCGCCGGCACCCGGATGCGCCCCTGGTCGTCGTGGACAACACCTTCCTGGGTCCCGCTTTCCAGCACCCTCTCCAGCTCGGCGTCGATCTGGTGGTCTATTCCGCGACCAAGTACCTGAACGGTTTCAGCGACCTTTTGGCCGGGGTCGTGCTGGCCGCGGACGCCGATCTCGTCACGCACCTGCGCGGCACGCGCGCCATCCTGGGCAACATCCTTCAGCCCGACGAGTGCTGGCTCCTCGACAGCCGTCTGCCGACGGTGATCCTGCGCATGAACCGGCAGAGCAAGAACGCGCAGCGCATCGCCGAGAGTCTGGCCGCCCACCCGGCCGTGCGGCGGGTGCTCTACCCGTCGCTCTTCACCGACAAGGAGCAGATGGCGATCCGCGACGCGCAGTGCGATTTCCCCGGAGCGATCCTGACGCTCGACCTCAAGGGCGGCAAGATGGCGGCATTCGCGTTCCTGCGCTCGCTGCGCATCCTGCGCGACGCCGTCAGCCTCGGGGGCGTCGAGTCGCTCGCCTGCCACCCGCGCACCACCACGCACTCCGAGCTGTCGGAGGAGGACCTGGAGCGCTCCGGGATCTCGGACAGCCTGGTGCGGATCTCGATCGGGATCGAGGACTGGCGGGATCTGCAGCGCGACATCCAGGACGCGCTGGACTCCTTGCGCTGACCGGCCTCTCCGGTGTTCCACCCTTTCCGAGCGGCCGCCCCGTATAACCGGTCGACGATGATGACCACGGACCGCGAGTTGATGCACAGGGTGGCGACAGGGGACGAGCCGGCCTTCACCGAGCTTTCGAACCGCTACAGCGCGCGTCTCTTGACCATGGCGTGGCGGCTCCTCGGCAACCGGGCCGACGCGGAGGACGCGGTGCAGCGCGCGCTCCTGCGCCTGTACACCTCGGCCAGGAGCTATCGCTCCGAGTGGGCGGTCTCCACCTGGCTCTACCGCATCACGACCAACGTCTGCGTGGACGAGATGCGCCGGCGCCGGAGCCGGTTCGTGCTGCAGCGGGCGGCGCAGGAGGAGGCGGACGGTCAGGGGCTTCTGTTTGCGTGGGGCGGCGGGCACGGGGGCGGGGGCGCGCAGAACCTCGATGTGCAGCGCGCTCTCGACAGAGTCCCGCTCGAGGCGCGCATGCTCCTCGCCCTGCGCTACATGGACGGACTCTCCTACCGCGAGCTGGCCCGTGTCCGGGGCATCAGCGTCAACACGGTGAAGAGCCAGCTCGCCCGCGGCAAGTCGATCGTGAGAAAAATCCTGAAAAAGGGAGGGCCCGGGCGGCGGACCGCCGGGGCCTCGACGAAAGGAGCCCAATGATGAGGACGCATGCGTATCCGGGGAGGGACGATCTGGAGAACCTGCTGGTGGTTCATTTCCGGCCGGTCGCGGCCGGCGGCGATCTGGCGCGCCGGGCCCTTCTTCGCCTGCGTGACGGCTGGGACACGGAGCGCTTCGCCGGGGACGTCCAGATCGAGGCCTCGGAGCGCGGTATCATCCGGGTCAGTCGGGGCGGCGCGGCGCATCCGCCGGTGTCGCGCGCGGCGAAGCGCCTGGCCGAGCGGGCCCGCGAGGAGCTTCACGACTACCTCGGGGGGCGGCGCGCCTTCTTCTCTGTGCCGATCGATTTCGCCGGAACGCGGCCGTTCCAGCGCAAGGTCCTCGAGCTGACCCACCGCATCCCCTTCGGCGACACCAGGACGTACTCCTGGATCGCCCGGCGGATCGGCCACCCGCTCGCCGTGCGCGCCGTCGGCACGGCCCTCGGCCTCAACCCGGTGCCGATCCTCGTGCCGTGCCACCGCGTCCTCAGGACCGATGGCGGCCTCGGCGGGTACGCCTTCGGGCTCGATCTCAAGACACGGCTTCTGGGTCTCGAGCGGGCCACGCCGGTCCTGGAAGGGTGCGCCACGACCGGCATCGTCTGCCGCGTCGGCTGCCCGCACGCGATGCGGATGCGCGAGGACAGCCGCGTCGTGTTCGCCTCCGTCGAGGACGCCCGCACGGTCGGCTACCGGCCGTGCCGGACCTGCCGGCCGGGGGCGGCGGCCGGCGCGTGAGGCACGCGACCCGCGTGGCCTCCCGCCTCGAACAGCTCGACTGGGACGCGATCGAGCGGTCGCTCCGGGAGCGGGGCTGGGCGAAGACCGGCGTCCCCGTGCTCACCCCGCGGGAATGCGCCGGACTGATCCTCCTCTACGAGGACGACGCCCGTTTCCGCAGCCGTGTCGACATGGAGCGCTTCCGGTTCGGCCTGGGTGAGTACAAGTATTTCGGTCACCCGCTGCCGTCCCTGGTGCGCGAGCTCCGCGCGCGCGCCTACCCGCGCCTGGCGGCGCTCGCCAACGACTGGATGGAGGCCCTCGGAGAGCGCCGCCGCTACCCACCGACCCTGAGAGGCCTGCTGTCGGTCTGCCGCCGCGCCGGGCAGACGAAGCCGACACCGCTCCTCCTGCGCTACGAAACCGGGGGCTTCAACTGCCTGCACCAGGATCTCTACGGCGACGTGGCCTTCCCGCTGCAGCTCACGTGCGTCCTGAGCCGCCGCGGTCCCGATTACACCGGCGGAGAGTTCCTCCTGGTCGAGCAGCGTCCGCGCCAGCAATCGCGGGGCGAGGCGATCACTCTGGAGCAGGGGGAGATCGTCATCTTCACCACGCGCGAGCGCCCCGTCCGGGGCGCCCGCGGTCATTTCCGCGCCGTCATGCGCCACGGCGTCAGCCGCCTGCTGTCCGGGACACGCTACAGTCTGGGGGTCATCTTCCACGACGCGCGGTAGGCGCGCGCCGCCGCACGCGTCATTCCGCCCGCAGCGCCTCGACGGGATCGAGGCCGGCGGCGCGCCGCGCCGGCAGGACGCCGCTGAGCAGTCCGACGGCGAACGACAGGGCGAGGGCGGCGAACACGTACGCCACGGGGGTGTTCACCGGCAGGCGCGGCAGCGCCAGCTTGAGGAGGCGCGCGACGCCGATCCCGGCGGCAATCCCGAAGGCGCCGCCGGCCGTCGCGAGGAGGGCCGCCTGCAGGAGAAAGAAGGCCAGCACCTGGCGCCGGCGCGCGCCCAGGGCGCGCAGGAGCCCGATCTCGCCGGTGCTCTCGTTGACCGAGATCCACATCATCGTCAGGATGCCGATGGCGCCGACCACCAGCGAGATGCCGCCGATGGCGCCGACCGCGGAGGTCACCACGCTGATGATCCGGTCGAGCGTGGACAGCATGGTGTCCTGCGTCGTGATGGTGAAGTCCTCCTCTCCCTGATGGCGATCGATCAGGACCCGCTTGATGTCGCGGACGACGGTGTCCTTCGCCGTGGCGTTCCTGTAGACAACGTCGATCTCGATCAGGTCGTCGCGGTTGAACAGACGCAGCGCCTCCGACACCGGGATGAAGGCGGTGTCGTCGAGGTCGAGCTGCAGGAACTGTCCCTTCGGCTCCATCACCCCGATGACCCGGAACGGACGCCCGCCGATCCGAACGCGCTCCCCGAGGGCGTTGTCGTCACCGAACACCTCGCGCTTCAGCTTCATCCCCAGGACGACGAGCGGCGAGCCGTGCCGCGGGTCGCCCGCCGGCAGGAACGTGCCGTGGCGCACGGCGAACTTCCAGACGCGCGGCACGTCCGACGTCACGCCGTAGACGAGGACGCTGCGGCCGCGCTCCCCGTGCTCGACCCGGGCGTTGCCGAACGCCACCGGCATCGTCGCCTCGACCTGGGAGATGCGGCGGAGCGCCTCGGCGTCCTCGATGGTCAGCTTGCGGATCGTGCCGGCCATGGCGGTGGGGTTGCCGCCGGAGGTGTTCGACTTGCCGGGATTGACGCCGATCAGGTTCGTGCCGAACTGGGTGAATTCGCTGAGGACGAACACCCGAATCCCCTCCCCGATCGACGTGAGCAGGATGACCGAGGCGATGCCGATGGCGATGCCGAGCATGGTCAGGGCCGAGCGCAGGCGGTGCCCCGTGACGGCGCCCCACGACAGCCTCATGAGATCGACGACCCGCATGACGATCACCTCGTCCCGTTCCGGGACGGACCGATCACCGTCCCGCCAGGGCGATGACCGGATCGAGGCGCGCCGCCCGGCGCGCCGGCAGCACGCCGAACACGGCGCCCGAGAGCAGCGACACCGCGAGGGCCGCGAACACCGCCCACGCCGGCGGTCGCGCCGGCAGCGCCGGGAACGCCTGCCCCAGCACCCCCGAACCGGCGTAGCCGATCAGGAGACCGAGGACGCCTCCGGCCGCCGACAGCAGGACCGCCTCGACCAGGAACACCTTCAGGATTTCGCGGGGTGGCGCCCCGAGCGCCTTGAGCAGCCCGACCTCAGGCGTCCGCTCCGACACCGACACCAGCATCACGTTCATGATCCCGATGCCGGCGACGGACAGGGAGATGGCCGCGATCCCCGCGAGCGCCAGGGTGAGCGCCCCGAGGATCCGGTTGAAGGCGCTCAGGACGGAGTCCTGCGTAAGGACCGTCACGTCCTCCTCGTTGTCGTGCCGCTCCTTCAGGATGCTCATGACCTGCGCGCGGGCCGCGTCGATCTCCGCGTGCACCCCGACCTCGATCAGGATGCGGAACAGGGAGCGCTGGTTGAACAGGCGCAGGGCGCTCGACACCGGGATGATCACGACATCGTCCATGTTCAGACCGATCGACTGGCCCTTGGGGGCCATCACGCCGACGACGCGGAAGCGCCAGTCGCCGATGCGGATCGTCCGGCCGAGGGGGGTCTCGGACCCGAACAGCTCGCTCTGCACCGTCCGGCCGATGACCGCCACCGGAGCCCCCCGATCCGCCTCGACGTCGGGCAGGAACCGGCCGATGCCGATCGCCAGGTGCCGGACAGGGAGCAGATCGGGCGTCGATCCCAGGATGGTCACCTCGCGCCGCTTCTCGCCGTAGCCGACGCGCGCCGACCCGACAGCGAGCGGCGCCAGACGGCGCACGTGCGGAGCGCGTCTTTGAATCGCCTCGCAGTCCTCGAGCGTCAGCGGGCGGGTCGTGCCGCCGAAGATCGGCGCGTTGCCGGTGGTCTCGGTCCTGCCCGGCAGGACGATGAGAAGGTTGCTGCCGAGAGCCATGAACTCGTTGGTGACGTAGCCGCGGGCCCCCTCCCCGAGGGCCGTCAGCAGGATCACGGCGCCCACGCCGATCCCCATCCCGAGGAGGGTCAGTACGGTGCGCAGGCGGTGCCCCTTGAGAGCTTCCCAGGCAAACCGCAGCAGATCGAGGGCGCTCATGCTGTCGCACCGTCCGACGAGATCCGCCCGTCGACCAGCTTCAGGATGCGCCGGGCCCGCTGCCCGACCTCGGGATCGTGCGTCACGACCACGAGCGTCAGCCCCGCGCGGTTCATCGACTCGATCAGCTCGATGATCTCGTGGCCGGAGGCGCGATCCAGGTTCCCGGTCGGCTCGTCCGCGAGCAGGATCGACGGCCCCATCACCGTGGCGCGGGCGATCGCGACGCGCTGCCTCTGGCCTCCCGAGAGCTGGTCGGGACGGTGCGCGGCGCGGTCGGTCAGCCCGACCGACTTGAGCGCCGCCGCCACGCGCTCGCGCCGCTCCGCAGGCCGGATACCCGCCAGGACCATCGGCAGCTCGACGTTGCCCGCCGCCGTCAGCCGGGGGACCAGGTGGAAGAACTGGAACACGAAGCCGATCTTGCGGCTGCGCACTTCGGCGAGCGCGCTCTCCGGCAGCGATCCGACCTCGCGGCCGTCCAGCACGTACGTCCCCGCGGTCGGGCGATCGAGACAGCCGAGGATGTGCAGGAGGGTCGACTTGCCCGAGCCGGACGGCCCCATCAGGGCCAGGTAGTCGCCGCCGGGAACCGTGAGGTTGACGTCCTGGAGGGCCCGCACGATCTGGTCGCCCACGCGAAAGTGGCGCGACAGCCCGACGAGCTCGATCACTTTTTGTCGCTCCGGCCGGCGGCGCCGTTCTTCTCCAGGCCCGACTCGTCGCGGATGACCGCGCGCACTCCCTCCTTCACCTCGGCGCGATCGAGCGAAACGACGATCGGCTCGCTCTCGGCCAGCCCCTCCTTGACCTCGGCGTACTCCCAGTTGCGCAGGCCGGTCGTCACCTGCCGAGCCACCAGGTGGCCGCCGTTGAAGACGAGGACGCGGTCCCCCTCGAGCAAGGCGTAGGTCGGGAGACGCAGCACGTTCGTGACGGATCGCAGGATGACCTCCACGTCGGCGGAGGTCCCCGGCAGGAGCGAGCGCGCGAACTCCGCGTCGTCGAAGTCGACCTCGGCCTCGAGCGTGCGGTTCTGCTCCACGATGTCCTGGACGTACGGCGCCACCCGGGTCACGTGACCCTGGAACGACCGGTTCGGGTAGGGGTCGAGGGTGACGCGTGCCTGCTGCCCGGCGTGCACCCTGCCGGCGTCGACCTCGTCCAGCGGAGCGCTGACGTAGATGGACGACGGATCGATGATGTCGAACACCGGAGGGATCGGAAGGGCGGGCGGCGAGGGGGAGGCCCACTCCCCCACTTCCGCCTTGAGATCGGCGACGACGCCGTCGAACGGGGCGTGCAGCACCGTCTTGTTCAGGTTGGCGCGTGCCAGGTCGATCGCCGACTGCGCCCGTTCGGCGTTGGCGCGCGCCGCCTGGCAGCGCGCCGAGGCGGTCTCGCTCTGGCTCTGCAGCCGGTCGACCATCTCCACGGACACGATGCGATCGTCCTTGAGATCGAGCGTGCGCTTCAGGTCGCGCGCCGCCAGGTCGGCCGCCAGGCAGGCCTCGCGGGCCGACGCCCGCGACGTCGCCAGGTCCTGCTCGGCCAGGGACAGCGACGCCTTCCAGTCGTTGTCGTTGATGCGCAGCAGGACGTCCCCCTTGCGAACGTGCGCGCCGGGACGGAAGCCGATGAACGCGACCCGGCCGCCGATTTCAGGGCTGATCCTGGCGCGGCGGCGGGCCTTCACCGTGCCCGCCTTGCTGTTGGTCACGGTCTCTTCGACCGTGCCGCGGGCCAGGCGGTAGACCGTCACCGGCACCGGGTCGGGACGCACGACCTTGTAGATCCCCAGCCCCAGGTTGACGAGGATGAACAGACCCGCGGCCAGGGCCAGGAGCCCCAGCGTCCACTTCAGGACACGTCGCATGGCGCGAACGATATCACGTCGAAGCGCAGGCGGGACGGGCGCGCCGGACCCGGATTCCGGCACGCGGGCGGGCTCCTCGGGTAGAATTCCGGCCGGGCACAACCGATCCTCATGGACGCACCCTCCTCAACGCCATCCTTCACGCGCCGCGCCTTCGTCAGGACGGCGGCCGCCGCCGGGATCGGCGGCGCCTATCTCGGAGGGGCGCACCTCCTGCTTCAGGACGCGCGCTGGACCCCGAACCTGTCCTTCTGGGTATCGCGCGGGCGCGATCCCGCAGGCCCGCCGCTGCGGGGGGAGCGCGAGGCCGACCTGGCGATCATCGGCGGGGGCGTGACCGGTCTGTCGACGGCGCTGCACGCCCTTCTGCGCTCCCCCCGGTTGCGCGTCGTCCTGCTCGAGGCGCACTACGTCGGGTTCGGCGCCACGGGGAGGAGCGGCGGTGTCCTCGGCAACGGCACCGAGATGGGAACTCCACCGGGGACCGGGGAGAACGTGGCGCAGGTGATCGAGATCGTCGATCGCTTCGGGATCGGCTGCGATCTGGAGCGCGCACCGGAGACGCAGCTCGATCCCTACCGGTACGCGGTGGGACTCAAGCGCACGGTTCTCGGTCTGGGCGGTGCCATCCACGAGGGGAGCCGCGTGCGCTCCCTCGAGGATGGGCAGACCGTCACCGTGCGCGGCGACGACTTCGCGGTGCGCGCCCCCAAGGTGATCGTGGCCGCCAACGGCTACACGCCGAGGCTCGGAATCGGCGCCGCGCGCCTGTTCCCCGCGCATACGGCGGCGGCGGTCACGGCACCCCTGCCGCGCGAAATCCTGCGCGACATTCCCGACAGCATCCTGGTGATGACGTCAGGCGAGATGTACATGTGGGGACGCAAGGCTCCCGGCGGCCGGGTCCTGGTGGGAGCGGGGGCGCGGTACCTCTACGACAACGGCCTGAATTACACGGGGGATGGATTCCTGTTTCCGGCCCTGCACCGGACCCTGGTGAAATCGTTCCCCGCGCTGGCGGGCCACCCCTTCGAGCACGCCTGGACCGGACCGATGGGCTGCACCACGGACCAGGAGCCGATCATCGGGACGGCCGGACAGTCGGGCAACATCGTCTACTGCGGCGGGTACACCGGTCACGGCATCGCCATGGGCACGAAGGCGGGCTCATTCCTCTCCGACATGCTGCACGGCCAGAGTCCGCCCGCCTGGATGCTGCGGCCGACGCAGAGTCTGCCCGGCGAGCCGCTGCGCTACATCGCCATCAACACGGTGATCAATATGATGAACCTGGGCCTGTACCACATGGACAAGCATGTCTGATGCCGCCCGGGCGCGGGCGCTGGGGATTCTTTCTGTCCTCCTGTTCTTCGTGCCGCTCGTGGCCCCCCTGGTCCAGGGCGTCACCCTCGTCTACGTCCTGTCCCTGGGGTGGCGGGGATCGCTCGACAGGACCAGCATGATTCTTGCCGCCAGCGGCGCCGCCCTGGGCTTCGTGCTGTTCCTCGCGACCGAATATCTCTTCATCGTCTGAGCCCTGGATTTCGGCTAGAATCCGGCGCCTCAGGAGCGCTTTCCCATGACCCGTCTCACCAGGCGGACCCTGCTGAAGAGCGTAGCACTCGCCGGCGCCGGCGTGACGCTCCAGAGGTGCTCCCCCTCGTTCATCGGCAAGACCTACGACGTCGCCGTCATCGGCGCGGGCATGGCCGGACTCTCGGCCGCCCGCGACCTTGCGCGCGCCGGCCTCGACGTGGTGGTTCTGGAGGCGCGCGATCGGGTCGGCGGACGCATCCACACGATCCATGAGCCGGCGCCGCACGGGATCGAGCTCGGGGCGCAGATGATCCACGGTTCGCGCGCGCCGACCTGGGAGCTGGTGCGGGAGTTCAAGGTCCAGACCCGACCCTTCGGCGAATGGTCCACCTGGTCGTGGTCGGCCTCGGCCGGTTTCCAGAAGCCGGACGAAGCGCGCGCGGCGGACATCGACGCCCGGCTGGCCCGCGCCTACCACGCCTACCGCGGCGCCGACATCCCGTTCCAGAAGTTCCTCGACGACGAGAGGTTCAGCCCCGAGGAGCAGGACAGCGTCGCCGAGCACGCCCTGTCGTGGTCGGCCGAGCCGTCCGAGGTGAGCCTGCGGGCCGCCATGGAGGACGACGCGGACTGGAACAGCTACCTCGATCGCAACTACCAGGTGGTGGACGGCTACGACCGTCTGCCCCGCAAGCTCGCGGAGGCCCTCGGCGACCGCGTGCGCCTGTCGTGCGTCGTGCGTCGGATCGAGTGGGGCCGCTTCGGGGCCGCCGTGTCGTACGACCGGGGCCTGCGGGCCGAGACCGTCCGCGCCCGGCACGCCGTCGTGACACTGCCGATAGGAATTCTACAGACCGCCTCGCCGGTCTTCTCGCCGGACCTGCCGCCGTGGAAGAGGAGATCCATCCAGGCTCTGAAGATGGGACGTGTCGTGGTCGTGCACTTCCTGTTCGACGCCTGGTTCTGGCGCGACGCGAACCCGAGCCTGCCGGGTTGGAGCACCCGGGGCGGGCGCATCTCGTTCTGGGACCCGCACCCGTCGGGCAAGGGGCAGCCGGTGCTCCTGGGCTGGATCACCGGCGCCGCGGCGCAGGAATTGAGCGACCTCGGAGAGGAGGCCGGCCGGGACCGCGCGCTGTCCTGGATCGAGGAGCCGTTCCCCGCCGCAGGGGCGCGCAAGCGCGTCCAGTGGTCGAACCTGCGCGACTGGATCCGGGACCCGTACGCTCTGGGCTCCTACTCGTACACCTGTCCGGGGGGCGCGCTGGAGCGCGCCGCCCTCGCAACGCCTCTCGAGGGTCTGCACTTCGCCGGAGAGGCGACGGCGGAGGCCCCGCATTACCAGACGGTGCACGGAGCGTACCTGAGCGGCCGCCGCGCGGCGCGCGAGATCCTCGGAGCGCTGGGACGGGACGTCGCCTCGTCGCCGCCCTCCTTTTCGCGGCTCCCCCGCCGTCTTTTCGCCTAGAATTGAGTCGCCATGCCGCTCTACGAGTACATCTGCCGGTCGTGCTCCCGGCGCTTCGAGGCGCTGGTGATCGGGCCGCCGAGTCCGGCCTGCCCGGGTTGCGGGGGCGAGGACCTCGAGAAGCTCGTCTCCACCTTCGCCGTGGGCGGCGGCCCCTCCCCCAGAAGCGCCGAGTCGTCAGGGGACGGCGGATCGTGCGGCACCTGCGGCGATCCGCGCGGTCCCGGGTCCTGCGCCGTCAATTAGTTCGAACGTCCGTAAGACTCGCCCCCTTCGGAGCGTGACCTCTCATGCCGCGGAGCTACCGCTTCGCCGAATTCACCGTGTCCCCCTCGCGCAGGACGCTGACCCGCGCGGGACGCGAGGTGCCGCTCATCCCGCGATATTTCGACCTCCTCGTGCTGCTGATCGATCGCCGTCGTGAGGCGGTGCACAGGCAGGACATCCTGGAATCGGTCTGGAGCGACGTGGTCGTCTCGGACGGCGCCCTGAGCCAGGCGGTCCGGACGCTCCGGCGGGCGCTCGGAGACACGGCGCGCGAGCCTCTCTTCATCCGCACGATGTCGCGCCACGGCTACCGCTTCATCCACCCCGAAGTCGCAGAGGACGAGGACGCCGTCCTGCCGGTCACGAGCCCTGCGATCCCGATCGATCCTGCCTCGGCCGCGCCGTCGACGGACGACCCGTTCGAGACTCCGCTCGCCCGGCTCCTGGAGGACGGAGTCCCGGAGGGGGACGATCCCGACGAGGTGCGCCGCGAGGCGGCCGAGACTCTGCACCTCCTCGGGACCGAGGAGACCCTGCGACGCCTGGATCGCCGGCAGGGTCACGAACGTGCCCGGGCCCTTTTGAGGGACGCGCGCTGGGATGTCGCCGGCGCGGGGCCGGTGCCCCTTCTGGGTGTGCCCGGTTCCGCAGCCGCGATCCTCTCCCTCGTGCTCCTCAGGCTCAGGCGCGCGGCGCGCCTGGCGGGGAGTCGCTGGGGAGCCGCCTCGGCGGGCGGCGCCCTGGCGGGAATCCTTGCAGGTCTTTTGGGCGGGCTCCTGCTGCGTCTCGGCGACGGGTCCGAGTCGCCGGCGAGCCTGCCGTTGACGCTCGGGCTCATCGGTGCTCTCGCCGGGGGGACGGGCGCCGCGGGTATAGGCGCCGGACTGGCGTTCGCCGAGGCGATCGCCCGCTCCTTCCGCGGTCTGGCCCTCGTCCTGTGCGGAGCCGCGGCCGGCGGTCTGACCGGCGCCGTGGCGTACCTCTTCGTGCGCTGGACTCTCGCCGGCGTGTTTGGGCAGGACCTGTCGTCACTCGGGGGCGGTCCGGAGGGGCTGGCCATCGGTGGTGCCGCCGGGCTGGGATATGCGCTGTCGACGCCTCGGCCCCCGGGAGGAGGGATGGCGACACCGCGCGGGGCGGCCCGCATCGGAGCGGCGCTTCTGAGCGGAGCGTGCTGCGGTATCGCGGGGCTCGTCGTCTGCCGGCTGGGCGGCAACCTGGTCGGGACGAGCCTGAACATCCTGGCCCACGAGTACAACGGTTCCCATGTCGGCCTCCTCCCCCTCGCCCGCATGCTGGGGGAGTCGGGCCCCGGTCCGCTCACCCGCACCCTCTCAGGCGCGGTGGAAGGGCTGTTTTTTGGCACCGGTCTCGTCATCGGGTTGACGCGTCGCCCTCGCTGACACACAGGCTCCCGGGTCCCCCCTCAGCCACATATCAGGACTTGCTCATCGTGGCCTCAGGTCTCGAACTGGGGGAGGAAGCATCTTCTTCCTCGTGAAGACATCCACCCTTTCGACAGGAGGTCGGTCCATGACAGTCTCTCGTCTGCTCGCCGTCGCGTTCATCTTCGCCTGCACCGCAGTCGCCTGGTTCATCCTGGGGGCGTCCCTGGTGGTCCGCACCGGGGAATCCGACACCCGGCTCACCCAGGAAGTGAAGCGCCTGTGGGGGGGTGAGCACGACCAGATTGCCCCCGACGCCTGGTACGAGCGATCGCGCGTCGTGATCGAGCAGGTGCAGCAGCCGAACGGTTCGGGAGGAACGTACATGCAGCCGGTCACGAAGACGGTCGTCGATCGCGTCCCGGTGGCGATCACCTCCAGCCGGCTGGATGTTTCGCTCTCCCTGGACCAGAGACAGAAGGGACTCCTGTGGTACGACACGTACGGCGTGACGTTCGCGGGTGACTACAAGCTGGTCAACGGCGACAGCGCGCCTCACACCGTCTTCGTCCATTTCGTGTTCCCCTCGACCGAGGCGCTCTACGACGCCTTCACGTTCCGGTTGAACGGCCGCGACGTGCCGCCGGCCAGCGAGCTGTCGCAGGGGATCACGGCGACGGTGGATCTGGCCGCGGGGGCCGAGACGGCTCTCAGGGTGGCGTACCGCTCGCGGGGCCTGGGGGACTGGGCCTACTCGTTCACCCCGTCGGGGGTGGCGCAGGTGCGCGATTTCGTCATGGAGGTGAAGACCGACTGCGCCGGCATCGATTTCCCGGCCGGGACGATCTCCCCCACCCGCAAGACCGGCGACGGCAAGGGGTTCCGGCTGACCTGGGCGTTCGACAGCCTGATCACCGGACAGCACATCGGCGTGGACCTGCCGAACCGGCTCAACCCCGGGCCGCTGGCCTCGCGCATCACATTCTTCGCCCCGGTGTCGCTGCTGTTCTTCATCACGGTCGTCGTCGTCCTCGGCGTCCTCTCGGGAAGGAGTCTGCACCCGATGAACTATTTCTTCCTGGCGGCCGCCTTCTTCGCCTTCCACCTCCTGCTCGCCTACCTCGTGGACCACGTGAACATCCACGCCGCGTTCCTGATCGCCTCCGCCACCAGCATCGCGCTCGTGGTCAGCTACCTGAGGCTCGTCGGCGGCGCGCGTTTCGCCTTCCTGCAGGCGGGCGTGGCGCAGCTGGTGTTCCTGGTGCTCTTCTCCTACGCCTTTTTCTTCGAGGGATACACCGGCCTCACCGTCACGGTCGGGTCGGTCCTCACCCTCTTCGTCCTGATGCAGGCGACCGCACGGGTGGACTGGTCGGACCTGTTCGCCAGGAAGGCGCCCGCGCTCCCACCGATCGCGGCCCGGGACTGACTCAGGGCTGGCGGGGTGTCCGCGCGGCGTCCGTCTGCGAGGAGTGCATCACGCGGTTCGCCGGCGAGGGACTGCCTCCCCGGAAGGGGGACATCCAGCGCGACGTTCGACGGGGCTTCGCCGGAACGGCGGCGCCGGGACGCCGGTCGCGCCGGGGGGCGACGAGGAGGATCCCCTCCCGCAGGCGAAGCGTCAACCCGCGTGTGGGCCTGACCGTCCAGACTCGCAGCGGCAGCATCAGGTGCGAGAAGGAGGGGCGCCCGATTCCGCGCACGCGCCCGAGGAGCCCCAGCGCCGGCACGAGGCGCAGGACGGTCGAGAGCCCCATGGCGGCGAGGTAGCCGGCTCCGCCGCGCGCATTGACCAGATTCACCACCGCACCTCCGAGAAGCGAGCCGACGATCAGCACTCCCCCGTCCACCGTGTTGAACCAGGCGACCTGGCGCTCCCGGCCGCGGGTCGTCGCGAGGATCGACGAGGCCTGCGCCAGCTCGAAGGCGCCCCAGGTCAGGCCCGAGTAGACCTGCGCCGCCAGGATCCACCACGGGCTCGCCGACAGGAGCCACAGCGCCGGCACCGGCGCGACCAGCCAGCCGGTCGCACGCAGGACCGGGCCCGGACCGGTGCGGTCGGCGAGACGGCCCCAGAGGCGGAGGGTGCACACCTTCACGATCGCGGGCGTGGCGATCAGGACACCGATCAGGAGATACGAGAAGCGCAGCTCCTTCAGCATGTAGGGGACGAAGAACGGGCTGCTCACGTACGTCGCCAGATGCAGGCTCCAGAGATAGATCGACAGCCGTCTGAATTTGTGCGAGGAGCGCGGCGGCCGCAGTCCGATGGATCGGTGCGTCTCCGGCGGACGACACGGTCCGTCGGGGAGGCGGGGCAGGAGGATCGCTCCCGCCGCGCGCGCCAGCGCGGCGTACGCGAATATGACGACGAAGCCGAGAGCCTCATGACCGCTCCCGGCCAGGACCGACAGCAGGATTCCGCCGCTCAGGATCGCCGCGAGGGCGCCGGACGCCTGCGCCGCGCCGCGGAGGCCGAAGAACCACCCGTGCCGGGCGGTCGGCACGGCGCCCGACACCAGCGAGGTCCACACCGGGATCGCCACACCGCCGCACCCCCAGGCCAGGAATCCCAGAGCGATGAGCGAACCGACCGACCAGGGAAACGGCGCGAGCACGCACAGTCCGAGCGCCGCATACCCCGCGGCCTGCGCCGACCAGGCGCGCCGCAGCAGTCGGCGCGTTTCGCCCGATCCTTCCCTGACCCGGCGTGCCAGGATCTGGGCGGCCGAAGTCGCTGCGGTCGGAAGCGTCGCCACCAGGCCGAGGGCCAGCCCGCCCGCGCCAAGATACAGGGCGTACGCGCCGAGGTAGGCCTCGCCCAGGCCCTGGGCCAGCGCCTGGAACGCACCTTCGAAGGCGAGCCGGCGCGCCCCGTGGGCCCCGATCTCCGAGCGGACGCTTTCCACGGCTCGAACGGTGTCCACGATCTCCTCGATGAATCTCAATCTAGGGTCGTGGCCGGGCCGCGGCAACCGCCCCCGGCGCGCCCGGGGCGCAGGTCGGCTAGAATCTTCGCGGTGCTCAGAGCGCTCGCGCCGGTCGGCCCCTGCGAATCTGAGTCCCAGGAGGGCAGGCGCGTGAAAATCCTGGTCAGCGGTTCCACGGGGCTCGTCGGCTCGGCGCTCGTCCCCTCCCTGTCCACCGCCGGACACGAGGTGGCGCGTCTGGTGCGCGCGCCCGGCGCCGGATCCGCGATCTCCTGGGACCCGGCGCGCGGGGTCCTCGACCGCGCGTCCCTGGAGGGGTTCGACGCCATCGTCCACCTGTCCGGCGAGAGCATCGCCAGCGGCCGCTGGAGTGCTGTGAAGAAGACCCGCATCCACGACAGTCGTGTGACGAGCACCGCTCTTCTCGCCGGCGCGATCGCGGGCCTGTCGAGGCCACCCGGAGTTTTTCTGTGCGCCTCGGCTATCGGTTTCTACGGCGATCGCGGCGACGCGATCCTCACGGAGGACAGCCCCTCCGGGAAGGACTTCCTGTCGCGCGTCTGCCGGGCCTGGGAAGCGGCCTCCGAGCCGGCCGCGCAGAAGGGCGTGCGCGTGGTGCGGCACCGGTTCGGGATGATCCTGAGTCCCGCCGGGGGCGGGCTCGCGAAAATGCTGCCGCCGTTCAGGCTCGGCGCCGGCGGCCGCCTCGGCAGCGGCCGGCAGTTCATCTCCTGGATCGCCATCGACGACGTCCTGGGGGCCCTCGAACACGCCCTCAGCGCGGGAGCGCTCGCAGGCCCCGTCAACACGGTGAGCCCGCGGCCGGTGACCAACGAGGAGTTCACGAAGACCCTCGGCCGCGTCCTGCGCCGGCCGACGATCGCGGCGATGCCCGCGTTCGTGGCGCGTCTCGTGTTCGGGGAGATGGCCGACGCCCTGCTCCTTGCGAGCCAGCGCGTCGAGCCGAGGCGCCTCTTGGCGTCCGGCTACCGCTTCCGCTATCCTGACCTCGAGCCGGCCCTGCGTCACCTGCTCGATCGTCGCGCCGGATAGTGGATCGGCCCGGGAGCGGACGCATGGAGCCGGAGTACCGGGACTTCAGCCTCCTCGAGCACGCCGGCTGGGAACAGGCGGCGGGTGAATACGAGGCTCGCTGGACCGACCTCACCTCGCACTTCATCGAGCCCCTGCTGCGCGCGGTCGACCTCACCGCCGGCGCGCGGCTCCTGGACGTCGCCTGCGGTCCGGGCTACGTGGCGGCGGCGGTGCTGAGGGCGGGCGCGGTCCCAGTCGGTCTTGACTTCTCGGCAAGCATGGTCCGCCGCGCCCGCGAGCGGAATCCCGGGATCGAGTTCCTGGAGGGGGACGCCGAGCGGCTCCCGTTCGAGACGGCGCGCTTCGATCGGGTGGTGACGAACTTCGGCGTGCCGCACCTGGCGAGGCCCGGGGTCGCCTTCCGCGAGGCCCGTCGCGTCCTGCGCGCAGGCGGCCGGTTCGGGTTCACCGTCTGGGCGGCCCCGGCAGACAACCCGCTGTCGAGATATGTCTGTGATGCGATCGAGGCGCACGCGGACCTCGCCATCGATCTGCCGGAGGGGCCTCCCCGCTTCCCGCTCAGCGAGGAGCCGGCCTGCCGCCAGGTCCTCGAGGAGGCGGGGTTCGCGCCCGCGTCCATGACCTTCGAGACGGTGCGGGCGACGTGGCGTGTCCCGAGCGCGGAGTTCCTCTTCGAAGCGGAGCTCAAGGGAGGCGTTCGGACCGCCGCCGTCCTGGCGCGGCAGTCTGCGGGCCGCCTGGTCGCCATCCGCGCAGCCATCGCGGACGCGGTGCGGGCGCACGCCGTCCCCGGAGGGTTCGCCATCCCGGCGACGGCCCACGTCGTGGCGGCGGCCGCCCCCTCCTGAACGACCGCCGCACCGGATGAGGCATCCCTGGCAAGGACTCGGAAGCCTGCCGCGCGGCGTCTGGATCCTCTCCCTGACCACCCTCATCAACAGGCTGGGGACGATGGCGCTCCCCTTTCTCGTGCTCTATCTGACCAGGAGCCGCGGGTTCACGGCGGGGCGGGCCGGCCTTGTGATGGCGGTCTACGGTCTCACGGCGGTCATCGCGGGGCCGACGGCCGGCAGGCTGAGCGATCGGATCGGGGCGGTGCGCGTCCTGCAGGCGTCGCTCCTTTTCTCCGGTCTCGTCGTCCTGGTCTATCCGCTGGCCCGGAGTCCCGCCGCCATCTTCGCGCTGACGATCGCCTGGGCCTTCACCAACGAGGCCTTCCGCCCGGCGAACCTGTCGATGGTCTCCGACCTGGCCGGGCCGGATCAGAGGCGGACGGCCTTCGCCCTCGTCCGTCTCGCGATCAACCTGGGGATGAGCGTCGGGCCGGCGGCGGGCGGCTTCCTGGCGATGGTGTCGTTCCCCGCGATCTTCATCGTGAACGGCGCCGCTTCGATCCTGGCCTGTGTCGTGCTCACCCTCCTGGCCGGGTGGCTGCGGAGGCCGGGCGCGCCTGAGCGCCCCGTCCCGGACACCCGGACCGATGCCGGGACGGGGCCCTGGAGCGATTTCACCGATCGGCGTCTTCTTTATTTCCTGGCGGCGCTTCTGCCGGTCCTCATGGTGTTCTTCCAGCACGAGGCCGCGATGTCACTGTATTTCGTGCGCGACCTCGGACAGCTCGAATCGTCCTTCGGTCTCCTGTTCACGATCAACACGGTGCTGATCATTTTTCTCGAAGTGCCTCTCAATTTGAGGATGGCCGCCTGGCCCTACCCGAGAACGCTGGCGCTCGGTGCGTTCCTGGTCGGCGCCGGCTTCGGGGGGATGGCGCTCGCGAGCGGCTTCTGGAGTGTCGCGACCACCGTCGTGATCTGGACCTTCGGAGAGATGGTCCTCCTGCCCGCGAGCGCCGGCTACGCGGCGGAGATCGCCCCCGCCGACCGGCGCGGAGCCTACATGGGTCTCTACACGATGTCGTTCAGCGCCGCGTTCGCCCTGGGCCCCTGGCTGGGGACCGCGACGCTCGATCGGTCCGGCCCGGCCGTCCTCTGGGGTGCCGCCTTCCTGCTCGGCTGCCTGTCGGCGCTGATGATGGGACGGGTCCGGTCGGCATCTCGGATCCGGAAAGTCGACGTCCCACAAGCGGACACCGGCGGCGGACCGGCGGCTCCGAGTCGGATACCATCCTCCTGAGAATCCATCACTTAGGCTCCGAGGGCAGGTTGGTACGGTTCTCGCTCTAGAAACGGGCAGCTCGGGATGGAAATCCGTCTTCAGGGAGTGGATCCATGGACGTACCGCGTCAGATCAACAAGCGCAGCCGCACCGTCACCCGCACCCTGTACGGCATCGGCGGAGTGACCGTGCTGGCCGCCATCACGGTCGGCCTGTCGCACCTGAAGCCGGCCGCCCCGTCGGTGTCGCGCGCCACGGTGTGGGTCGACACGGTGAAGCGCGGCCCGATGCTGCGGCAGGTGCGCGGCCTGGGGACGCTGGTGCCCGAGGAGATCCGCTGGATCCCGGCCACGACCGAGGGGCGCGTCGAGCGGATCCTCATCAAGCCCGGGACCGCGGTGAAGGCGGACTCGATCATTCTGGAGATGAGCAACCCCGAGCTGGAGAACTCCGCCAGCGACGCGGAGTGGCAGCTCAAGGCGGCGGAGGCCGACTTCACCAACACCAAGGTCAAGCTGGAGAGCCAGCTCCTCGATCAGAAGGGGGCGTTCGCGTCGACGGAGGCGACCGCCAAGCAGGCGAGTCTCCAGGCGCAGGCGGACACCGAGCTGGCGCAGCACGGCCTCATCTCCGATCTCACCTTGAAGCTGTCGCAGTCGAGGGCGGAGGAGTCGGCGATCCGTCTCGAGTTCGACCGGAAGCGGCTGGAGATCGCCGCCGAGTCGACCGAGGCCGAGCTCCGGGCGCAGCAGGCGCGTCTCGAGCAGCTGCGGGCCCAGGCGGAGCTGCGGCACAACCAGGTCCGGCAGCTCAAGGTGCGCGCCGGGATCGAGGGGGTGCTGCAGCAGCTCCCCGTCGAAGTCGGACAGAGGCTGGCGCCCGGGGCGACGCTCGCCAAGGTGACGGTTCCGGGACGCCTGAAGGCCGAGCTGAAGATCGCCGAGACCCAGGCGAAGGACATCCAGATCGGCCAGCGCGCCTCGATCGACACGCGCAACGGCGTCGTCGAGGGGAAGGTGTCGCGCGTCGACCCGGCGGTGCTGAACGGCACGGTCACGGTGGACGTGGCGATGGTCGGAGCGCTGCCCAAGGGGGCGCGCCCGGACTTGAGCGTCGAGGGGACGGTCGAGCTCGAGCGGCTCGACGACGTCCTGTACGTCGGCCGCCCCGCCTTCGGGCAGGAGCAGAGCGTCGTCGGCCTGTTCCGTCTCGCGGACCAGGGGGCGAACGCCGTCCGGGTGCAGGTGAAGCTGGGACGCTCCTCCGTGAACACCGTGGAGATCCTCGACGGCCTGCAGGCCGGCGACCAGGTGATCTTGTCCGATACTTCGGCGTGGGACGCCTTCGATCGACTTCGTCTGAACTGACGCATGACCCAGGAGACCGCATGAGCGCAAACGGCCGCCCGATGATCCAGCTCGAGGGAGTGACCAAGGTTTTCTACACCGACGAGGTGGAGACGCACGCCCTGGCGAGCATCCATCTCGAGATCAAGAAGGGGGAGTACGTCTCGATCGCCGGCCCCTCCGGCTGCGGCAAGTCGACCCTCCTGTCGCTGCTCGGGCTGCTCGACTCCCCGAGCGAGGGGAAGTACTGGCTGGACGGCAAGCAGGTCGCCGACCTGTCGCTCTCGGATCGGGCCCGCATCCGCAATCTGCAGATCGGGTTCATCTTCCAGTCGTTCAACCTGATCGGCGACCTGTCGGTGTTCGAGAACGTCGAGCTGCCGCTCACTTACCGCGGCATGAAGGCGCAGGAGAGGCGCCAGAGGGTGAACGAGTCGCTGGAGCGGGTCGGCATGGCGCATCGCGCGCGACACCTGCCGAGCCAGCTCTCGGGCGGCCAGCAGCAGCGTGTCGCCGTGGCCCGCGCCGTCGCCGGAAATCCGCTGATCCTCCTGGCCGACGAGCCGACCGGCAACCTCGATTCGAAGAGCGGCGAGGCCGTGATGGAGCTCCTGCGCGAGCTGCACAGAGGCGGCGCCACCCTCTGCATGGTGACGCACGATCCGCGCTACGCCCGGCACGCCGAGCGCGGCATCCACCTGTTCGACGGCCGCATCGTCGAGGAGAGCGCGGCCGTCGCCGCGTCCTGATCCGCGCCTTCGGAGCGTCATGACCATCGTCGAGCTCGCCCCGGCCCTGACCGCATTCCGCCCGGTCCTCGTCCCGCTGCTGAACGGGGGGAGCGGCATGGCCGGGGCGCGACCCCGCGACGGCCTGGACGCGCCGCCGCCGCTTCGCTAGTCACATGGACACGCTCCTGCAGGACCTGCGGTACGCGTTCCGGACCCTGGGAAAAAATCCCGGCTTCGCCGCGGTGGCGGTGCTGGCGCTGGCGCTCGGAATAGGCGCCAACACCGCCATCTTCAGCGTCGTGAACGCGGTGCTCCTGCGGCCGCTTCCCTTCCCCGACCCCGACCGTCTGACGATGGTGTACTCCTTCAACCCCGCGAAGGGATTCCCGAGGTTTCCGGTCTCGGTACCCGACTTCATCGACTGGCGCGGCCAGAGCCGCCTCTTCGAAGGGATGGCGGCGGTCGATGGCGCGCCGTACAACCTCAGCGAGGGAGCCGAGCCCGAGCGCCTGAACGGATCGCGCGTCTCGGCCTCGTTTCTCGGCGTGTTCGGGATCAAGCCGGCGCTCGGCCGCGACCTCCTTCCTGACGACGAACGCGAAGGGGCCGGGCCGGTCGTCCTGATCGGACACGGGCTGTGGACCCGGCGCTTCGGCGTGGACCCCGCCATCGTCGGCCGGACGATCGCGCTGAACGGCAGGCGTCACACGGTCATCGGCGTCCTGCCGAGGGAGTACTCGTTCCCGAATCACTCCGAGCTCTGGACGCCGATCACGTTCGAACACGACGAGCTGACGGCTCGCGGCGCGCACTATCTGAACGTGTTCGCCCGTCTCCGGCCGGGCGTGACGATTCAGGCGGCCCAGACCGAGATGGGGACGATCGCGGCGCGCCTGCGGCAGCAGTATCCGGACACGAACACGGGGTGGGAGGCGCGCGTCTCGCCGCTTTCCGAGATGATCGTGGGGAAGATCAGGCCCGCTCTTCTGGTCCTCCTCGGCGCCGTCTGCTTCGTCCTCCTGATCGCCTGCGCGAATGTCGCCAACCTCCTCCTGGCGCGGGCGGCGGAGCGCCAGAAGGAGGTCGCCATCCGTCTCGCGCTCGGCGCCAGCCGGACGCGTCTCGTGCGCCAGCTCCTGACCGAGAGCGCCCTTCTGGGTCTCGTCGGCGGACTGTGCGGGCTCGTCCTCGCGCTCTGGGGCACCGATCTCCTGGTCGCGGCGGGCGGGGACAATCTGCCGCGTTTCCGCGAAATCAGCGTCGACGGCAGAGTCCTGCTCTTCACGATCGGCCTCTCCCTCGTGACCGGATTGTTCTTCGGAGTGGTCCCGGCCCTGCAGGCGTCGCGGCCGGACATCAACGACACCCTCAAGGAAGGCGGGCGCGGCGGCACCTCGGGGCCCGGACGTCACCGACTGCGCGGCGCCCTGGCGATCGGGGAGATCGCCCTGGCTCTCGTCCTCCTCGTCGGCGCGGGGCTGATGTTCAGGAGCTTCCGGGAGCTGCTCTCGGTCGATCCCGGGTTCCGGCCGGACCACCTGCTCACGCTCGATGTCGCGCTGCCCGAGACGAAATACGTGGACGGCGCGCGCCAGACCGCATTCCTCAACGAGACTCTCGAGAGACTGGGGGCGCTCCCCGGCGTGGTCTCGGCGGCCGCGGCCACGACCGTGCCGCTCTCCGGCGGGATCATCTCCTACTCGTTCAGCATCGACGGGCGGCCGGAGGAGCCGCCGTCCCGGAGGTCCTCGGTGCGCTACGACGCGGTCAGCGCCGGGTTCTTCCGCACCATGGACATCCGGATCCTGCAGGGAAGGAGCCTGCTGGACTCCGACGCGGCCGGCTCTCCACGGGTTGTCGTCATCAGCGCCAACCTGGCGAAGAAGTATTTCTCCGGAGAGACCCCGATCGGCCGGCGGATCCGCATCGACAACGACGCCGCGCGGGCGCCGCGGGAGATCGTCGGCGTGGTCGCCGACGTGAAGCACTCTTCGCTCGACGTGGAGGCCGCTCCGCATGTCTACGAGCCGTTGCCGCAGGCCCCTTCGACCTGGCTCACCTTCGTCCTGCGCGCCACGGTCGAGCCGATGGGCCTGGCGACCGCCGCGCGCGCGGCGGTCCTCGCGATCGATCGCGAGCAGCCGGTCTCGGAGATGAAGACCGGCGAGGCGCTGGTCTCCGACTCGGTCGCCCAGCCGCGTCTCGCCATGCTCCTCCTCGGGGTGTTCGCCGCCGTCGCGCTGCTCCTTGCCGCGGTGGGGACGTACGGTGTGATCGCCTACTCGGTGAGCCAGAGGACGCACGAGTTCGGCGTGCGCATGGCGCTCGGCGCCGGTCGGCGCGAGGTGCTCGGGCTCGTCGTCCGGCAGGGTCTCCTGCTCGCGTCCCTGGGCGTCGGGCTCGGTCTCGCGGCGGCCGCCGGCGCGACGCGCCTCCTTTCCGGGCTCCTCTACGGCGTCAGTCCGACGGACCCCGTCACGTACGCCTCCGTGGCGGCTCTCCTCACCGCCGTGTCGCTGGTCGCGTGCCTCGTGCCCGCCCGCCGCGCCACGCGGGTGGATCCCGTGATAGCACTTCGCTACGAGTAGGAGGTCTCATGGACACTCTCTTCCAGGACCTGCGCTATGCGCTGCGGATGCTGGCGAAGAGTCCCGGCTTCACGGCGGTGGCGGCGATCACGCTGGCGCTCGGCATCGGCGTCAACACCGCGATCTTCAGCGTCGTGAACGGCACGCTGTTGCGTCCCCTTCCCTATCCCGCGCCGGACCGCCTGATGTTCGTCACCATCGATCGCGGGGAGCATGGCCGCCGGTTCACGCTGTCGAGCTCCGACTTCCAGACGCTGAAGGAAAAGATGCGGAGCTTCGAGTCGCTGGCCGCGGTGCGGCCGGACCGCGTCAACTTCAAGGCGGGAGGGGAGCCGGAGCGGATCACCGCGATGTGGGCGAGCGCCGATTTCTTCGCCGCCCTCGGCGTCGCGCCGCGGATCGGGCGCGGCTTCTCGGCGGGCGAGGACCGGCCGGGGAGACCGCCGGTCGCGGTGGTGAGCCACGCGCTCTGGCAGCGCGCCCTGTCGGGCGACCCGGCCGCCGTCGGCCGCACCGTCACCCTGGACGGCCGCGCGTTCACGGTCGTCGGCGTGATGCCCCCGGGCTTCACGTTCCTCCGTTCGAGCGACGTATGGCCGATCCTGCAGCTCGATCCGCCGCTGAAGAGGCCGCCGTTCTTCCTGAGGCTCGTGGGGAGGCTCCGGCCGGGAGTCGGATCGGCGCAGCTGGGCGCCGAGCTCGGAGCCCTGCACGACGTCGTCCGCCGCGAGTATCCGGACGCGACGGAGCCGCGCTGGGCATTCGCGGCCGAGCCGCTCAAGGAGTACATCGTCGGCGACGTCCGGCCGGCGCTCCTCGTCCTCCTGGTCGCGGTCGGCTTCGTGCTCCTGATCGCGACGGCGAACGTGTCGAACCTCCTCCTGTCGCGGGCGGCGACGCGTCAGAAAGAAATGGCCCTGCGCACGGCGCTCGGGGCGTCGCGCCGGCGGCTGGTCCGCCAGCTCCTGACCGAGAGCCTGATGCTCGCGGTTGTCGGCGGCGGCCTCGGCCTCGTGGCCGGTCTCTGGGGGATCGACCTGCTGCGCGCGATCGCGCCGGAGAACTTCCCGCGCGCGACAGACATCGGGATCGATCGCGCGGCGCTCGCCTTCACGTCGATCGTAGCGCTCGCGAGCGGCATTCTGTTCGGCCTCGCCCCGGCCCTGCAGCTCTCGAAGGCACCTCTCAACGAGACGCTCAAGCAGGGGGGACGCGGCGTGACCGAGTCGCGCGGGCGGCAGCGGATGCGCGGTCTTCTGGTCGCGGCGCAGACGACGCTGGCGCTGATGCTCCTGGTGGGCGCGGGTCTCATGGTCAGGAGCTTCCAGCGCCTGCAGGAGGTCGATCCGGGCTTCATTCCGGACCATCTGATGACGGCCCAGATCGCCCTGCCGCAGAGTCGCGCCGTCGATCCGGCGCGGCGGACCGCGTTTTACAAGGAGCTCGTCGAGCGCGTCCGCGTCCTGCCGGGGGTCGAGGAGGCGAGCTTCAGCGATTCCGTCCCCCCGACCGGCCTGGGCATCCTGGAAGTCCTCGGCGTCGAGGGGCAGGAGGTCCCGGCCGGCGAGAACCATCCCCTGATCGAGGAGATCCTGGTCGGGACGGACTACTTCCGCACCCTGGGGATCCCGCTGCTGTCGGGCCGCCCGCCGGCCGCCTCGGACGGCGCCGACGCGCCGCCGGTGGCGCTGGTCAACGACACCCTGGCGCGGCGCTACTTCCCGGGCCGGGAGGCCGTCGGCAAGCGGATCCGCGCCGGCGGCTTCGGCCCCGACGATCCCTGGATCACGATCATCGGCGTCGTCGGAGACGTGAAGAACAACGGTCTCGACGCCGGTCGCGCGCCCGCGATCTACGTCCCCTACGAGCAGCTGCCGATGGAGGGCGAGACGCACCTCCTGGTGCGCAGCCTCCTCGGGACAGAGGGGCTGGTCGAGGCGGTGCGCCGCCAGGTCCGGGAGATCGACCCGGGGCTGCCGCTCGGTCCCGTCCGGACAGGCGGCCAGCTCCTGGCCGCGGCCACCGGGCGTCCCCGCTTCAACACGCTGCTCATCCTTCTCTTCGCCCTCGTGGCGATGCTCCTCGCCGCGGTCGGGATCTACGGTGTTGTGTCCTACTCCGCCTCGCAGCGCACGCACGAGATCGGCGTGCGCCTGGCGCTGGGGGCGCGCCCGCGCGACGTCATCGCGCTCGTCCTCGGCCAGGGGATGCGGCCGGTCCTCGCGGGAGTGGGGGCCGGGCTCCTGGGGGCCTTCCTCCTGACGCGGACCATGCGCAGTCTCCTGTTCGGCGTGAGCGCGACCGATCCCCTCACCTTCGCTCTCATCGCCCTCTTCCTGGCGTCCGTCGCGCTCGCCGCCTGCTATCTCCCGGCCCGGCGCGCGACGCGCGTCGATCCGATGATCGCCCTGCGGGCGGAATAAGGGACACGATGGAGACGCTCCTCCAGGACCTGCGCTTCTCTCTCCGGATGCTCGTCAAGAACCCCGGCTTCACGGCGGTCGCGGCGATCACGCTGGCGCTCGGCATCGGGGCCAACACGGCCATCTTCTCGGTCGTGAACGCGGTCCTGCTGCGGCCGCTCCCGTACCGCGATCCGTCCCGGCTGGTCCTGATGAACGAGTCGAGCAAGCAGCTCCCCGACATGTCGGTCTCCTATCCCAACTATCTCGACTGGCGCGACCGCAGCCGCTCGTTCGAGCGCATCGCCGCGGTGCAGCCGGCGCAGTACACGCTGAGCGGGGTCGAGAGGCCCGAGCGCCTGGGCGGCTGGAACGTCACGGCCGATTTCTTCCCGACGCTCGGCGTCACACCGGCGGTCGGCCGCGGCCTGACGCCCCAGGACGACCGGCCGGGCGCCCAGCCGGTCGCGCTCCTGACGTACGGGCTCTGGCAGCGCCGGTTCGGCGGCGATCCGTCGGTGGTCGGGCGCGCGCTGACCCTGAGCGGCCGCAGTGTGGCGGTCATCGGCGTCCTGCCGGCGTCGTTCCGCTTCTACTACGGCGACGCCGACCTGTTCCTGCCGCTCGGGCTCGACGCCGACAGCCTGCAGGAGCGCAACGAGCATCCCGGCATCTACGTCGTCGCGCGCCTGCGCCCGGAGGCGACCGCGCAGACCGCGTTCGCGGACATGGACGCCATCGCCCGCGGCCTGGAGAAGGAGCACCCCGAGACCAACAGCGGCAACCGCGTCGCGGTCAAGCTGCTGCAGGACGACGTCGTGTCGATCCTGCGGCCCGTGCTGGTCGTCCTCGCCGGCGCCGTCGGCTTCGTCCTGCTCATCGCCTGCGCCAACGTGGCCAACCTGCTCCTGGCGCGCGCCTCGACGCGCGAGAAGGAGATCGCCATCCGCCGGGCGCTGGGGGCGAGCCGACGGCGCGTGCTTCTTCAGGTGATGACCGAGAGCGCTCTCCTGTCGCTTTTCGGCGGCGGGCTGGGTCTCCTGCTCGCGGCCTGGCTGAGCGACGTCCTGCTGTCGCTCGTCCCCGCGGGCCTGCCGCGCCTGGACGAAGTGCGCCTGGACGGCACGGTGCTCGGCTTCACGCTGGCGCTGTCGCTTCTCACGGGACTCGTGTTCGGCATCGCCCCCGCCTGGCAGGCCAGCCGCTCGGACGTGCTGGAGCCGCTCAAGGAGACGGCGCGCGGCTCGAGCTCGGGGCGCGGGCAGCAGCGCTTCCGCAGCGTCCTCGTGGTCAGCGAGGTGGCGCTGGCCCTCGTCCTGCTCGCCGGCGCAGGGCTGATGGCCCGGTCGTTCGAGAGGCTCCAGGAGGTCCGGCCCGGCTTCCGACCCGGAAACGTCCTGAGCGCCCAGCTCGTCCTCCCCGAGCTCAAGTACAAGACCAAGGCGGAGATCAACTCGTTCGCCGACCGGCTGGTGGCGCGCGTCGAGGCCCTGCCGGGCGTCGAGGCGGCGGGGACGGTGAACCCGCTGCCGCTGACGCAGGAGGGCTGGCAGACCGACTACCAGATCGAAGGACGCCCGGTCCCCGCGCGCGGGGAGGCCCCCAACTCCGACTACCACGTCGTGAGCGGCGCCTATTTCAAGGCGATGGGGATCCCGCTGGTCCGCGGCCGGCTGTTCGACGACTCGGATCGCGAGGACACGACGCCGGTCGTCCTGGTGAACGAGACCCTGGCGCGCCGCTGGTGGCCTGCGGGGGACGCGGTCGGCAAGCGCATGCGCACCGGATCGGTCGATCAGCCGGGGCCGTGGATGACCGTGGCCGGAGTGGTCGGCGACGTCAGGCAGTACGGTCTCGACCAGGAGCAGAAGACGCAGTTCTACCGCACCGAGCGCCAGGTGGCGCTCCACCCCATGTCGCTGGTGCTGCGCGCCCAGGGGGACCCCGAGGCGCTGGCCTCGGCGCTGCGCGGCGCCGTCCAGTCGATCGACCCGGACCAGCCGATCTACAACGTCCGGTCGATGGACTCGCTCCTCGCGACCACGCTGGCGCCGCGCCGCCTGTCGCTCCTGCTCCTGGCGACGTTCGCGGTGACGGCGCTCGTGCTCGCGGGGGTCGGCATCTACGGTGTCCTGGCGTACTCGGTCACGCAGCGCACGCACGAGATCGGCATCCGCATGGCGCTTGGCGCCCGCCGCGCCGACGTTCTGGTCATGGTCCTGCGGCAGGGGCTCCGGCTGGTGCTGGCCGGGGCGGCGCTCGGGGTCGCCGCGGCCTTCGGCCTGACGCGCCTGATGTCGAGCCTCCTGTTCGGCGTCAGCCCGACCGACCCGGCGACGCTCGGGGCGGTCTGCCTGGTCCTGGTCGGAGTGGCGCTCCTCGCGTGCCTGGTGCCGGCGCGGCGCGCCTCGGGCGTCGACCCGATGATCGCCCTGAGGTGCGAGTGATGGCGCCCATCGTCCGCCTGCGCAACATCGAGAAGTCGTACGCCCACGGCCCGGGACGGACCTTCGTGCTGCGACGGATCAGCCTCGACATCGACAACGGGGACTTCGTGTCGATCATGGGGCCGTCGGGGGCCGGCAAGTCGACGCTGCTGCACATCCTCGGCATGCACGACTCCGCCTTCGCGGGGGAATACGACTTCATGGACGAGCCGGTGCACGCCCTGCCGCCGAAGCGGCGCGCCGAGCTCGCCAAGCAGTCCATCGGCTTCGTGTTCCAGTCGTATCACCTCCTGGACGACATGACGGTCTACGAAAACCTCGAAGTGCCGCTCACCTACAGGAACGTCAAGCGCGGCGAGCGCCAGGGCATGGTGGCCGACGTCCTGGACCGTTTCCAGATCGTCGGAAAGAAGGACCTGTATCCGAACCAGCTCTCCGGCGGGCAGCAGCAGCTCGTGGCGGTGGCCCGGGCCGTGATCGCCAACCCGAAATTGATCCTGGCCGACGAGCCGACAGGCAACCTGCACTCGTCCCAGGGGAAGGAGATCATGGAGCTGTTCAAGCGGCTGAACGACAAGGGGACGACGATCGTGCAGGTGACGCACTCCGACGTGAACGCGTCGTACGGACGGCGGATCGTCAAGCTGTCCGACGGCTGGATCGTGGACTGAGGGAGCACGGGCGATGGACGCGATCCGCCGACCCGACCCGCTGACATATCTCGTGACGGCGCTCGCCCTGCCAGCGATCGCCGTTCGCGCGAGCTTCGTCCCGGCGCGCCGGGCGACTCGCGTCGCTCTGAGGTGCGATGAGGAGGCTCTATGGAAACCCTGATGCAGGATGTGCGCTACGGCTTGCGGATGCTGCTCCGGAATCCCGGCTTCACCGTGGTGGCGGTCCTGTCGCTGGCCCTCGGAATCGGGGCCAACACGACGATCTTCACGCTGGTGAACACGGTGCTGCTCAATCCGATCCCGGTGCGCGACCCGCAGACCCTCGTGTCGATGTTCACGACGGACGAGAAGAACAAGAACAACGTGTTCAACTTCTTCGGGGTGTCGAACCCGAACTACAAGGACTATCGCGACCAGAACCGCTCGTTCGTCGAGATGGCCGCCTACGGTGGCGTGCCGATCAACCTGTCCGGCGGCGGCGAGCCGGAGCAGATCAACGGCAACATCGTGAGCGGCAATTTCTTCTCGCTCCTCGGCGTGCAGCCGGCCCTCGGCCGGTCCTTCCTGCCCGAGGAGGACAAGGTGGACGGCGCCCACCCGGTGACCCTCCTGAGCGACAAGCTGTGGAAGCGGCGCTTCGCCTCCGACGCGTCGATCGTCGGCAAGCCGATCACGCTGAACGGCCAGGCCTACACCGTCGTCGGGGTCGCCCCGCCGGGGTTCCAGGGTGTGAACACGCTCGGCGGACCCGACCTCTGGGTGCCGGTGGCGATGCACGGGCAGATCCTGAGCGGGATCTTCGCGGAGAACTACGAGGAGCGCCGGGCGCTCATCTTCAACGTCATCGCCCGCCTGAAGCCCGGTGTGACGATGAGCCAGGCGGAGGGGGAGCTCCGGACGATCGCCACGCGTCTCGAGAAGGAATACCCGACCCCGAACGGCGGCCGGAGCGTCACGCTCCTGCCGCTGTCGCAGACCACCGTCAACCCGAACATCAGGCGCGTGTTCGTAGTCGCGGGCGGGCTCCTGATGACGATCGTCGGCATCGTCCTCCTGATCGCCTGCGCCAACGTGGCCAACCTTCTCCTGGCGCGCGCCACCGCCCGCCGCAAGGAGATCGCCATCCGGCTGTCGATGGGGGCCGGGCGAATCCGCCTCGTGCGGCAATTGATGACCGAGAGCGTCGTCCTCGCCCTCCTGGGCGGGGCGGCCGGGCTGCTGGTCGCCTTCTGGGCGCGCGACCTGCTCCTGGCCTCGCGCCCGCCGCAGTTCTTCATCGGACAGATCGATCTCAATCTCGACGCACGCGTCCTCCTGTTCACGCTCCTCGTGTCGCTCCTCACCGGGATCGTGTTCGGCGTGGTCCCCGCCCTGCAGGCCTCGCGCCCCGATCTGGTGGTGGAGCTGAAGGAACGGACCGGCCAGCCCGGGCACTCGGGACGGCGGGTGAACCTGCGCAACATCCTGGTCGTGGCCCAGGTGGCGCTGTCGTTCGTCTCCCTCATCGGCGCCGGGCTGTTCCTGCGCAGCCTGCAGAACACCGAGCGCATCAACCCCGGCTTCGAAGCGCAGGACCTCGTCACCCTCACGACCGACGTCGGCGCCCAGGGGTACGACCGGGTCCGCGGCGAGGAGTATCAAAGACGTCTGCTGGAGAAGGTGCGCGGACTCCCCGGGGTGCGCGCGGCCGCTCTGTCCGCGAACCTGCCGATGGGAGGAGGCTTCGGACGGACCGTGTTCCCCGAAGGGCAGGAGGCATCGGCGGGGGCGGTGGGGCAGTTCACGACCGCCAACGAGATGAGCCTCGGGTACCTCGACACCCTGGGAATCAAGCTCCGCCGCGGCCGGGACATCGCGGAGACGGACAAGCAGGGCGCGCCCCTCGTCGTGGTGATCAACGAGGCGATGGCGAAGCAGTTCTGGAAGGGAGAGGACGCGCTCGGCAAGCGGTTCAAGTTCTTCGGCGACGCGGAATCCCGCCAGGTCGTCGGGATCGTCGAGGACACGAAGATCTTCACGCTGGGCGAGGACCCGCAACCGCAGGCTTACATCCCGGTCCTGCAGCAGTACAACCCGGCGATGACCCTGAACGTGCGCACCCGGACCGACGGCAAGGCCCTCCTGCCCACGATTCGGCAGGCGGTGCAGGCCCTCGAGCCGACGATGCCCCTGACCAATGTGCAGACCGCCGACGACCTGATCCAGCAGGTCCTCTGGGCCCCGCGCATGGGGGCGGCGCTGCTCGGCATCTTCGGCCTGATCGCCCTGACCCTGGCGGCGATCGGGATCTACGGCGTCATGTCGTACTCGGTGAACCAGCGGACCGTGGAGTTCGGCCTGCGCATGGCGCTGGGGGCGCGCCCGGCCGACGTGCTCGGCCTGGTGCTGCGGCAGGGAATGCTGTTCGTGGCGATCGGCCTCCTGATCGGGCTGGTGGCGGCGCTCCTCGGGATGCAGATGGTGGCGGCCCTGCTGGTCGGCATGAGCGCCACCGATCCCCTGACGTTCGCCCTGATCTCCCTGCTGCTCGCCGTGGTCGCCGGGCTGGCGGGTTACGTCCCCGCGCGCCGCGCGACCCGCGTGGACCCGATGGTGGCCCTGCGCTACGAGTGAGGTGATGCGATGAATTGCACCAAGACCGTGATTCTGGTCCTGCTGGCGCTTCTCCTGCTCGTCCTTCTGGGGCCCGAATGATCGACACGCTCGTCCAGGACCTGAAGTTCGGCCTGCGCTCGCTCGTGAAGAACCCCGGGTTCACGGCCGTGGCCGTGCTCGCCCTCGCCCTGGGGATCGGCGCCAACAGCGCCATCTTCAGCGTCGTGAACGCCATCCTCCTGCGGCCGCTGCCGTACCCGCAACCGGACCGGCTGATGTCGGTGTGGCAGAACAACTCCGTGCGCGGCTGGCACAAGGATGTGATCACCCCGGCCGACTTCGTCGATTTCCGCAGGGAGGCGCGCTCGTTCGAGAGCATGGCGACCTTCTTCGGGCGCGGGTTCAACCTGCAATCCGGTGTGACGGCGGAGCGCGTGCGCGGCGCCGACGTCTCGCTCGACTTCTTCCGCGTGCTGCGGATGATCCCGGCGACGGGACGCGGCTTCACCACGCAGGACGAGACCGGCGGGAGCGGCCGCATCGCGGTCATCGGCCACGCCCTCTGGGAGCGCCGCTTCGGCGCCGATCCGCGGGCGGTCGGCCGGTCGATCACGCTCAACAGCGAGAGCGTCACCATCGTCGGGATCGCCCCCCCGGGGTTCCGCTACCCTGACCAGGCGGAGATCTGGACACTGGCGAAGAACGTGGTGCCGTTGAACCCGTTCGTCCCCGTCGCCACGGACATCAAGGAGGTGCGCGGCATGCACTATCTCTACTGCATCGCGCGCCTCGCCGAAGGGAGCGGTCGGGAGCAGGCGCAGGCGGAGCTCGACACGATCGCGGCCCGTCTCGAGAAGCAGTATCCCGCGAGCAACGCCAACACGGGGGTCGAGATCATTCCGCTGCACGAGTCGATCGTGGGGGACGTGCGGCCGGCCCTCCTCGTCTTCCTCGGCGCCGTCGGCCTCGTCCTTCTGATCGCCTGCGCCAACGTGGCGAACATGTCGCTGGCGCGGGCGGCGGCGCGCCGCCGGGAGGTGGCGGTGCGCACGGCGCTGGGGGCGACCCGCCTGCGCCTGGTGCGGCAGTGCCTGACCGAGAGCCTCCTGCTGTCGTCCCTCGGCGGCGTCGCCGGGCTGCTCCTGGCGATGTGGGGGACCGACCTCCTCGTGGCGCTGGGCCCCGAGACACTCCCCGGCGGGCGCGCCATCTCCGTGGACACGCGCGTGCTCGGGTTCACACTCCTCCTGTCCGTCCTGACCGGCGTCCTGTTCGGCCTGGTCCCGGCCCTGCAGGCATCCGCCACCGACCCGCAAGAATTGCTGCGCGAGGGGGGACGCGGCTCGACCGCGGGCCCGCGCGCCCGCGTCCTGCGCCGCGCCCTGGTGGTCTCCGAGATGGCGATCGCCCTCGTCCTCCTCGCCGGAGCCGGCCTCCTGGTCAGGAGCTTCCTGCGCCTGCAGCACATCGACCCGGGGCTGTCGGTCGACCGCGTGCTGACGCTGCGGCTCAGCCTCCCAGACGCCCGTTACGCGGAGAACCCGCAACAGATCCACTATTACGACGAGCTCCTGCGGCGCGCGGCGGGCCTGCCGGGAGTCGGCGCGGCCGCGGTGACGAGCAACCTGCCGCTGGGCGGCTCCGACTCCGTCCTCAATTTCTCGATCGAGGGACGGCCGGACGCGAAGCGCGGCGAGGAGCCCGAGTCCGGATTCCACCAGGTCAGCCCCGACTACTTCCGCGCGCTGGGGATTCCCCTGCTGCGCGGGCGGTCGTTCGACGCGCGCGATCTCCAGAAGGCGCCGGGCGTCGTGGTGATCAGCGAGACGATGGCCCGGCGCTACTGGCCCGGGGAGGACCCCATGGGACGCCGGCTCTCGTTCGGGACCAACGACAAGGGGGAGCTCTACTGGATGACCGTCGTCGGCATCGCCGCCGACGTCCTGCAGAAGGGGCTGCACACCGCGCCGCGCGCCGAGGCGTACGTGTCGTACATGCAGTGGCCGTCGCGCTACTCGACCCTGATCGTGCGCAGCGGTCTCGACCCGGCCGGCCTCGAGGCGGCCGTGGGGCGCGAGGCGCTGGCGGTCGATCCGGACATTCCCCTGTACGAGGTGAAGACCATGCGCGAGGTCCTCGACGGGTCGCTCGCCTCGCGACGCTTCGACATGGCGCTTCTTGCCCTGTTCGCGGCGCTGGCGGTCCTGCTGGCGGCCGTCGGTTTGTACGGGACGATGGCGTATATGGTGACGCAGCGCACGCACGAGATCGGTATCCGCATGGCGCTCGGCGCGCGCAGGGGGGACGTCCTCCGCCTGGTCGTGGGTCAGGGGATGGCCCTGACCCTCGCGGGCGTAACGCTCGGCGTTCTCGGCGCGCTCGCTCTGACGCGCGTTCTGTCGACGCTGCTCGTGGGGGTCGCGGTGACGGACCCCTGGACCTTCGGCGCCGTGGCGGCGCTCCTGTCGGCCGTCGCATTCGTCGCCTGCTACCTCCCCGCCCGCAGGGCGGCGCGCGTCGACCCGCTCATCGCCCTGCGTTGCGAGTAGGTCGGCGCCATGGGCCACGCACGCGTCGTCGCCGCGGCCGCCGTTCTCCTGGCCGCGTGCGTCCGGCAAGGGTCGGGCGTGCCGCTCCCGGCCGGGCGGTCGCCGATCTCCGCGGGCGACGTGCGGCGCCACGTCCAGGAGCTGGCGGGCGACGCCTACGAAGGGAGGGGCGCCGGTTATGCCGGTGAAGACCGGGCCGCCGCTTACATCGAGGCCCGGTTCCGGACGATCGGACTGCGCCCCGCGGGGGACCCGTCGTCCTCGGGCCGCTCCTACCGGCAGGAGTTCCAGTTCCACCCGCACGCCCCCGAGCTGCCGGGACAGGTCCTGGCCTCGCGGAACGTCGTCGGCTTCCTGGAGGGGGACGACCGGACCCTGCGCCAGGAGATCGTCGTGCTCGGCGCGCACCACGACGGGCAGGGACTCGCAGGCCAGGCGGACGCCGATCGCTATCCCGCCGCGGACGGCTCGACTGACGATACGATCTGGAACAGCGCGGACGACAACGCGTCGAGCGTCGCCGTCCTGATCGAGGTGGCCCGCTCGATCCTGCGGGACAGGGTCCCCCACCACCGGTCGATCGTGTTCGTGACCTTCGGAGCGGAGGAGCACGCCCTCAACGGCTCGGTGCATTACGTGACGGATCCCCCCTACCCTCTCGAGCGGCACGTCGCCATGGTGAACCTCGAGAAGCTGGGCCGTGTCCCGGCCCAGGAGATCGTGGCGGCCGCCACCGGCAGCTGCGCCTGCTGGGACGACATCCTGGCGAAGGCCAACGCCGGGACCGGCCGGAAGGTCCGCCCGGCCATCGCCGAAATCGTCTCCGACACCGACCACTACCCCTTCGACGCCGAGCGCATTCCCGCCATCGTCCTGGGAGCCGTCCACGAGGAGGACACGCACCGGCCTACCGACTCGTCGGACAAGATTGGCTACGAGGCGCTGGCCGCCCGCGCGGACTACGTGCGGGCCGTCACGCTCGAGCTCCTGAACCGGCGCGACACGCCGCGCTTCACGGCGCCGCCCGGCCCGGATCTGGGGCTGATCCCGGTCGTGGCGTCCGACTCCGAGATCCGGATCCTCGGTCTTCCGGAGGGTTCGGGGGCGCTCAAGGTCTCGAGCGTGATCCCGGGTCTGCCGGCCTCCCGGGCGGGCCTGTCGCCCGGGGACTTCATCGTGAAGCTGGAGGGCCGGACCCTGGAGACCGCCGCCGACAAGGACGCGGTGCAGAAGGCGGCGGACGGCTCGTCCGGACCGATCGAGGTGTCGGTGCTGAGACAGGGACGGCTGGAGGTCGTCTCGATCCGGCCCGGGCGCCCCGATCGCGGTTGAATTCCAAAGGGCGCGCGTGGACTACAATAGCGGCGCCGCTTCGGCGCTCACGATGAAGATCAAAGACTCCACCACCGCCCGGATCCTGGTCGCCGACGACCAGCAGGACGTGCGGGAGGCCCTGCGCCTCCTGCTCAAGGGGGAAGGGTTCGCCATCGACGCGGCCGCCTCCCCCGGAGCCGTGCTGGAAGCGGCGAAGACGCAGGAGTACGACGCCCTCCTGATCGATCTCAATTACTCGCGCGACACGACGTCCGGGCGCGAGGGGCTCGACCTCCTGGCGCGCCTTCTGGCGCTCGATTCGACGCTTCCGGTCATCGTCATGACCGCCTGGGGGAGCGTCGACGTGGCGGTCGAGGCGATGCGCCGCGGCGCGCGCGACTTCGTGCAGAAGCCGTGGGACAACCCGCGCCTCGTGGCGATCCTGCGCACGCAGGTCGAGCTCGGCCGGGCGCTGCGGCGCGGGCAGAGGCTGGAGGCCGAGAATCTGGTGCTGCGCGGCGAGGGTGGCCCGCGCCTCATCGCCGAGTCGGCCGCCATGCGGCCAGTGCTCGAGCTGATCCAGCGCGTCGGACCGTCGGACGCCAACGTCCTCATCACCGGCGAGAACGGCTCGGGGAAGGGGGTCACGGCGCAGGCGCTGCACGCCGTGTCGCGCCGATCGACCTCCCCGCTCGTGACCGTGAACGCCGGCGGCTTCTCCGAGGGGGTGTTCGAGAGCGAGCTGTTCGGGCACGTGAAGGGGGCGTTCACCGACGCGCGGGCCGACCGGGTCGGACGGTTCGAGCTGGCGGACGGGGGCACCCTGCTCCTGGACGAGATCGCGAATCTCCCGCCGGGCCTCCAGGGGAAGCTCCTGCGCGTCCTGGAGACGGGGGAGTTCGAGAGGGTCGGCTCGTCCCGCACGCGCAAGGTGGACGTGCGCGTCGTCTCCGCCACCAACGCCGACATCGCCGCCGAGGTCGCCGCCGGCCGTTTCCGCCAGGACCTCCTGTTCCGGCTCAATACGATCGAGATCCACCTCCCTCCCCTGCGCGATCGCCGCGAGGACATCCCGGTCCTGGCGCGCCACTTCCTGACGCAGCACGCGGCGCGCTATCGCAAGACGCTCGACGGGTTCGACGACCCCGCCATGCGGGCGCTCCTGGAGCACCGCTGGCCCGGGAACGTGCGCGAGCTCGATCACGCCGTGGAGCGCTCCGTCCTGATGGGTTCGGGGCCGCTCGTCAGCACATCGGACCTGTCCCTGCGGGTCGCGGCCGACGGCCATCCGAGCCTCGAGGAGATGAGCCTCGAGGAGGTCGAATCGTTCCTCATCCGCAAGACGCTGGCGCGCCACAACGGCAACGTCAGCCAGGCCGCGGAGGCCCTGGGCCTCAGCCGCAGCGCCCTGTACCGCCGCCTGCAGCGGTACAGGCTGTGACGGACGGGGCCGGCCGGGCTCGACGCCGGCCGCGCGATCGGACGATCTCCCACGAGCGACGCATCATCCTCCTGGCCCTTCTCGCCGGGGGCGCCGCCGTCGTCGTGTCGATGGTCATCCTGTGGACGGGCGACTACAGCGCCAAGGTGCAGTGGACGCTGTCCGCCTTCATCCTCGGCACCTGGCTCGGGTTCGCCTTCGCCGCGCGCGAGCGCGTCGTGCGGCCGCTGCAGATCGTCTCGAACCTCCTGGCGGCCCTGCGCGAGGGAGATTTTTCGATCCGGGCGCGCGGGGCGCGGCTGGACGACGCCCTGGGCGAGGTGCTGGTGGAGGTGAACGCGCTGGCCGAGACCCTGCGCCAGCAGCGCCTCGGGGCGCTCGAGGCGACGGCGCTCCTGCGCAAGGTCATGGAGGAGATCGACGTCGCGGTGTTCGCCTTCGACGGCGACGACCGGCTGCGCCTCGTGAACCGGGCCGGTGAGCGCCTGCTGGCGCGCCCGGTCGAGCGCCTGCCGGGGGCCGACGCCGCCGAGCTGGGGCTGGCCGGCTGCCTGCGGGCGGACGCGGCGCCGATCCTCGACCTCGCCTTCCCCGGACGGACCGGGCGGTTCGAGGTGCGTCGCGGCACCTTCCGTCAGGGCGGCCTGTCGCACCAGCTCCTGGTCCTGAGCGACGTCAGCCGCGCGCTGCGCGAGGAGGAGCGCCAGGCCTGGCAGCGCCTCATCCGCGTCATGGGACACGAGCTGAACAACTCCCTCGCCCCGATCAAGTCGCTCGCCGGCAGCCTGGAGCAGCTGGTCGATCGCGAGCCGCGCCCCCCCGACTGGGAGGATGACATGCGACGCGGCCTCGAGGTCATCGCCGCTCGCTCCGAATCGCTCAGCCGCTTCATGGACGGCTACGCCCGGCTCGCCCGCCTGCCGCCGCCGCGCTTCGCCAGCGTCGCCGTGGGACCGCTGGTGCGCCGGGTCGCCGGGCTCGAGACGAGGCTGGCCGTCCTCCTCGACCCGGGTCCCGAGACGACCGTGCGGGCCGACGCCGACCAGCTCGAGCAGCTCCTGATCAACCTGGTGCGGAACGGCGTCGACGCGGCCCTCGAGACCGGCGGCGGCGTGCGCTGCGGCTGGCACCGGGTGAACGGCTCCCCCGCCGCTCTTGAAGTGTTCGTCGAGGACGACGGCCCGGGTCTCCCGAACACCACGAACCTGTTCGTTCCATTCTTCACCACCAAGCAGCAGGGGTCCGGCATCGGCCTGGTCCTGAGCCGCCAGATCGCCGAGGCCCACGGCGGCAGCCTGACCTTGCAGAACCGCGACCGCGAGCCGGGGTGCCGGGCGCGGCTGCGGCTGCCGCTCCAGTGAACCGCAGGCTGGAACCTGCGCGGGCCGGTTCGCGTTTCATGCGTAGTTCTGAACCGGAAGTCTGTCCAGGGGGGATCCCGATGCGATCGAAAACCGCAGTGCTCTTCCTCAGCGTCCTGGCGCTCCTGGCCCTGACATCGGTCGCCTCGGCCGAGACCACGCGCACCGTCCGCGCCGAGCTGTCGGCCGACGCGCTCGGCCACTTCGCGGTCGAAAACCTGGCCGGCACGATGCGCGTCGTCCCGGCGAGCGGCAGGACGGTCGCCGCCGTGGCCACCGTCCACGCCGAGACCGACGCCCTGGCCAACGCCGTCAGATTCGAGCAGGTCGCCGGCAGGATGGGCGTGCCGACCCTGCGCGTGCGCTACCCGCTCGACGAAGAATCCTCCCTGCGCTATCCGGGTCACCGGAAGGAGGCGGGAATCCTCGATTCGATGTTCGGCGGGAGCAGCAGCAACACCGAGTACGACGGTCACAAGGTGAAAGTCAGCGAGCGGAGCGGTGTCCTGCTCTACGCCGACGTCGAGGTGCAGGTGCCACGCCATCTCGACAACGCCGTCTTCCGCAACCTGGTCGGCTTCCTCGAGGGAAAGGGATTGGAGGGGAGGATCCTGTTCGACAGCGGGAGCGGCGACATCACGATCGCGTCGGTCAAGGGGGAGATCAGGACCGACACCGGCTCGGGCGACGTCACGGCGACCGACGCGTCCGGAGCGTTCTCCTGCGACACCGGAAGCGGCGACTGCGACCTGACCGGCTTCAGCGGCGACACCGTCCATTGCGACGTCGGCTCGGGACACGTGACGGTCCGCAAGGTGACGGCGCTTCACATGGACGTCGACACCGGCTCGGGGGACGTGCGCGTCACCGAAGGGGACATCCAGGAATTCCTCGCCGACACCGGCTCCGGCAGCGTCCGTCTCGAGAACCACGGCACCCGCCTGACGCGCGTCAAGGCCGACACAGGCTCGGGGGACGTCGTCCTCCGTCTCGCCCCCAGCGCCTCCTTCGAGGCGCTCGCCGACCAGGGGAGCGGCGACCTGCTGGTACGGTACAACGACGCACAGCCGATCGTCCGCCACAAGGAGGTCATCGGCTACCGCCGCGGCGACGCCCGCACCAAAATCGACGTCGACACCGGCAGCGGCGACCTGACGATCGAGCCGGGGGCGTAGGGCAACCACCAGCCGGCAGTTTGCCTGATCAGGGCAGGGCGGTTATAAAGAACCCCCATGAGCCACGAACTGCCCGGTTCCGTCGGCGGCGAGCTTCACGCCGACGCGGAGCAGCTGCTTCTGGAACAGGGCAGCGCCCAGGCGGATCTCTGGGGCGCGAACTGCTTTCCGGGGCAGGGCGGGAAGTCGACATGATGAAGAGCCAGCATGCGGCGCTGTCGCCTCAGCGGTGGGCCAGCTTCTCGTTCGACCAGCAGGTGCTGATGATCGCGAACGAGATGAACCGGGCCTCCAAACTCCAGGGCCTTTCTGATCGAGACCGCCTGCTCACGTGCTATGAGCGGGTACTCGCGCTGGTCGACTTGACGGTGCAGGTCCAGAAGCAAGAAACGCGTCGGCGTGAGCTTCTGCGCTGGCGAGACCTCATCGCTGCGCTGTTGATTGCCGACACTCCGGAGCCGCAGGCCCACGCGGCCGCCTTCCGCTGCCTGTTGCGCTTCACCCCCGCCGCCGCGGCGCAGATTCCGTTCGTCCTGCCTTCGTGATTACCGCCCCGGGACGCCCAGCCAGCCGCGCGTGAGGTAGTCGGTCAGGCTCAGGGCGATGAGGATGACCAGCCAGAACAGGCCGGCGGTGATCACGAGCGGTGTCAGGCGCGTGCCGTAGCGCACGTGCATGAAGAACAGGACGACGAGGGTTGCCTTCAGCGTGGCGATGCCGAGCGCGACGACGTTGTTGAGCGGCCCGAGGTCGTGGAAGGCCGCGGCGGTCGTTACGGCGGTCAGCAGCATGAGGGCCACGAACACGGCAAGATAGACTCCGACCGGGACGACGTGTGCTTCGCCGGGCGCGATCTTCACGTATGCCTCCCGACGAGATACAAGAGCGGGAAGAGGAAGATCCAGACGATATCCACGAAGTGCCAGTAAAGGCCCGAGCACTCGATCGGATTGTAATAGCCTGGTCCGAAGCGGCCGCGCGCCCCCATGACGAGCATCACGGCGAGGACACCGAGCCCGATGATCATGTGCAGGGCGTGCAGGCCGGTCAGGCCGAAGTAGAGGCAGAAGAAGATCCGGACGTGCGGCTCCTCCGCGCCGGGATAATGGAAGTCAGGCCCCGGCACGAATCCCTCGACGTACTTGTGGTGGTATTCGTAGGCCTTGATTCCCAGGAAGACGCTCCCCAGGATCATCGTCAGGACCAGGAACGTCACGAGGCCGCGGCTCCGGCCGAGCTGCGCCGAGCGCACCGCCAGCGCCATGGTGAGGCTGCTGGCGATCAGCACGGCGGTGTTGGTCGTTCCGAGGACGATGTCGAGCTCGTGGCTGCCGAGGACGAAGGCGCGCGGGTAGGCGGCGCGGTACACCACGTACGCCAGGAACAGACCGCCGAAGAACATCATCTCGGTCACGAGGAAGACCCACATCCCGAGCGAGGCGGTCTCGCGCTGCTGGGCCGTCGAATCGAACTGGTGCGCCGGGGCCGTGGTCGCGTGGCGCGCCGCGGCGGCCGCGGCGGCTTCAGAGGACACCGGCCACCTCCCCCGCCTGCGGGTACTCGTACGGACCGGTCGTGACCACGGGGGTCTCCTCGAAGTTGTCGGTCGGCGGGGGCGAAGTCGTCTCCCACTCGAGGCCGACGACGCCCCACGGGTTCTCCGACGCGTGCGGGCCGTAGCGCATCGACCAGATGAAATAGATGAGCGGGATGAGATAGCCGACCCCCAGGATGGTGGCGCCCGCGGACGACATCACGTTCAGAACCTGGAACTCGGGCGGGTAGACGTGGTAGCGGCGCGGCATGCCGAGGTAGCCGAGGATAAACTGCGGGAAGAACGTCACGTTGAAGCCGATGAAGATCACCATCGCCGAGATGCGCGACCAGAACCGCGGGTACAGCTTCCCGGTGATCTTCGGCCACCAGTAGTGCAGCCCCCCGAGATATCCCATGATGGCGCCGCCGACCATGATGTAGTGGAAGTGCGCGATGATGAAATAGGTGTCGTGCACGTGCACGTCGATGCCGAGACTCGCCAGCATGACGCCGGTCAAGCCTCCCATGGTGAACAGGCCGATGAAGCCGAGGGCATACAGCATCGGCGTCTCCCACGATACCGACCCCTGGTACAGGGTCGCGGTCCAGTTGAACACCTTCACCGCCGACGGCACGGCGACCAGCATCGACAGGGCCGAGAAGACCGCCGCCGCGTAGATCGACATGCCGGCGACGAACATGTGATGCGCCCACACCAGGAAGCTCAGCACCGCGAGCCCGAGGCTGGAGTAGGCGATGAAGCGGTAGCCGAAGATCTTCTTGCGGGCGAACGCCGGGACGATCTCGCTCACGACGCCCATGGCCGGCAGGATCATGATGTACACGGCGGGGTGCGAGTAGAACCAGAACAGATGCTGGAACAGCAGCGGGTCGCCCCCCAGGGACGCGTCGAAGATGCCGATCCGGAACAGCCTCTCGGCCACGAGCAGCAGGAGCGTGACAGCCAGGACCGGCGTCCCCAGGATGATGATGAGACTCGTGGCGTACATCGCCCAGATGAACAGCGGCAGGCGGAACCAGGTCAGCCCCGGCGCCCGCATGCGGTGGATCGTCACCACGAAGTTCAGCCCGGTGAGGATCGACGAGAATCCGGCGATGAAGATGCCGAGCCCGGTGGCGATGACGTGCGTGTTGGCGTAGCGCGTGCTGTACGGCGTGTAGAAGGTCCAGCCGGTGTCGACCCCGCCGTGCAGGAGCGCCCAGATGGTGAACAGGCCGCCGAGGTTGAAGATGTACCACGACATCAGATTGAGACGCGGGAAGGCCAGGTCGCGGGCGCCGACCATGATCGGCACGAGGAAGTTTCCGAGGACGGCGGGGATCGACGGAATCAGGAAGAAGAAGATCATCATGATGCCGTGCATGGTGAACAGACGGTTGTAGGTGTCCGACTGGAACAGGTCCCCCTCGGGGGTCGCCAGCTCCATCCGGATCAGGACCGCCATCAGTCCGCCGATGGCGAAGAAGAAGGTGATGGAGATCAGGTAGAGGATCGCGATCCTCTTGTGATCGGTCGTCAGCAGCCACGACTTGATGCCGTAGCCGGAGTTCAGGTAATGGTCCTTCGGCGGGGGGCCGGTCTCGGCCGGTCGCACGGCCATCACGAGCCTCCGTGCGGTTTGAGCGTCTTGACGTAGTCGATGAGCTGCAGGAGCTCCTCCTCGCCGACCTGTCCCTGGAAGGTCGGCATGATCGGCTGGTATCCGGCCACGATCTTGGCCTGGGGGTTGAGGATCGACTCGCGGATGTACCCCTCGTCGGCGACGATGCTCCGCCCGTCCTGCAGGGCGACCTTCCTGCCGAATAGCCCGGTGAGGACCGGGGCGCGCGCCGCCGTGTCGGGGCGGTGGCAGGTGACGCAGGCCTTGGACACGAACAGCGCCGCGCCGGACTCGGCGGGCGGCCGGCCGCGCCTCTCTCCCGCCAGCCACGACTGGTAGTCGTGCGGCTCCATGACCACGACCCTGCCGGTCATTCGGGAGTGCTCGGCGCCGCAGTACTGGGCGCAGAACAGGTGGTAGGTCCCGATCCGGTCGGCCTCGAACCAGAGCGACGAATAACGTCCGGGCAGGACGTCCGTCTTGATCCTGAACTCCGGAAGGAAGAACGAATGGATGACGTCCTCGGAGGTCAGGGTCAGCCGGATCGGCCGGCCCACCGGGACGTGCAGCTCGTTGATCTCGCGGTTCCCTTCCGGGTGCTGGATCTTCCACATCCACTGCTTCCCGATAACCTGAAGTTCCGAGGCGTTGGCGGGCGGCCGCGCGATGACGAAGTAGAGACGCGCACCCCAGACGAACAGGATCGTCAGGAGCCCGAGCGGCACCAGCGACCAGGTCGCCTCCAGGATCGTCGTTGACCGGGAGTGCTCCGCCGGCGGCCTGCCGACCTCGGACGGCGAGCGCCGGCGGTACCTTATCCCCAGGTAGAAGATGAGGACCGCGATCAGGATCGAAAAGAAGGCGGCGCCCCCCAGCGCGAACAGAAACAGGTGGTCCACCTGCCTGGCGATGGCCGAGGCCCGTTCCGGGAAGAGCGGGGCGTTCTCGAACATCAGGCGCCCTTCCTTCCGCGCGCGTGCGGCCCCGGAGCGCGCGCCTTCTCGCGGCGCACCGCCACGGCGATGCAGGCGCCGAGGACCAGGAGCGTGACGATCCCACCCGTCCGGACCAGGTTGATCGCGAGTCCGCTGTACCGCCCGGTCTTCGGGTCGTAGCGGTAGCACAGCAGGAGCAGCCGATCGGCGAGCGTGCCGATCCGGTTGTCCGCCGCCTCGATGAGGCCGAGACGCAGGTCCTTCGGCGCGAACTCGACGCCGAAGAAATAGCGCGCGATCCGGCCGGTCGGCGTGAGAAGGACGATGCCGGTCGGGTGCGCGTACTGCTTCTGCTCTTCGTCCCAGGCATAGCGGAAGCCGACGGCTTTGGTGAGTCTCCTGATCGGCTCCGCGTCTCCGGTGAGGAAGCGCCAGCCGGACGCCGCACCCGCCCTGCCGTAAAGATCGAGCATCTGAATCTTCTTGACCCTGGCCTGCGCCGCCGTTTCCTTCGGGTTGAAGCTGACGGTGACGACCTCGAACTCCCTGCCGGCGTCGAACGACAGCGTCTTCAGGCTCGAGGCGATCCCCTGCAGCGACATGCCGCACAGCATCGGGCAGTCATAGTAGGCAAGCGACAGGATCACCGGCCGCCCGCCGAAGAGGTCGCCGAGCCGGACCGTCCTCCCCTCCTCGTCCCGGAGCTGGAGATCGAGCGGCACCTGCCCGCCGAGCCTCTGGTCGAACCCGACCTGGAGCGCCACCGGCAGCGGCGCGTCGGCCGGCGACTCCCCACCGCCGGGCACCCCGGGCTCAGCGGCCGCGGCGGAGATCGCGGCGAGAAGGACGAGCAGCGGCAATCCTTTCCGGCGGATCACGAGGCACCGCGGGCGCGCCGTGTCTTCTTCAGCTGCGGCGCGGGGGTCGGCTCGGGGCGCGGCGCGGGCAGCCCGCTCGCAAGCAGAAGATCGATGGCCCGGTCGATCGGGATCCGCGCCACGCCTGCCTGCCGGTCGACCCAGCCGTAGGAGGTCAGTGTCGAGGTCTCGCGCGCCCGCAGCTCGTCCATGTCCTTCACCGGAGCCGCCTGCAGTCTCGGCTCGGGCGGCGGCCTCGGCGCGTTCGCCTCGGCCAGGGGGGACGGCCGCGGGTCGCGGGCGGTCTGCCGCGTCTTCCAGTGCGCCAGGAGGATCCACAGCGCCGCGAGAAGCACGATCATGACGAGAGCCAGGCCGACCCCGAAGAGCCCGACACTCCGCACGTCGAGCTCGCGGTCGAACCCGGCGTCCGCCTGCGGCACCGCCTCCTTCCTGCCCCTCGGCTCAGTCATGCGCCAGCGCCTCCGGCAGGGACGGATCGCGCACCGGCAGGAGGGGCCGGCGCGCCAGGAGGCGCGCGAACGCGGCGATCCAGAAGCCCCCCAGCGCGGTCATCGTCGCCGCGTCGAGCCAGTGGAACGCGGGCCGCTCCGGCGAGAACGCCGGCGCAGCCAGCCAGTGGAGATCGACCCAGCGCATCAGGAGAAGCAGGACCGCCACCACCCCCAGGCGCGCGGAGTTGCGCTTCCCCTCGCGCGACAGGAGCAGGACGAACGGCAGGGCGAAGTGCAGGAGGACGAGCAGGAGCGACACGCCGCTCCAGCCGCCCAGGAGACGGCCGCGGTACCAGGTGATCTCCTCGGCCAGGTTGCCCGACCAGATGATGATGAGCTGCGAGACGGCGAAGTAGGCCCACAGGACCACGAACGTCAGCAGGAGCTTGCCGTAGTCGTGGAAATGGATCGGCCGGAGCGCCTGGGACATCCCGCCCCGCTCGCGCAGGTAGAGGGCGACCAGGATGGCGAACGACAGACCGGCGATCGCCTGCCCGCCGACGAAGTAGACGCCGTAGATCGTCGAGGACCACCGCGAGTCGAGCGACATCAGCCAGTCGATCGACGCGAACGTGGCGGTCAGGCAGTACAGGGCGAGCCCGGGCGCCGCGATCATCTGCATGCGGCGCTGCAGGCCAGCGTCGCCGGTCGCGTCCTGGCGCGCCGACAGCCGGCCGAGGATCAAGGCGAAGCCGCACCAGATCGCGAAGTAGATCGCGGCGCGCGCGACGAAGAACGGCACGTTCAGGAAGATCGCCTGGTGCTCGAGGAGGGCATTCCCCCGGACCTCGTCCGGGCGCGCCCAGCGATACAGGTCGCCGAGACCGAAGAGCAGCGGCACGAAGAACAGGGCGACGAGAGGCAGCGTCCCGGCGGCCGCCTCGAGCACGCGCCTGATCATCAGGCCCCAGGCGCCGCGCGTCAGGTGGTGCAGCATGCCGATGGCGGAGCAGCCGAGGGCGATCGACAGCCAGTACAGGAAGGCGACGAGATACGAGCGGAAGAACTGCGACGGGTCGAAGCGCGCGCCGGCCAGGCTGGCGGCCGCCCCGGCGGCGCCGATCAGAAGGGAGACGCGCCGGATCGACAGAAGCCCCGCGGGGGGCGCGTAGGCGGAGGGGGCGAGCGGCACCGCGGCGGTCCCGCTCACGGACGCACCCTCTCGATCTCCGCCCGATCGCGCGCGGGAACCTGCTGGACCGGCGCGTGCTGCGACAGCTGCAGCGCCCGGATATAGGCGGCGATCGCCCAGCGGTCGGCGGGCGGAACCTGGGCTGCGTAGCCCGACATCTGGCCGAAGCCGTTCGTGATCACGTCGAAGAAATAGCCGATCGGCTGCTCCCGCAGACGGTCGATGTGGTACGAGGGGGGCTGCTTGAAGCCGCGCTGGACGATCATCCCGCGGCCGTCGCCGACCCGTCCGTGGCAGGGGGAGCAGAAGATGTTGAAGCGCTCCTGACCGCGCAAAAGCAGCGCCCGCGTCAGCGGCACGGGGAGCGTCGCCACGAACTTTCCGTCCGGGCCGATGGCGGTATGGAAGACCCGGTCGGCCCGCAGCTCGCCGCGCGCCACCGTTCCTTCCACGGGAGGTCGCGCCCCCGACCCGTCCTCGAAGAAGTCGCTCTCCGCCAGCGGCTTCACCTTCGGCTGGTTGAACATGTCCTGGCGGCAGGCGGCCACGGCAACGCACAGAGCCAGGACGGCCCCGGCCCGGCGCGCGCGGCCGGCCCCCGCCTCAGGGCTCGACATCGAACACTCCGCTCGGACGGAGATCGGCGAGAAAGGCCCGCGTCGCCGCCTCGTCGAACTTCGGATCCTTCGACTCGATGCACAGGAAGTAGCGGTCCCGGCTCGCCAGCGCGAAGCGCGCGACGTTGAACACCGGATGGTACGGCGTCGGCAGGCCGTTCAGGGCGAGCATGCCGAAGACGGTGAAGATCCCCGCGATCAGGATGGTCACCTCGAAGGTCACCGGGATGAACGCCGGCCAGGAATTGTACGGACGGCCGCCGACGTTGAGCGGATACGTGACGGCCGAGATCCAGTATTGCAGCCCGTACCCGGCCAGGGCCCCGATGATCCCTCCGATGAGGACGAGCATCGGGACGCGCGACGGCCGGTGGCCGAGCGCCTCCGACAGCCTCTCGATCGGAAAGGGGGTGAAGGCGTCCATCCTCCGGTAGCCGGCCGAGCGCGCGGCCTCGGCGGCCGCGACCAGGTCGCCGGGCGTCGCGAACTCGGCCATCATGCCGTACAGGCGCTGCGGCTGCCTTCGGGTCATTCCTTCACCTCCTCGGCCCGCGCCTCCGGCAGGATGGCGCGCATCTCGAAGATCGAGATCATCGGCAGGAAGCGGATGAACAGGAACATGAGCGCCAGGAACAGGCCGATCGTCCCGAGAAAGGTCGAATAGTCCCAGATCGTCCCGGAGTACATGCCCCAGGACGACGGCAGGAAGTCCCGGTGCAGGCTCGTGACGATGATGACGTAGCGCTCCAGCCACATGCCGATGTTCACCACGATCGCGATGACGAACAGGAACGCGGGCGAGCGGCGCACCCTCTTGATCCACAGCACCTGCGGAGCGATGACGTTGCAGGCGATGAGAGACCAGAACTGGAAGGCGTACGGGCCGAGCATCCGGTTCACCGACATGTACATGTCGTAGCGGTTGTCGCCGTACCAGGCCATGAAGATCTCGATCAGGTAGCCATAGGTCACGATGAGACCGGTGGCGAGCATCACCTTGGCCATGTTTTGAAGATGCCTGTCGGTGATGAAGTCCTCGAGGCCGAACAGCGCCCGCAGCGGGATGGCGAGCGTCAGGACCATCGCGAAGCCGGAGAAGATCGCCCCGGCGACGAAGTACGGCGGGAAGATGGTCGAATGCCAGCCGGGGACGACCCCGACCGCGAAGTCGAAGCTGACTACGCTGTGCACCGACACGACCAGAGGCGTCGCCAGGCCGGCCAGCATCAGGTAGGCCGACTCGTAGTTGTGCCAGTGCCGCGCCGAGCCGCGCCAGCCCATCGCCAGGATCCCGTAGACGATTCGCGCGAAACGGTGCCTGGACCGATCGCGCAGCGTGGCGAGGTCGGGGATCAAACCGACGAACCAGAAGAGAAGCGAGATGGTCGCGTAGGTCGACACCGCGAAGACGTCCCACACCAGCGGGCTCCGGAACTGCGGCCAGACTCCCATGGTGCTCGGGTACGGGAGAAGCCAGTAGAGGACCCAGGGCCGGCCGAGGTGCGCCACCGGGTAGATGCCGGCGCAGGCCACGGCGAACAACGTCATCGCCTCCGCGAACCGATTGATCGAGTTCCGCCAGTCCTGCCGCAGCAGGAGAAGAATGGCGGAGATCAGCGTCCCGGCGTGGCCGATCCCGATCCACCAGACGAAGTTGGTGATGTCCCAGCCCCAGCCGACCGGGATGTTGACGCCGTAGATCCCGATGCCGCGGAGGAACAGGTGGCCGAGAGTGAAAAGGAGGAGCATCACCAGCAGGAAGGCGGCCCCGAACGCGGCGAACCACCAGCGCGGCGTGCCGCGCAGAACGACCGCGCTGATCTTGTCGGTCACCGAGGCGGAGGTGTACCCCGGAGCGATGATCGGCGGCCGGTCCTTCATCCCTTCCCCTTCTCGAGATCGGGGTTGGTGTTGACGATCTTCGCCAGGTAGGTGGTGCGCGGGCGCGTGTTGAGATGCTCCAGGAGGCCGTAGTTCGCCGGCTCGGCCTTCAGACGGCTGACGCGCGACGAGGGGTCGTTGACGTCGCCGAACACGATCGCCTGCGTCGGACAGGCCTGCTGGCAGGCGGTGGTGATCTCGCCGTCCTTGATCGGCCGGTCCTCCTTCTCGGCGGTGATGCGCGCCGAGTTGATCCGCTGCACGCAGTAGGTGCACTTCTCCATGACGCCGCGCGATCGCACCGTGACATCCGGGTTCCGTCCCAGCTTCAGGACCGGCGTCTTTTCGTCGCTGTACTGCAGGAAGTTGAAGCGGCGGACCTTGTACGGACAGTTGTTGGAGCAGTAGCGCGTCCCGACGCAGCGGTTGTAGACCATGTCGTTGAGCCCCTCGCTGCTGTGGCTGGTGGCGCCGACCGGGCAGACCACCTCGCACGGCGCCTGCTCGCACTGCATGCACATGACCGGCTGGTGGTGCGCGTCCGGGTCGTCGGGGCCCCCTTCGTAGTAGCGGTCGATGCGGAGCCACTGCATCTCGCGCCCGCGACGCACCTGGTCCTTGCCGACGACCGGGATGTTGTTCTCGGCCACGCAGGCCACCACGCAGGCGTTGCAGCCGGTGCACGAGGACAGATCGATCGCCACACCCCAGGCGTGCCCTTCGTAGTTGAACCCCGGGTAGAGGGTCGCGTCCTTCGGCGGCGGCTCCTCTTTCTTACGGGCGAACCCGGGGTCGGACCTGTACTCCGCGAGCGTTCCGACGCGGACGAGATCGCGTCCTTCCATGCTGAAGTGCTCCTGGGTGCACGCCAGCGCCTGGCGCTTCCCCGTGCTGCGGATCGACGCGGCCGGATGCGACCACATCCCCCGCGCAGTCCTCAGGACATAGGCGTTGAAGCCGGTCCCTGTCCCTACGCGGCCGCACTTCGTGCGTCCGTAACCGAAGTGCACCGTGAGCGCGCCGTCCGGGTGGCCGGGCTGCACCCAGGCGGGGGCCTCGACCGTCCTCCCCTCGACTTCGATCTCGACGATGTCGCCGCTGGCGATCCCGAGGCGCTCGGCGGCCGCGGGCGCCAGGTAGGCGGCGTTGTCCCAGGTCATCTTCGACAGAGGCTTCGGTGTCTCTTGAAGCCAGCCGTTGTTGGCGAACCGACCGTCATGGATCGTCGGATCGGGGCGGAAGATCACCTCGAGGATCCGATCTCTCGCCTCGCCCAGTCCGCCGCCAGCGGCGATGCCGGACGTCGCCGCGAGCATGATCGAATTATTGGTCTGCTCCCAGGCCTCCTCGATCGCCCCCGCCCGCAGCGCGACGTTCCTCGGCGGAAGGGCCGTTCCGGGGACGATTCCGTCGTGCAGCGCCTTGCGCCAGAACGCCTCGAAGTCCGCCGACGGCGCCCTCTTGCGCCAGCGATCGCGCAGCACCTCCCGTCCGTGCCGGGGCGGGTCGTCCAGAAAGGCCGAGAGAAGCTCGTGCGCCGATCGGCCGCCGTACAGGGGCTCGATGAGCGGCTGCATCACGGTGACCGTGCCGTCGTGGGCCCGCGCGTCGCTCCAGGTCTCGAGCGGATGAGCCTGGGGGATGTGCCAGTGGCAGTATTCCGAGGTCTCGTCCTCCTCCAGGCCGAGGTGGACGCGCAGCGGCACCTTGAGGAGAGCGTCGGTGAACCCGAGGTCGGCCGGCGCGTCGAACACCGGGTTGCCGCCGACGATCGCCAGGAGGTCGACGCGGCCGGCCCGCATGTCCTCGACGAGTCTGCTGATCGACGCCGTCTGATCGACCGGCTCGACCTCGACCGGATCGGTGTGGAGGACCGTCACGCCGGCGTTGCCGAGGCGGTGATTGAGGGCGTGCGCCAGCGCGTGGGCCGCGGGCGGCGCCGTCTCGCCGGCGACGACGAGGCCGCGCCCGGCGTTCCGCTTCAGGTCGGCGCAGGCGGCCGTCACGAAACGCTTCGAGTCGGCGGGAAGAGAAGGGGACGAACCGGCCGGGACCAGGCCCAGCTCCGCGGCGCAGGCCAGGGCGATCCCGGGCACCTGCGCCGCGCGCACCGCCAATCGGTGGTCGGCGAGAGTCCCCGTTGCCGTCGGCGTGCTCTCCACGGCGTACAGCCGGCTCATGCGCGCCTCGCCGTGGCGCACCCGGCGGTGATCGGCGAAATCGCGCGCGTAGCGCACGCTGCCGGGCATCTCGACCGCGAAGTCCGCGTCGAGCGCCAGGATCACATCGGCCCTGGAGAAATCGTAGCGGGTCTCGACCCACTCACCGAAGGCGAGACGCGCCCCGAGGCGCGCGTTGTCCCGGCCGGCCGGCTCGTACTGGTGCCAGACCGCCTTGGGGAAGCGGGCGAGCAGGGCGCGGAGCTGGTCCCCCAGCGTGGGGGAGGTGACGGTCCCGGTGAGGATTCGGATCCCGGCGCCGCCGAGCGCCTGCTGGGGGCGCAGCGCCGCCTGCATCCTCTGGACGAAGGCGTTCCAGGGACGGATTTCGCCGAGCTCCAAGAGGAGCTGCGAGCGATCGGGATCGTACAGCCCCAGGACCAGCGCCTGGGCGAACAGGTCGGTCGCTCCGAGACTCGCCGGATGATCCGGGTTCCCTTCGATCTTCGTGGGCCGCCCCTCGTGGGTCTCGACCAGGAGACCGGCGGCGTAGCCGCCGAGAGTCGCTGCCGTCGCGAAGAAACGGGGCCGGCCTGGGACGATTTCCTCCGGCTGCTTCGTGTACGGAACGATCGATTCCAGCGGCTGGCGCGTGCAGGCGGAGAGCCCCGCGAACGCGAGGGAGGCGGCGGCCAGCTGCAGGAAGCGGCGGCGGTCGAGCCCGTCCTCCCACTCCGAGGCGCCGGCCGGGAACTCGTCTTTCAAGAGATCCTGGAAGGCGGGGTCGCCCGACAGCTCCTCGAGGCTCCGCCAGAACTCGCGGCCGCGCGACGAGGCGAGCCGGGCCCGTGTGGTGGCGACATCCGGCGCCGGCCCTCGAGGCTGATCCGTACGGGTCGTCCCGCTCATCGTACCGTCACCTGTGGCAGGTGGAGCAGCTCGTCAGGTCCCGCACGCTCCTGATGCCGTACTCCTTGACCAGACGGGGACCGAGCGACGCCTGGTCCGCCGCCGCCCAATTCAGGTTGAAGACCTCGGAGCGCGGCCGCACGTGCGCCTCGGGGTGGCGGTGGCACTCCAGGCACCATTCCATCTGCAGCGGCGCCGCCTGGCGCATGAGCGGCATCTGGTCCACGCGGCCGTGGCACGACACGCACCCGATCCCCTTGGCCACGTGGATGCTGTGATCGAAGTAGGCGAAATCGGGCAGATCGTGGACGCGGGTCCATACGATCGGGCGATCGTCCCTGAGGCTCGCGCGCACCGGCTCCAGCATGTCGCTGTCGGCCCAGATCAGCTTGTGGCAGTTCATGCAGGTCGCGGTGGGCGGCATTCCAGCGAAGCTGGACGTCTCGACCGACGTGTGGCAATAACGGCAGTCCAGCCCCAGGCCGGCCACGTGGTGCTCGTGGCTGAACGGCACCGGCTGTCGCAGCACGATCCCCTGCTTGGTGGTGTACGGCGAGCGGTCGAGCGCCATGAGCACCCAGGTCAGTCCCGCCAGGACGAACACCGCGGCGTAGATCGACACCCTGGAGAGGGTGTTGGTGCTGCGGTGGAAGATCTGTGACATGCGGTCCAGCCTGTCCGGAGTTCCTTACTTGCGCCGCGTGTAGGTGACGTTCAGGCTGGGCGTCTCCTTGCCATTCGGCCCGCGCATGAACATCGTGAACTGCCGGGTGTCGTCGCTCTTCCAGGCCTCGACGCTGCGCCACTGCAGCGTTTTCCCCTTCGAGGTCATCGAACCGCGCAGTGTCAGCGTCATCCCGGCGGCGTCGTACGCCCCCTCCGAAACCATCGGGCTTGTCAGGTCGGAGTCGATCCAGGTCGAGACGTACTTCTTCTTCTCAGACTCGTAGCCGGTGATGCCGTGCCCCTCGAAGGGGGCCGAGCCGGGGTTGCTCTTGAACTCGCTCACGAGCCACAGTCCGCCGCAACACAGCCGGTTCGTCTCCACCGCCTTCGAGAGCTGTGGCGGCGTCCCCGGCGGGCCGATCGAGACCTCGACGCTGGCGTCCCAGACCCCTTCCGCGCGCGCCATCCGGCCGTGCTCGGTGGTCGGCTTCGGGATTCCGGGCGTCTGCGGCGCCTCCTGTATCGCGGCTCCATCCGGGGGGGCGGCCGGCTTCGGAGTGTCCGGAGTCGCGGCGTTGAGCCCGGCCGCGAGGAGCGCAGTCGCCGCGGTGGCGAGGAGGCCGCGGCGTGAGGGTCCACGAGGATGCATGTTCTCACCTCCCGAAAAATTTTCTGCCGTTGATCGAACGCGCCGGGCAGTCTAGCCGATTCGCCGGGCCGCCGGCACCGGCTCGTTCGCGGAGGTTTGACGGTAGGCGGTTACTTGACCTGCGCTTCGACGTCGATCTTCAGGCTGGCGCGCAGGGCGTTCGAGACGGGACAGCGACCTTCCGCCTCCTTCGCGACGTCGGTGAACTGGGCGGCGGTGAGGCCCTCGAGACCTTCCGCGACGACGTGAAGCCGGGAGGACTGGATCTTCAGGCCGGCCTCGCCGAAATCGGCCCCGACGGTGGCGGTGACGTGCAGGCGTCGCGCCTTGGCGTTCTTGCGCCCGATCGTTCCCGACAGCGCCATGGCGTAGCAGGCGGCGTGGGCCGCGGCGATCAGCTCCTCGGGGCTCGTCTTCCCGCCGGGCTTCTCGACGCGCGCGAGGAAGGTGACCGGCAGGCTGAACGCGCCGGTAGCTCCCTTCACCTCCCCCTTCCCTTCCTTGACGGTCCCTTCCCAGTCGACGTGGGCGCTTCTCTCGAACGTGGCCATGTGTGACCTCCTGAGGCGTTTCGTATGGCGAAAAGAACCTATCATAGCGGATCGCATCGCAGGTCGCATCTTGCACAGGGCGGGTGATGGTACAATCGGCCACGATCCGGCAGTGACAGTCCAAATGGCCGACCGGCGCGCGCTGAGCGCAGACGAACCCATGTGAGGGGGGGATCTCATGCGTGATCGACCGAAGAGGCTCCTGCGAGTCATTCCCGTCCTGTGCGCGATCCACTTCGCCTCCTCCGGCCTGCTGATCCTGGCCGAGGATGCGCCCTCTGCGCCTCCGCCCGGCCTGGTCGAGCATGTGCAGGTCATCACCACGCGCGTTCCCGAGAAGACCGGGACCACGCCCGCCTCGGTCACCGTCCTCACCCGCGACGAGCTGATCCGCCGGGGGGCCTACGATCTGAGGAGCGCGCTTCTGGTCCTGGCCGGCGTCGACATCTCCCCGGGCGGGGACGGAGGACCGGCCTCGTCGGTCCCCGAGTTCTGGGGCCTCCGGGAGTTCGACGCCTTTCTCGTGACGGTGGACGGGGTCCCCTGGGGGGGGGCCTTCAATCCCTCTCTCGAGACGCTCGACCTCACCAACGTGGACCGGATCGAGGTCCTGCGCGGGGCGGCGCCGGTGACGTATGGAGCGACGTCGTTCGTGGGAGTGATCAACGTCGTGCACACAGCACCGGGCGAAGGAGGGCCAAGCCTGCGCGTCTCGGGCGGCAGCTATGACAGCGGCTCGGTCGCCTACTCGACTCCCCTCCCCCCATGGGGCGGTGTGAGCTCGTCCCTCAGCGTGGACGGCGGGCACCAGGGGTTCAGGGACGACCGGATGGACTTCGCGCGGGCGCACGTGCGCTGGCAGAACAGCCTGCATGCCGGACCGGGTGTCCTGCGTTTCAACCTGGACGGTTTCTCGCAGAGACAGGACCCCGGCAGCCCGACCCCCCGCGTCGGCGCCGAGCTCACCCCGCTCGTTCCGTTCGACTCGAACCAGAATCCGATCGGCTCCTACCTGGACGAGGAGAAGTACACGATGGACGGCACCTACGAGCGCCCGGCCGGCTCCGCGACCTGGTCGAACACCCTCTCGTTCAGCCACTCGCGGCAGCGTATCTTCCGCGGCTTTCTCGTCGATGCCGTACCGCCCCCCGACAATGCCCATGGATTCCGCCAGGCGATCCCGGTCCTCGACGCCTACTTCGACAGTCATTTCGTGCTCCATCCGGCCGGCAAGGTGGAGGTCATCGCGGGGTTCGACCACTTGCACGGCCAGGGGCACGCCCGGGGCGGCGACTTCGACTACTCGGTCAACCTCGACGGCAGCTTCCCCCCCTCGGGCAGCGACCTGCCGAACCAGGCGCTCGTGAAGATCCGTGACCGCCGGGATTTCTCCGGTCTGTACAGCCAGATCGTCTGGAGGCCGGTCGATCGCATCCATGTCGAGGCGGGGGGGAGGATCAACCGTGCCGCCGAGTCGCGCAACACCGACAGTCTCGAGTTCGGCTCGACCGAAGTGGTTTCCGAGGATCGCCGGAACATCATCCGCGGCAGCGGCTTCGTGGGGCTGACCTGGACGACCTGGAAGAGCGGCAGCAGCGATCTGGACCTGTTCGCCAACTACCGCAATACCTTCAAGCCGGCGGCCATCGATTTCGGACTCGACGCCGATCCCGAGATCCTGGCACCGGAGACCGCCGAGACGTTCGAGGGGGGCGTGAAGAGCGGCCTCCTGGGCGGCCGGATGGCCATCGAGCTGAGCGCCTTCCAGATGGACTTCACGAACCTGGTGCTGTCGCAGGTCGTCGGCGGCCTTCCCGCCCTGGTGAACGGCGGCTCGCAGCGGTTCCGCGGGATCGAGATGATGACCGCGATGAAGCCGAAACCGATGCTCGAGTGGCGCGTGGTCTACAGCCTGCACGACGCGCGTTTCCGGGATTTCGTCACCGAGTTCGGCGGCGTGCCCACGCAGCTCCGCGGGAATCGCCTGGAGATGTCGGCCCGCAACATGGCCTCGACCGAGTTCATCGTCGGCAAGAGCACCGGCTGGCGCGGCAGCGCGCGGGCCAACTGGGTCGGCAGCCGCTTCCTCAACAAGCGCAACACCGCCGTGGCCCCGGACTACATCACCTGGTCCGCGGGGATCGGCTACGCGCTGCAGAACATGGAGATCCGCCTCGACGGCGTCAACATCAACAACCAGCGTCCCCCCGTCTCCGAGAGCGAGCTGGGAGACGCGCAGTACTACCTCCTCCCCGCGCGCAGCATCTTCGCGAGCATGCGCTGGACCCCCGGAGGCGAGACTCACTGAATAGAGGCGCGCTTGCGCGCCCTCCAGCGCGCGATGCGACGACCCAGCCCGTACTCGCTCTTCCTTTCCGTCACAGGCGCCGCGCTCGTCTGGTCGGCGATCCGGCCGGTTGATTACGGGGTCTGGATCTTCGAGCTGTCGCTCGGTCTCGTCGGCGTCGCCTAGATCCTGGAGTGGTGGATGGTCGTCGGGTTCTACCCGACGAAGGGCCCCGAGTGGCTCGGCATGCAGGGGGACCCCTGGGACGCGCAGGAAGACATGCTGATGGCGCTCATCGGTTCGACCGTCGCCATCCTCTCGCTGTCTTCGATCCACGAGCGCTCGATGGGGCGCGCCGCCCACCGTGTCTAGATCGGCAAGGGCGGCGGCGTCACGCGCGGCGGCGGGACGATTCCCCGCGACCCGCCCGCCCGGGTCAGGACGACGAGCGACAGGTCGTCGTGCGGGCGCTCCCGGCCGAGGAAGACGTTCACCTCGCCGATGATGAGGCGCACGCACTCCTCGGCCGTCAGCCCGCGCAGACGCGGCAGCATCGCCTGCAGGCGATCGGCCCCGAACTCCTCGTCCTGCGAGTTGCGCGCCTCGGTCAGGCCGTCGGAGTAGATGACCAGCAGATCCCCGGGCTCGAGCGTCAGCTCCCCTTCCGTGTAGGCGGTCCCGGCCATCATTCCGAGAGGTATGGCGGACGCCGGCAGGCTCTGCGTCGTCTTCTCCCGCAGGACGAACGGCGGATTATGCCCCGCGTTGAGGTAGCGCAGCCGCCCGCTCGCCGCCCGCAGCTCGAGGTAGAACAGGGTCACGAAACGGTTGTCGATGCCGTCCTTGTGCACGACCTCGTTCATCTGCCCGCCCAGCTCGCTGAGCGAAGGACAGCCGGGGACGAGCGCCCGCAGCGTCGCCTGCAGCTTCGCCGTCAGGAGCGCGGCCCCCAGCCCCTTTCCCGCGACGTCCCCCAGGACGACGCCGAGACGCTCGTCCGGCAGAACGATGTAGTCGACCAGGTCGGCCCCGACGTCGTTGGCCGGCTGCATGAACGACCAGAGCGACCAGCCCTCGGGCTGCGGGTGCCGGGCGGGCAGGAGCGCGAGCTGCACCTGGCGCGCGATCTCGATCTCGTCGCGGGCCAGGAGCTTGTCCTTCATCTCGAGCATCAGCACGAGGAAGACGAACAGGTAGGCCCAGACTCTGAGATTGGTCGAAAGGGTGGCGTCGCCCAGCGGGACGCGCACCCGTCCGAGGATGCACATGATGATCGACGCGAACAGAGCCAGCCTCCGGCCGGGCGTCAGCTTGGCGAGGAGGCTCTTCAGAGTCCAGCCGACCAGCTTGATGGTACGGCGAACCCGGCCCATCGCCTCGAGCTGGGCGCGCCGCTCCTCGTCGAGGTAGAAGCGGTAGAGCTGTCTCAGGTCCTGGCGGAAGTTCGCCGGCAGCTCCGACGGTCGCAGGTCCTTGAACAGGAGATCCCTGAACCCCGGCGTGCGGATGCCACCGTCGCGGCCATTCCCCTTCGCCTTGCGCTCCCTGCGCAGCCGCTTCTTCTGCCGGGCGGCCTCCTTCTTCGATCGGGGAGCCGTCCCCTTGTCGCTCATGGCGCGATCCTAACGGAGGCAGGGCGTTCCGGAGAAGAAATTTGCCGGAGAGTCCTAGTGCTGCCAGAAGAAGGGGCCGAGCGGCTTCTTCTCCGGCCAGACCTCGTCCATGCTCGAGGCGTCGTACAGCACGCCGTCCTTCATGGTGAAGGCGACCTTCTGCGACTGGCGGATGTCGGCCAGGGGATCCCCGTCGATGACGACGAGGTCGGCCAGCTTGCCGCTCTCGAGCGATCCGAGATCCTTGCCGAAGCCGAGCGCCTCGGCGCCGTTCCAGGTCGCGGTCCGCAGCGCCTCCATCGGGGTCATCCCGTTGCCGATCGTGAAGGCCCACATCTCCCAGTGCGCCCCGAGCCCCTGCAGCTGGCCGTGCGCCCCCAGGGCGACGCGGCCGCCGGCGCGCTCGACGCGGGCCGCGCCGTTCGCCACCGTCGGGAAGTGGAACTCCTCTTCCGGGTACCAGATCCTCCGGCGGCCGAGCGGATCGAGCATCTCGTGCGGCGTGAACTTGCGCAGGCGGGCGTCGTCGTGCGGATTGGCGTGCTGGTACCAGTAGTACTCCGCCGTCGGCCCGCCGTACGACACGATGAGCGTCGGCGTATAGTTCGTGCCCGAGCGCGCCGCCAGCGTGACGACGTCCTTGTAGATATGCACCGGCAGCGAGTGCTCCAGACCGGTGAAGCCGTCCATGAGGTTCGTCAGGTCGGTGTGCAGCTCGCCGGCCCCCTCCATCGTCGCGCCGACCCCTTCCTGGCGCCCCGCCTCCACGAACCAGATGCGCTGCTCGCGGCGCGGCTGCTGGTACACCTTGAGCCAGTGGCTGCCGTATGCCTTCATGCGGCGCACGGCGTGCAGCGCGTCCTCGAAACTGTCCACCTTGGTGTAGATCGAGGCGGTCTGACCGCCGTACAGGACGTCGCCGCTGGAGTAGATGCGCGGACCGATCATCTCGCCCGCCTCGACCATCTCCCCTTCCGCGAACACGTCCTGACTGTGCGCCGAGGGGTCGTGCGTGGTGGTCACGCCGTACGCCAGGTTGGTCACGTACTCCCACTTCTTGTCCGGGAAGAGCTCCATCGACGAGTAGTGCAGGTGAGCGTGCACGTCCACGAGACCGGGGATGACGGTCTTGCCGGCGAGGTCGACAACACCGGCGCCGGCCGGGACCGCGACCGATCCGGACCGGCCGATCGCCGCGATCCGGTCGCCGGTGACGACGATGTCGGCGCGCTCCAGGATCTCGTCCCCCTTCATGGTGATGGCCCGGGCGTTCTTCAGGACGACCGAGCCCTTCGGGCGCGGCTTCTGCACGACGAGCGTCACCGGGATGGCCTCCGGCTTCGGCATCTCGGGCGCCGCCTCGGCACCCCCCTTGTCGCCCTGCGGCCCGCCGTCCTTCGCCTCGCCCCCCGCTTTCACCTTCTCTTTCTCGGCGAGTGTCTTCTTCAGGATCGCTTCACGCACTCGATCGAGTCCCTGCCGGTAGATCGTGTTCGCCATCCCCCAGACGACCTGCCTGCCGCCGTCGCTCCAGCCGACGTAGCCGCCCCCCTCGGTGCTGAGCCGATAGACCGGCACGGCCCCCTTGTCGGCCGAGACCTCCACCGGGTCCTTTCCGGAACGGGGCATGGCGGTGACGAACACGTCGTCCTGCGTGACGAAGGCGACCCACGCCCCGTCGGGCGAGGGAACGGCGTCCTCGGCGTGCACGAAGCGCAGGTGGTGCTGCTCGTCCGTGCCGTCGAGGCGGACCGAGACGAGATCGACCTTGCCGTCCCCTCCCGGCTCGGCCGGCGGGATCGGCTTCTCGAAGAAGATCCGATCGCCGTCCGGGCCCCAGGCCGCCACCGGATGGAAGCGCACCGTGTCGTAGGGCGTGACGGCCGTCACCGGGACCGCCTCGGCCCCGCCGGGAGGCGGCTCGGCCGGAAGCCAGCGGATCTCGAAGTAGGGGTCGAACTCCGGCTGCTGGCCGCGCAGCTCGGCGCCGCTGCCGGCGACGACGGCGATCCGGTCCCCCTTGGGCGACCAGGCGGGGTTCGTGTAGTGGCCGGCTGTGCGCGTCAGGCGGACCGGCGTTCCCCCCGTGGAGCGAATCTTCCAGACGTGCCCCATGTCGGCGTCCGACCAGGTCACGTAGGCGATCGATCTGCCGTCCGGGGAGAACTCCGGCGCGTACTCGCGCACGGTGTCCTTCGTCAGACGGCGGGGCTTTCCGGCCTTCCCGGACGCGATGTCGCAGATCCAGACCTTGCCGAGGGCGTCGAACGCCAGCAGCTTGCCGTCGGGCGACAACGTCGGCCAGCGCAGGACCTTCGCCTTCATCTCCGGCTCTCCCACCGGTGTCTCGACGCGCAGGAGCGGTCGCAGATCGAGCGACACGTCCGCGACGAAGGGGATCGTCGCGTCGCCGCCGGTCGCGAGGTCGAGCCGGTGGATCTTGCCGCCGCTCCAGTAGACGAACGCCCGGCCGTCCGGCGTGAAAGCGGCGGCGGGCAGGACGTCCATCTGCGCGAAGTCCTCCTGGTCGTCGCGTGACAGCTCCCGGCTCAGCACCCGCTCGGCGCCGGACCGGAGATCGCGCAGGTAGAGCCAGGTGCGCGCGTCCGAGCGACGGGCGTAGATCAGCGTCTTGCCGTCGGGCGAGAGCGTCGGCCTGAGGCCCCCGTCCGGGGCGGTCGTGAGCTGCACGAGCTCCCCGGTCTTCCGATCGAAGCGATAGACGTGCCACAGGCCGTTCGACATGTTCGGCGTGTAGGAGAAATCGGCCTTCCTGCCGGTCAGGTAGATGTAGCGGCCGTCGGGACTGGCGATCGGTCCGGCGGACGTGTCGATCTTGTCCTTCGGGATGATCTTGATGCCCGAGCCGCCGTCGCGGTGGAACATGAAGATCTCGACCGGCGGGATGCCGGCCTTCGACGTGTCCTCCTTGCGAGCCAGGACGTACAGCCCGTCCGGCGTCCAGGAGGGGGACGAGAAGACGGCGTCCTTCTCCTCGGTCAGGGCGCGCGGCCCCGTGCCGTCGGCGTTCATGAGCCACAGGTTCATGTCGCCGCCGCGGTCGCTGCAGAACACGATGGTCCGGCCGTCAGGCGAATAGCGCGGCGCGTAGTCGAACGCCGGTCCCGACGTGACGCGTTCCGCCTTCCCGCCGGCGATGCCGACGCGGTAGATGTCGCCCAGGAGGTCGAACAGGATGGTCCGGCCGTCAGGCGAGACGTCCAGGCTCATCCAGGTTCCCTCGTCGGTCGAGAATTCGATCCGGCGGGCGTTTTCCGGAGTCGCGTTGATGTCGAGCTTCGCCTGCTTCTTGTCGTCGGTCTTCGCGTCCAGGGCGAACGGACCCGGGCGGGACGCGGGAAGAACAACCATGAGAGCGAGGAACAGGACCAGCCGGAGACTCTTGCGCCGCAGGCGGTGCATCGTCTGACGCCTCATGAAGAGGTTGCGTTCAGTCCCTTGGCAGGGGGTTGAAGCCGCGGATTCTAGCACGGGGGTGCGACCGCGGGCGCCCTGTTCAACGGGGATTCATTAGAATGGGTTCCATGGAGGCGCTCCTTCTCCGTTTCGGCCTGATCATGGTCTTCCTCGGCACCGCCGTCGAGGGGGACGTGACCATGATGCTGGCCGGGGTGACGGCGCACCTCGGTATGTTCCGTCTGGCCGAGGCGGTGGCGGTCGGGGCCCTGGGCGGCTTCGCGGGGGACGTCTTCTACTACGGGCTCGGGCGGTGGCACTCGTCCACCATCAGGAGCACAGAGCTCTACCGCCGGGCGGAGCCGGTGATCGGGCGGTTCACCGCCCGGTTCGGCCCTCTCGAGATCATCGTGGCGCGATTCATCTACGGCACGCGCGTCGCCTCGATGGTGTTCTGGGGGGTCCAGCGCCTGCCGCTGTGGCGCTTCGCCCTGATCGACGCCCTCGGCTGCGCGCTGTGGGCGGCCGCGCTCGGCGGTCTCGGGTTCACCCTCAGCGGCAGCGCCGTCCTGCTCGTGGGCCGGGTCAGGCGCGTGCGCGTGTGGCTGCTCGGCGCGCTGCTCGGGTGCGCGGCGCTCGTGCTTCTGTACCGCGCCATCCTGCGACGGCGCGCCGCGAAGCGGGCGCACGCGGCGGAGACTCCTAGTTCGTGAACCTCACTCCGTGGAGGCTGCTTTTCGGTGATGGGTTCTGGCGGGTTCGAAACCCAAGGATGAGTTCCGCCCCCCCGGAGTTCTCCACAAACTGCGCGGCATTGTCCAGGCCAATGCCGCCGGCGATGATGTCGGTGACTCCGTCACCGTTGACATCTCCCGCTCCCGCCACCGAGCCGCCGAACAGGTCGTTCGCGTGCGTCTCGGTCACGGTGAAGCCGGGCTGGCTTCCCAGGCCGTGACTTCCACCGTAGTAGACGAGCACGCTACCCTCGGCGGGGTTCGTGCTGGTCCCGGTGCGCGGCGCGCCCACCGCGATGTCGGAGAAACCATCGCCGTTCACGTCGCCCACGCCCGCCACGGACGCGCCGAGGTCCGCCTGGGTCCTGCCATTCTTGGCCATGAAATCCGGCGACAGGCTCGGACCCGCAACCGACCCGTGAAACACGAAGACGCGCCCTGTGTCGTACGTAGGGGCGCCGATGACGATGTCCGCGAAGCCGTCGGCGTTCACGTCGCCGGCGCCCGCGACCGACTGGCCGAAATGGGCCACGCCTTTGTTCCCGTCGGCTGTCCAGGACGGGTTGAGCGAAGGTCCCGAGGCCGATCCGAAGTAGACGAAGACGCGTCCCTCGTCGAAGAAGCCCCCGAAATCGTACAGCGGCGCGCCGACGATGATGTCGCCGAACCCGTCGCCGTTCACATCCCCCGCCGCGGCGACCGACGTACCGAACCCCGAGGAGAACAGACCGCTTCCGGCGCTCCAGTTCGGCGTGCTCGACAGGCCGGCGAACGATCCGAAGTAGACGAAGGCCCTCCCCTCGTCGGCGTTCTGCCCGTTGTCGTACAGCGGGGCGCCGACGATGACGTCTTTGATTCCGTCGCCGTTCACGTCCCCCGCCGACGCGACCGCGGTCCCGAAGCGGGCGTTGGCCTGGTTGATCCCGGCCGTCCACGCCGGCTGCAATCCGAGGCCCGTGGACGATCCCAGGAACACGTAGGCACGCCCGTTGTCGACCACGAGATCGTCGTACAGCGGCGCGCCCACGATGATGTCCGCGTAGCCGTCGCCGTTCACGTCTCCGGCGGAGGCGACCGAGTAGCCGAACCACGCCCCCGTCTGGTTCGGCTCGAACGTCCAGGCCGGCAGCGGCGACGGGCCGGTCGTCGAGCCGTAATACAGGAACGCCGCCCCCTCGTCGAACTCCCCGTTGTCGTACTGGTAGGCCCCCACGAGGACGTCCGCGAAGCCGTCGCCGTTCACGTCCCCCGCGCCCGCCACCGACGCACCGAAGCGCTCGTCGAACTGATCTCCATACACCGTCCAGGACGGGACGACGAGCGTGGGGTCGACGACGATCGGGTAGGGGTGTCCCTGGTCGCGCAGGCTGATTCGCAGGGCGCCGGGAATAATCGCCAGGGTAGATTCCACCGGGTCGCCTGATGCATCGACCGCCATGAGCCCTTCGTAGAGGAGCGCCGTTTCGCCATCTCGCGTGGCGAACCTCACCGCGGCGCCGTTCTCCTCCTGGCGGGCTTCCAAAGGGCCGGAGAAGGCGATTTCGAGGAGCAGGGGGGAACCGTCCTCGCCGCCCGCGGGACGGGCGTCGATCGTGTATCCCTGCTCGATGCCCCTCGTCCCGTTGACGTACCACTCGGTCATCCCGAGAGCCCGTCGCCTCTGCTCGACCCTCTCCCCCGCGGCGCGCACCTCTGCCTGGCCGGCGGTCACCATCCCCCCGGCCCGGCCGAAGCCGCGGAGCGCCAGCCCGAAATTCCAGGAGGCCTTATCTTTCTTGCGCGGCGACAGTTGCACGCCGTTCGCGTCGGCGCGCAGGCGCAACCCCTGGGCCCGGTTGGGGGCCGAGAAGGCGCCGTCCGGCAGCGGGCTGAAGTGGTACTCGGCACGCGCGACCTGGTCGCGGGCCTGGCCCAGCCAGTCGGAGGACGCGACGGAGGCCGTTCCGGACGTACCGGGAGCGGGTGAAACGGCGAGCAGGAGGGCGGTCACGACTACGGTCGTCCAAAGAAGACATACACGCGGCATGTCGATCTCCTCTCATGTCCAGGGATGGTGCGATCCGCTATATACGACAAAACCGCGCCCAAGGCAACAAATCCAGGATTGCAGTGTAGGTAGCAAATGATTTGGCCGCTGCACTCCCGCGCCCGCGGTGACCGTTGACGTGACTGCCCGGAGCGCCTATTCTGCGGCGGCCCATGAGCGTTCCTGCAGCAGCCGCGCGACCGCCGGCGCCTCGAGACGCCCGAGCCCGCGTCATCTTTCCGATCGTCCTGCTTCTCGTCGTGTGCGCGCCGATCTTCTTCTTCAGGCTGGGCCGGCCGGGGCTCGGCGACCCGGACGAGGGGCGCAACGCCGAGGCCGCCCGGGAGATGCTCGAGAGCGGCGACTGGGTGACGCCGCACATGGACGGCGTCGTGTATCTCGACAAGCCGCCCGCCTTCTTCTGGGCCGTGGCGCTTTCGTACTCGCTCTTCGGCGTCGGCGAGCTGTCGGCGCGTGCCCCGTCGGCCCTGTTCGCCCTGGCGACGATCGTCCTCGTCTTCACGTTCGCGCGTTCCCGGCTGGGGGAGACGGGGGCGTGGCTCGCGGGACTGACGCTGGCGCTGTCGCCGCTGTTCATCGTGTTCGGGCGGATCGTCATCTTCGACATGATGCTGACCTTCTGCATGACGGTCGCGGTCCTCGCGGCGTTCGAAGCGCTGGAGTCGGAGTCGCGCCGGGTCCTGCCGGCCACCCTGTTCTTCGCCGCCGCGGGGCTCGGCACGATCTGCAAGGGGCCGGTCGCCCTGATCGTGCCGCTCCTGGTCGCCGTGGCCTGGGCCCTCGTGCGGGGCCGGCCGCGGGCCCTCGGTCGGCTGCGCTTCGGGACGGGAGCGGTCGTGTACTTCGCAATCATCGTCCCCTGGCTCGTCCTGGTCGAGGCGCGCAATCCCGGCTACCTGCGCTACGCGATCATCGGCGAGAACCTGGAGCGCATGACCTCGAACCGGTTCGAGACGGCGCGCCCCTTCTTCTTTTATGCGAAGGTCATCGTGCCGGGTCTGTTCCCGTTCATCCTGCTCTGCGCCGTCGCCGGCTGGCGCCGCGCGCGCGCGTCGTTCTCCGGCCGCCCGTTCAAGGAAGCCTGGCGCGCCGCCCGCGCACGGCTGGCGGGCGAATCGGACGCGCGGCGGCTGCTGGTGGCGTTCGCCTCGACCTGGCTCTCCGTCGTGCTTCTGTTCTTCTCGCTCATCGCCTCGAAGCGGCCGTCGTACATGGTGCCGTGCTCGATCCCCGTCGCCATCCTCTGCGGTCACCTGTGGGGCAGCGCCTTCGAGAGACGTCGCGAAGAGGCGGACGCGACCCGCGCCGCCCTGACCATCGGGCTGACCGGGATCGCGATCCTGTGTGCCGCGGCCGGATTCGTCGCGATTCTCGCCGGTCCCGCGGGACTGGCGACGGGATTCTCGCAGGGGAAGTATGACGCGCTCCTGTCGAATCACCTCCTGTTCGGCGGGACCGGCGCGGGGCTTGTGGCCGCGGCGGCCCTGCTGTTCGCGACGCGGCGGCTCGAGCGGCCGGCCGCGGCCTTCGCCGCCGCGGTCCTGCCGATAGCCGTGATCGTGCCGCTGGCGCACGCCACGAGCGGCTACCTCGACGAGGCGCGCTCCTCCCGCCCCGTCAGCCGCTTCCTCGCCGCGCACCTGAACCCGGGCGACATGGTGATCTGCTACGAACAGTTCCGCCCCGGCCTGAACTTCTATCTGCGCCGGCCGATCCATCTCGTGACCACCGGCACGCCGTTCTCGTCCTGGTACATCAAGGCGCACCTCGACGAGATGGGGCGCGATCCGAATTTTCCGATCATCTCGAGCGGGCAGATGCGGCGCCTGCTCGAGGCGCCTGCCCCCGGCGTCTATGTCCTGGTGCCCCGCCGCATGTACGACCGGCTGCTCGAGGAGACGGGCGGCCTCCTGCGCCCCGAGCCGATCTACGAGGACCTCGGCGCCGGCCTGTTCGTGCGCGCGGCGGGCGGTCGCGATCGCATGGCACGAGCGTCCATGGCGCCTCCCGGCGTGCTATCCTTCTGGTCCCACCAGCGCGCCGGGGCTCCGGTCCCAGGCGTGGATTGAAGTCCTTCGGGAGGCTCCAGGCAGAAGATGTGCGGCATCGTCGGCATCGCTGATCTGCGCGGGAACGGGCGGCCCGATCCGGGCCTGGTCGCGACCATGGCCGACACGATGGCCCACCGCGGCCCGGACGGCGCGTGCGTCGTCGAGGTCGGAGCCGGCCACACGGCCCACCTGACCTTCGGGTTCCGCCGGCTGAGCATCCTCGACCTCGGAGCGGGAGCGCGCGCCTACGCCGACGAGGCGGGGCGCTTCCGCGTCATCTGCAACGGCGAGATCTACAACGACCCCGAGCTGAGGCGCGGCCTGATCGGGCGCGGCCACCGCTTCGAGACCCGCTGCGACACGGAGGTCATCCCGCACCTGTACGAGGAGCACGGCCTGTCGTTCGTCCATCACCTCGACGGCATGTTCGCCTTCGCCGTGTTCGACGCGCGCGACAATCGCCTGGTCCTCGGACGCGACCGCGCCGGCGAGAAGCCGCTGTATTACCTCGAGCAGGACGGCGAGGTGATGTTCGCCTCGGAGATCAAGGCGCTCCTGGCGCACCCGCGCGTGAACCCGCAGCCGGACCTGCGCGCCCTCACCCGTTACCTTCTGTACGGATACTTTCCGGCGCCGCACACGCCGTTCGCCGGCGTGCGCAAGCTGCCGGCCGGCCACCTGCTCATCGCCGAGAGCGGGCGGCTGCGGATCGAACCGTACTGGGACCTGAAGCGGATCTTCCGGGGAGAGTATGCGGCGGTCGGGCGGGACGCGGCCCCAACGGGCGCGGAAGCCGCCCGGCGGCCGCCGGGCTTCTCCGACCCGACAGAGGACGAGGCGGCCCGCGAGGTGCGCCGTCTCCTCGAGGAGGCGGTACGCCTGCGGTTGCGGGCCGACGTGCCGGTCGGAGTGTTCTTCAGCGGAGGCGTGGATTCCTCCTCGATCGCGGCCCTGGCCGTGGACATCACCGGCGGCCCCGTGCCCACGTTCACGCTCGGCTTCGACGACCCGGACTTCAACGAGGCGGACTACGCGCGGCGCGCCGCCGCGCATTTCGGGACCGACCACCACGAGACGATCGTGGGCGAGCCGCAGATGCTCGAAGCGCTCCTGTCGATGGCGCGCGTCCTCGACGAGCCCCTGGCCGACGCCTCGATCGTGCCGACTCATCTGCTGTCGCGCTTCGCACGGGAGCACGTGAAGGTGACGCTCGGTGGCGAGGGGGGGGACGAGCTGTTCGCCGGCTACCCGACCTACATCGGCGACCGTCTGGCGCGCTCCTACATGCGCCTCCCGGCCGCCGTGCGCGGGCTGGTGCGCCGGACGGTCGAGATGATCCCGCCCGCCTTCAACAACGTCGGGACGGAGTACCTCCTCAAGAAATTCGTCGCCGGCGCCGAGCTGCCGCAGGCGGTGCGCCACCAGTTCTGGTTCGGCGCCTTCCCTCCCGACCGCCAGCAGGACTTGCTGTCGCCGGAGGCGCTCGCCCTCATCGCCGCCTCCCCCGGCCCGCCGAACGATCCCGTGGCGGAAACGCGCGCCATCGTCGACGGCCTCCCGGTCCGCCACCCGCTCGACGCCCTGCTCGCGACCGATTTCCTGATGTTCCTGCAGGACGATCTCCTGACCAAGGTGGACCGCGCCTCCATGGCGACGTCGCTCGAGGTCAGGGCGCCGTTCCTGCACCACCCGCTGGTCGAGTACGTCGTGGCGCTCCCGGCAAGGCTGAAGCTCCGCCGCCTGACCTCGAAGTACATTCTGAAGCGGGCGATGCGCGACCGTCTGACCCCCGAGGTCAGCGGCCGGCGCAAGCGCGGCTTCAACATCCCGATGGCGCGCTTCATGCACCGGAGCCTCGCCCCGCTTATGCGGCGGGCCCTGGCCCCCGAACGCGTACGGGCCGGCGGCATCCTGCGTCCCGAGACGGTCACCCGCCTTCTGGAGGAGCACATGGAGCGCCGGCGCGACAACGGACGGCTCCTGTGGAATCTCCTGATGCTGCAGCTCTGGCAGTCGCGGCACTTCGGGGGCGGGGATCTTCTTTAGATCGTGCCGAGTGCTGTGAGGGCGTGCGGCAGGACGAGGCGGGCCCACTCCGCGTACACGGCGCCCGAAGGATGCAGACCATCCGGCGCGGTCATCGATCCCGACCCGGCCGAGGCGGCGCGCCGTGACACGACAGTGACATCGACGTAGCGCGCCCCTGCCCCGTCCGTCTCCCTGCGGTTGGCCTCGTTGAAGCGATCGATTTCGGCGGCGATACGCGCGCGATCGCGCCCCTCCGCGAACGGGGTGGCGCCCCAGTCGGGGATCGACAGGACGACGACGCGGCCCGCCTCGCCTCCCGCGAGCGACACCGCCCGCCGCAACAGGGACCGGAAACGAGTCCGGTACTCCTCGACCCCTCCCCCGCGGTACTGGTCGTTGACGCCGACGAGCACAGACACGAGATCGAACGGACCCCTCAGATCCATCCGGTCGATGCCGGCCCCGAGCTCCCGCGTCGTCCAGCCGGTCCGCGCGACGATCTCGGGGTTCCCGATGGCGAATCCCTGGAGAAGGAGCAGCGCGGCGAGCCGGACCGGAAGGCTCTCCTCCGGCTCGACCCCTTCGCCGACGGTGTACGAATCACCCAGAGCGAGATAGCGCACCACGGCCGCCTACTCCCGCACCATGGCGTACAGCACGAGATCGATCGTCCGGCCGTCCTTGGTGATCCCCTTGCGCAGGCGGGCCTCCCGCGTGTAGCCGGCCTTCTCGAGGACGCGCATCGACGCGCGGTTCCCCTCGAACACGCCGGCGTACAGGCGCACGAGATCGAACCGGCCGAAGGCGTGGCCGGTGACCGCGCGCAGCGCCTCGGTCGCGATGCCGCGTCCCCAGAACTCCTGGCCCAGCCAGTAGCCGATCTCGGCCGAGCGACGGCGGACGTCCTTCTTGAGATGGAACCCGATGGCGCCGGCGGCGGCGCCGTCCACGGCGATGGCGAAATGCGTCTCCGGATCCAGAGCCGCCGCCTCCCTGATCCAGCGCTCGGCGTCGGCGAGAGAGTACGGGTGCGGGAACTGATCGCGCAGGTTGATCCAGACCGAGCGGTTGTTGGCGTGCCGCGCCAGGGACGGCGCGTCGTCCGGCCGGAAGCTCCGCACGACGCAGCGGGACAGAACCATCTCCATCGCCACGCCCCCAGTTGCCCGGAAATGCTACTACACACGCGTGTCCTTGAGTCGACGCCATGCGTGTGTTAGGCTGCCGACCGGTCTTTGGGCGGCCCCCGCGCGCTGCGGGTCGGGCCGCCGGGAGTGTCCCCCGATGTCCTTGGTCAGGCCGGGCCGCGTCGCCGCGACCCTCCTCTCGATCAGTGTCGTTGCGCTGGCAGCCGCCGCGACGACCCCGAGCCTCGCCCAGGACCAGCCGCTGCGGTTCACGCTGAAGACGATCGACAACGAGGCGGGGGTGCGCGTCGTCCTCGAGTTCACGCGCAAGCCGGCGTACGAGATCCACCGCGACTCCAAGCGGGTGTACGTGACGCTCAACGAGTCCTCGGTCGAGCCGCCGTTCAAGAAGAAGGAGTACAACGGGGCGGTCCTCGAGAAGATGAAGTTCATCGAGGGGTTCCGGACCTCCGAGCTGGTGCTGTACATCGGCGACGATTTCTCGACCTTCTCGACCTTCGAGATGGGCGAGCCGTTCCGCATCGTCCTCGACCTGCGCAAGAAGCAGGGGCCCTCGATCTCCGTGACCGTCCCGACGCCGGGCGGCGGCATCCCGCCCGGCCCCGCCCCGGGAGGAACGGGCCGCGGCGCGGGCGCGCAGGGCACCCCGGGTCCGTCGGGCCCAGCACCGGCGCCGGGCGGAGCCGAGCCGCCGGTAACACCCTCGACCGGAGGGGGCGCCCCCCCGTCGGGCCAGCCGCCCCCGCAGTCCGCCTTCGTCGTCGTAATCGATCCGGGGCACGGCGGCGACGACACGGGTGCCCTGGGCCCCTCGGGTCTCGCCGAGAAGGACGTCACGCTCGACGTGGCGAAGCGCCTCAAGGCGCGCATCCAGTCCGAGATGGACGCCGAGGTCATCCTGACGCGCGACACCGACAAGACACTGGCTCTCGATGATCGGACGTCGATCGCCAACCACAACCACGCCGATCTCTACATCTCCATCCACGCCAACGCTTCGCGGCGCGGCAACGCGCGCGGCGCCGAGACCTATTTCCTGTCGTACCAGGCGACCGACGACGAGGCGCGCGCCGTGGCGGCGATCGAGAACAACACGCTCGGTCTCGAAGAGGGGGTGCAGAAGAACGGCAACCTCGAGATGATCCTGTGGGACCTGGCGCAGTCGGCCTTCCTCAAGGAGTCGAGTGTCTTTGCCGAGATGATCCAGGAGCACCTGAACGACGTTCTCGACATCGCCAACCGCGGCATCAAGCAGGCGCCGTTCCGCGTCCTGATGGGCGCGACCATGCCGGCTGTCCTCATCGAAGTCGCGTTCATCACCAGCCCCGAAGAGGAAAAACGCCTCAAGGACGCGGCCTTCAAGGACAGGCTGGCCGGCGCCATCTTCGACAGCGTCAGGAAATTCCACGACAAGTACGTCCAGGCGCGCTCCCGGTGAAGCGGGAGACGATCGTCCTCGGCGCGGTGGCCGCCGTCTGCACCGCCCTGCTCGTCGCGGCCCTGGTGATGCGCACCGGCGGGCACGCCGGCGGGGCGACGCAGGCGGGGGTCGCGCCAAATCCCGAAGCCGGCGCCCAGCCGGGCGGCGAGGAGACGCCCCCCTCCGCCCCCGCGGCGCCCGGCTCTCCGGCCGCGGCCCCCTCCCCGGCCGCCACGGCCACACCGGCGGAGACGCCCTCCTTCACCTCCGAGCAGAACCGCCGCGAGGTGACCCTGTTCTTCCAGGAGGTCGACAGCGAGTCGCTCGGTCCGGAGAAGAGGAAGATCTTCCTGACCTCCTCGGCCGCCGACCAGGCGAAGCAGATCGTGGTCGAGCTGATCAACGGGCCTCTGGAGAAGGGTCTCCTGCCGACGCTGCCTCCCCAGACGCGCCTGCGCGGCCTCTACCTCGACCGCTCCGGCACCGCCTACGTCGACTTCAGCAGCGAGCTCGTCGACTTCCATCCCGGCGGGACGGACGAGGAGATCGCCACGATCTTCTCGATCGTGGACTCGCTCGTCTACAACCTGCCGCAGATCAAGCGGGTGCACATCCTCGTCAACGGCGAGGAGCGCGACACGCTCAAGAGCCACCTCGATCTCAGGCGCGACTACGCCAAGGACATGTCGATCGTGGACATGGACCGCAAGAGCGCGCCGTAGGGCACGGCGTGCGCGACGCGGGCATCGGGGTCTTCGACTCGGGAATCGGCGGGCTGACCGTCTTCAAGGCGCTGAAGGAGACGCTGCCCGCCGGCGAGCGGCTGGTCTACCTCGGGGACACGGCGCGCGTTCCCTACGGCACCAAGTCGGACGAAACGGTCACCCGCTATGCGCTCGAAGGGGCGCTCTTTCTGGAGCGCCGCGGCATCAAGGCGCTGGTCATCGCCTGCAACACGATGTCGGCGGTGGCCCTCCCCGATCTGCAGCGCCGGCTGAGGCTGCCGGTCGTCGGGGTGATCGGCCCGGGGGCCGAGGCCGCCTGCCTCGCCACCCGCCGGCAGATCATCGGCGTCATCGGCACAGCCGCCACGATCAAGAGCGGCGCTTACGCGCGCGCCATCGCCACCCACCTGCCGCAGGCGCGCGTGGTCGGCCGCGCCTGCCCGCTGTTCGTGCCGCTGGCGGAGGAGGGTTGGGTGGATAATGACGTCGCCCGCGCCACCGCCGCGCTCTACCTGCGCGATCTCGCGGCCGAAGGGATCGACACGCTGGTCCTCGGGTGCACGCACTACCCGCTCCTGGCGGGCGTGATCGGCGAGGCGGTCGGCCCCCGGGTCACGCTGGTCGACTCGGCGCGGGCGACGGCGAGGGTCGTGCGGGGCCGGCTCGTCGAGCGCGGGCTCCTGAACGAGGGGCCGGGCCCTCCGGGCGGCGACGATTTCTTCGTGACCGACTCGTCGGACCGCTTCCGCGAGGTCGGGTCGCGCTTTCTCGGCGGGCCGCTCGAGAGGCTCGAGCAGATCGACATTCAGGGTTGAGTCTCCCTACGGAGGACGGATGCAGCGGCAGGACGGCAGGAGCGAACGCGACATGCGACCGGTCGAGATCCAGACCGGCGTCAACATCTACGCGGAGGGGTCGGCCCTCATCAAGATCGGCAACACGCACGTGATCTGCACCGCGAGCGTCGAGGACAAGGTGCCCCCCTTCCTGCGCGACACCAACCAGGGATGGATCACGTCCGAGTACGGCATGATCCCGCGCGCCACCGACCAGCGCACGCAGAGGGAGGCGACGCGCGGCAAGGCCTCCGGCCGGACGCAGGAGATCCAGAGGCTGATCGGGCGGTCGCTGCGAGCCGTCGCCGAGATGAAGGCGCTCGGCTCGCGCACCGTCTGGATCGACTGCGATGTCATCCAGGCCGACGGCGGCACGCGCACCGCCTCGATCACCGGCGCCTTCGTGGCGCTGGTGCTGGCGCTCGCGAAGATGAAGACGCTCAACAGGCTCAACGGCCCGCCGCTGCGCGGCATGGTCGCGGCCACCTCGGTCGGACTCCTCGGCGGTGTCCCGTTCCTGGACCTGAACTACTCGGAGGATTCGCAGGCGGACGTGGACATGAACGTGGTGCGCACCGACTCCGGGCGTTACGTCGAGGTGCAGGGGACCGGCGAGAAGACGCCGTTCTCGCCCGAGGAGATGAAGGGGATGCTCGATCTGGCCAACCACGGCGTCAACCACCTTTTCGAGCACCAGAGAAAGACCCTGCGCGAGGTCCTGCCGGCCCTGCTCCCACGTCCGTGAGCGCGGTCCGGTCCCGGCTTCTCGTCGCCACCTTCAATCCCGGCAAGGCGAGGGAGCTGGTGCGTCTTCTGGCCCCTCTCGGCATCGAGGTCCTGTCCCCCGCCGACCTCGGCATTCGCGAGCCGTACGAAGAGACCGCCGGCTCCTACGAGGAGAACGCCATCGGCAAGGCCCGGCATTACTCGGCGCTGGCGCGCCTGCCGGCCCTCGCGGACGACTCCGGCCTGGAGGTCGATGCCCTCGGCGGCCGCCCCGGCCCGCTCTCGGCGCGCTACGGGGCCGCCGATCTCGACGACGCGGGACGCAACCGGCTCCTGCTTCATGAGATCGAAGGCGTCCCGGAGGAGCGTCGCACCGCCCGATACGTCTCCGTCGCCGTCCTGGCCCGTCCCGCCGGCGATGAGCCGCGTCTGTTCCGCGCCGCCTGCGAAGGCCGCATCTCCCGGGAGCCGCGTGGGCGGAACGGTTTCGGCTACGACCCGATCTTCTTCTACCCTCCCTTCAACGCAACATTCGGCGAAATCGACAACGCAAGAAAGGATCAGGTCTCCCACCGCGGCAAGGCGATGACCCAGGTCGCGTCTTTCCTGGCAACCCTTGAGGGTCGGAGCTTCCTCGAATCGTAGCCCCGCACCTCCACCCCCCGGGCGGGACTCCGGGCCGGGGCGCGTTGACAGCAGGGGGCCACTTCCTTATGCTCCGCCCGACGGAGGCTCCCCCCCATGCTGCTGAACTGGCTCCTGATCATCGCCGGCGCCGTGTGCATCCTGGCGGAAGTGGCGATGGGCGGCTTCGCCGGGTTCGACCTGATCCTGATCGGGTCGGCGGTGGCCCTCGGCGGGCTCATCGGCTTGTTCGTCAAGAACCCGGTCACCGGACTGATCGTGTCGGCGATCCTGTCGCTGCTCTACATCGCACTCGGCCGGCGCTGGGTGCGCGCCCGGCTGCAGCACAAGACCGTGGCGTCGAACGCCGACGCGCTGGTCGGCCAGACCGCCCTCGTGACCCAGCGCATCGCCGAGCACCACCCCGGCCAGGTGAAGGTGAGGGATGAAGTCTGGCGCGCCGCGACGGCCCGCGGTGTCGTGGGTCCCTTCGAGACCGGTGTCGTCGTCGTGGTCGAAGACGTGGAGGGTGTCACACTCCTGGTGAGGTCACGCGCATGAACAACCTGCCGATCCGGTTCGAGTACATCGTCCTGGGCTTCTTCCTCTTCATCGCCCTCATCATGGTGGCGCGCTCGGCCCGCATCGTCTCGCAGTACGAGAAGGGGCTGGTCATGCGGCTGGGCAAGTACAGGGCCACCGTCGACTCGGGTCTCACGTTCCTGGTGCCGATGATCGAGGACCTCCTCAAGGTGGACATGCGCGAGCGGGTCATCAAGGTCGAGCCGCAGGAGGTGATCACCAAGGACAACGTGCTGGTGACGGTGGACGCCGTCATCTACTACCGCATCAGCGACCCGGTGAAGTCGACCTTCGAGGTGCAGAACTTCGCCTACGCCGCCACCATCCTGGCGCAGACCAACCTGAGAAACCTCATCGGGGACAAGAGCCTCGACGAAACGCTGACGGCGCGCGACACGATCAACGCCAACCTGCGCAACGTCCTGGACGAGGCGACCAACACCTGGGGCGTGAAGGTCACGCGCGTCGAGGTGCAGAAGATCGATCCCCCGGCCGACATCACCGAGGCGATGTCGCGACAGATGAAGGCCGAGCGCACCAAGCGCGCCCAGATCCTCGAGGCGGAAGGCTTCAAGCAGTCGCAGATCCTGCAGGCGGAGGGGATGAAGGAATCGTCGATCCTCAAGGCGGACGGCGAGGCGCAGGCGCGCATCCTGCAGGCCAACGCCGAGGCCAAGGCGATCGAGGTGACCGCGCAGGCGGCCGAGAGCTTCTTCAAGGAGCGGGCCGAGATGCGCCAGCGTCTGGACGTCCTGCGCGCCGTCCTGGCTCAGCAGACCAAGTTCGTCGTCCCCTCGGGCTCCAACCTTCTCAACATCCTGGGGATCGACGACCTGCGCGGCGCCGTGGGGCCGGCCGGCCCGCACGCTCCGTCCGCGCCCCCCTCCCCCGGACCGGCGGCGCCGGCCCCGCCCCGGAAGATGCCGGGACCGGAGCGAACCCCGGGGTACTGAGAACCCCCGGCGTTCAGCCGCGAATCGTGAAGACGGCGGTGGTCTGGCGGACCGTGCCGGACACCAGGTCCTTCACCATCACGGTGACCTGGTACTCCCCCTCCGGCCACTTCTCGAGCGCCACGGCGTACCCCTGCGCCTGGGCCGCGCTCTCCTTCACCGCATAGGTGCCGACCTCGGCGTACGAGCCGTCGTGATTCTTCGAGCGGAAGTGGTACTCGATGTCGAGCTTCGGCTTGCCGGAGCCGGAGTCGGCGACCGGGTTGTACACCTGGAAGTAGATGTTCAGCTCGTTCGACTTGCGGAACACGGCGTCCGGGCTCGGGATGAGCCTGAACCTGCCGATGTAGAACGGCTTGCCGGGCGCAGGCCGGTAATCGGTCGGCTCCAGGGTGCCGGCGAGGGAGAGCGACGACAGCGTCAGACCGTCCACCGCGTAGTCCGGAACGTCCACGTCCTTCCGGTAGGAGGCGATCTTCTTGCTCACGCGGTCCTGCACGCCCAGCACGAGCTGGTACTTGCCCGGCTTGAAGCCCCCCGTCGCCTGGTACACCAGGAAATCCCCGATCCCCGCCGTCTCATTCGACTCGCTCTCGGCGAAGTTGCCGTCCCCGGCCAGGGGGTAGATCAGCTCGGGGTGCTCCTTGCTGATGAGCTTTCCGAACACCACCACGTCCGGCACCTCCTTCTTGCCGACGGCGCGGTACTGCACCGCGGTCGTCTTGATGCCGATGGTGATGGTCGTATAGGTCATGCCGTCGTTCGTCTTGTAGTAATCGACGTGCGTGTCGGCCGGGATCTCCCCGTAGAACTCGCGGGTGATCGCGAACGACTTGAACATCTCCTCCTCGGCCGGCGGCAGCTGCTGCATGCGGCCGGCGATGAGCAGCATGTCGAGCGGTCCCTGGGAGAGCGGCACGCCGTTCATCACCAGGGCCGGGTCGCGGCGGCCCGGGACCACCAGCTCTCCGTTGACGTCCTTCTGCCGGGCGTCCACGCGGTTCAGGCCGCGCGCCACGTCCGAGTCGATGGTGGGGCTCGTGCTGATGACGAGCTCACCGCTCTTGTCGCGCGCGAAGGCGATGGTCGTGTTGGACGCCAGCCCCGGGTAGGGGGGCTTCCTGTAGGTCCAGAACACCATGCCGCGATGCGACTTCGCCATCAGGTCCTTGTTGATTTCATCCGGCGGCCCGACCACGATGTAGATCTTCCCCATGTCGGTCTTCCAGCCCGGCTTCGAGGTGTCGGTGAACATGCGCATCGTCTCGTACACCCTCTGCTCGAAGCGCTGCTGGAACTCGTTCTCGGGGGTGCTGGGGTCGAGATCGCGCCTCTGCCAGAACCAGTCGATGAAGTTCTGCCGGTCGAGCTCCGTCTCGAGCCCCTTGTACGCCTTGATCTCCTGATGCGTGATGATGTAGCGAACCGGCCCCTGGTACCAGTCCTTCGTCGGCCTGTCGAAGTTGATCGAATCGACGGCGGCGTGCGCCTCCGTCGAGACGAAGAAGAACGCCAGCATCGCCAGGAACAGCAGGACGAACAGCAGGAAGCCGAGCGACAGCGCCCAGCGCGGGATCTCCAGAGAGTCGCGCACCCTCTGCCCCGTCGGCCGCGGGCCGTGCAGGGGCCGCAGGCGCAGGAGACGCGCGGTCAGGAGGGCGGTCAGGGAGACGACATCACCCCGCCCCCTCGGCGCGCCGAAGATCGGGGCGGCCTCCGTGGGGGCCGCGGGCTCGTCGTCGTTCGTGTTCAGCGGGCCGCCCTGGGGCGGCCGATCCGTGGATGGCATGGGTCTTTCAACCCGAGTATTATAGCAAACACTTCCGGGGGGTTCCGGTGGACGCGCGGCACAGGCTCAAGACCCTCATCGCCGAGAAATGCGTGCTCCGGGGGGACTTTCTCCTGGCCTCCGGCCAGCGCTCGCCGGTGTTTTTCGACTGCAAGCGCGTCACCCTCGACCCGGAGGGGATCCACCTCATCGCCAGTCTCATCCTCGACCTCATCCACGATCTGGTCCGAAGCGACGGCCGCCCCATCGACGCCATCGGCGGCCCGACCATCGGCGCCGACCCGGTCGTCGGCCACGTCGCCGGCCTCTCCTGGGAGCGCGCCACACAGGGATCGGGCACCCGCTCGACCGCCGCGCTGCGCCCCCTGCGCGGCTTCCTCGTACGCAAGGCGACCAAGGACCACGGCACCGGGCGCCTCATCGAGAACGACATCCCGAAAGGGAGCCGGGTCGTCATCTTCGAGGACGTCGTCACGACCGGCGGCTCCACCCTCGAGGCGATCGCCCGGGCCGAGGAGGCCGGCCTCGAGGTCTCCGCCGTCGTCGCCGTCGTGGACCGCGAGCAGGGCGGAGAGACGGCGCTCGCCCGCTACCGCTACCATCCCCTGTTCAAGAAGAGCGAGTTCGGCCTTTAGATCGACTCACGACCGAGGAGGGTCCGCATGCGCCGCGTCTTGGTCCGTCCAATCCTGATGCTCCTCCTGGCCCTGGCCGCCGCGGGGCCCGCCGCGGCCGCCGCCAGGAAACCGCGTCACAAGCCGGCCGCCCCCCCCGCGGCGGCCGCGGCCAGTCCGGTCTATCCGATCCAGGAAGGGCTGGTCGACGCGCACGGTGTTCTCATCTACTACAAGACCGTCGGCCGCGGCGCGCCGCTCGTCATCGTTCACGGCGGCCCCGGCGCCTCGCACGACTACTTCCTCCCCTACCTCCTGCCGCTGGCGCGCCAGAACCGCCTGATCTTCATCGACGAGCGCGGCTCCGGCCGCTCGGAGAAACTGGACGACCCGAAGGGGTACACCGTCGAGAACATGGTGGAGGACCTCGAGGATGTGCGCCGTGGCCTTGGCCTCGGCACGATCTCCCTCCTCGGGCATTCATACGGCGGCGTGCTCGCCCAGGCATACGCCTTCAAGTACCAGGCGAACCTGAGCCATCTCCTGCTGTGCAGCACCTTCCACAGCACCCGGGCGTTGAACGAGGTCTTCGTCAGGATGAAGCAGACGATGCCGCCCGACCTGCGCGCGCGCATCGACGGAATGGAGAAGCTCGGGCTCTACGGCCATGGCAGGGACTACGAGAAGAACCGCTATACGGATGACTACATGAAGGCCGCGTGGGGCGAAGGGTACTTCCCCTATCTCTACCAGCGCCACCCCGATCCCAACTACAACCCCACCGACACCGGCAACACGTCGTGGGATCTGTATCGCGAGATGTGGGGCTCGCACGGCGAGTTCATCATCGACGGCAACCTCGTGTCGGCCGAATACGCCGACCGCCTGCCGACCATCCGGGTGCCGACGCTGATCACCGCCGGCGACCACGACGAGTCCGACCCGTCGATCGCGCGCGAGATGCACGACAAGATCCCCGGCTCGAAGCTCGTCATCTACCCGCAGAGCGGCCACATGACGTTCGTGGATCAGCCGGTCCTGTTCGTCCAGTCGGTGAACGACTTCCTGCACCCGGCGCCGAAGAAGTGAGCGGAGTCATCAATCGAGAGGCTATCGCGATCACGGATTCGTGATTGCCCTGTTCCGCGGGCGTCGCGGCCGGCCCTTGACCGCCTCGCGCGCAATTCCATAGAATGGCCCGTTTCCAGCACAGGTGGCGTCCGGGCTCCGTATCATTATTATATGAGCGCGGCCGCGGTCGCCGCCCTCTACTACCATTCCTCAGTAGCTCAATGGTAGAGCATCCGGCTGTTAACCGGAGGGTTGTAGGTTCGAGTCCTACCTGAGGAGCCAGACCTCATACTTCTCGGAATGGCGGGTCCCTGGTTAACAGGGGCCCGCCTTTTCGTTTCCCCAGGATGTCCGCAGTTGTGCGCGGGTTGGCTCCGCGGCCCAGCGTCCTGGGATCGGCTCCGGAGAGCCGCGTGGGCGGCGCCTGCGGTCGACCCTCCGCCTCCCGACTCTCCGCCTCTCTCGGACCTGGCGGAGAGATGACACCAAGCCAGGTCCTGAACGGTGTTGGAGCGTCAGAGATCGTCGGTGGGACAGCAGCGCACGAGTGCCCTCCTTGTGCCTGAAACGGACGGGGCGTATCATCGGGCAACCTGCTTCGCCAAAACGCCACTCGGTTGCGCGAGGGGGTCACCGATGTCGCAAGAGGCGACAGAGCCTTGGAGCCTTACTGGCTGTGGCTACCTTCTTCGCAGTCGAATACAGCTTACCCGTACGGAGAGCGGAGACTCAAATGAGTGCGGAAATCAGGCGCCGGTTGGCCGAAATTGAGTGGGCCTATGGGGACCAAGACCCCCGTGCGAGCAAGGTGTTATCAAGCCGAATACAAAAGACGGCACGAGGGCAGGGCCTCATCACGTATTCAGACTTGGTCCGGGGCGTTACCTTTCAACTCCCCAACATTAACGAGGGCCGATCTTTTGAGATTGATGTGAACAACTGGTCGGAACTCGATCGCGCCATCATCGGCGAGTTCCTCGGCTATCTCAGTGCCGAAAGCTACGAGCGGGCAGGTATATTTGTAAGCGCGGTTGTTGTCACGAAGGACGATGGCACACCTGGTGCAGGTTTCACAAAGTTCATGCGCGACCTCGGTGTCCTCGGCGCCCCAAGCGATGCTGGAGCGCTGGAGTGTTGGGTGAAAGAGGTGCAGAAGGTCCACAAATGGTACGGGCGGTCCCCCCACTAGACCCGTGCGCGAACCCTGCAACGACGGCTAACCACCACAAGCAGGCGAGGGCGCACAGGTTGGGAGGGGGTGAGCGGGGGTGTTGGCCGTGCGCCCGTCGAGCCTAAACCAGAGCGTCAGTCAACAAATCATGAACGCACCCTGGACAGAAGGTCCACGTGAACTGCTTCAGCACGCGGCTGAGAGCGGGTTAGTTCTGATGGTCCTGGTTAGTCGGATACAATTCCCAGCAACTCCCGGTGCTCCCCGCATTTGGAAGTCAGAGTAACACCAAAGGTCTCGACTAGACGACACGCACCCGGTCGCCTTCACGCTGCAACGGAGAACGATGGCCAACCCACCGGACATAGATTTGCGGGCAGCCATAAATGCCATTTCTGATGTTGTTCAGAACAGGCCTCGACCACTACGCGAGCTCGACCAGATCTACATGAAATCGGGGGATATGGTGCTACAGAGCGAGCTCGTCGCCCGCTGGGCTGAGGGGAAGCGACTTGCGTTCATTGGCGACGGTGATGCAATTGGTATCTGCGTGGCATATCTGCACAAGCGCGGCATCTTGAGCTATGGCCCCGCTTCGATCGAGGTCTTCGATTTCGACGAGCGGGTCTGTTCCGCCGTTACGCGATTTGCTGACAAAGAGGGATTGGCTCAACTAAGCTCCCAGCTCTATAACTGCTTGGATCCATTTCCGGCGACAGGACAATTCGACTCATTTTACACAAACCCTCCCTGGGGGGCGAGCAACAATGGCGAGAGTGTGAAAGTGTTCATGCAGCGCGGCATGGAAGCAACTGGCTACAGCGGCGAGGGGATGGTGGTTATTGCTGATGATGATGAACTTGAGTGGCCACAGAGAGTGCTGGTGAACGTCCAGCAGTTTGCGGTGTCCTCGGGATTCTTCGTCCGCAAGATGATGTCGCAACTCCATACTTATCATCTTGACGACGCCCCAGATTTGCGGTCCTGTAACCTGATCTTCAGGGCGATCCCCGGTAATCGGTTCAGTGGAACCAGCGAGCCCATTCGAGACCCGGCTCGTCTAGCGAATTTCTATGGACGCGAGAATCCACCGAAGGTCCGGTACGTGCGTGAGCGAAAGCGCCTGGATTATGGAAAAGCCCACGAAGACGAATATGAGTTTGACTTCTTGGAGAAAAGGTGATGGCTCCAACGATTAGGAAGGGTGACGGCCTGGTGTACATGAAGGTTGGGACGCACGCGCAGGAGCCTCTCGACAAGATCGTTGGCAGGAAGACGCGCGAAATTGAGGAGGCGGGTTATGCCCTGTGGGGCTATGGCGGCGGTACGTGCCATCCTCTCACTATGGTCCAACCCTTCGCTAGGTCTTACGTAAAGCGATCGGGGGTGATCTATCTCTGCATGCAGCCTATGCTTTCGAGGCACTTCGCAGAGCAGGTTCGTGCCCGACACTTCTCGGCAGATGGCACAACTTGGAAGGAGATCCCCCCGACAATCAACTGTATCGGCTCCCGATATGCCTTGGTCATCACCGATTTACGTCAGGAGGACTTTGAGCTCGACCTCTCACACACCTCGGTGGCCATCGGCAACAGCATGGGGCTACCCGGCCAAGACTATGTCAAGGGACGAGTAGACAAGGCATGCTTGGAGGTAACGAGGATAGGCGGTGAGGCACCAGAAGATGGCCCATCGATACACATTGGCCTGACGGCGAAGATCGTGGAACCTTACGCCGTGTTCGTCCGGGAGTAGCCACTGAGTTAGGGTGCCAGTGTACGGCGAGCGGTCGCACGGAGCTCGCGGATGTAACTGTCAAGTCCATCCATGATGCTAGCAGGCATCGCATGCGGGCTACTGCAACTGAAGCAGATTGATAGAGCAACGTCAACAGTAGGTTCTGCACAAATATTGGGACGCAGGGATGCTGGGTCGCCACCATCGATAATTGACACCACCAGTTGCTCAAGGCATTTTACTTTCCCAGAGATTGGTAACATCCGGGGTTCCGCACTTAACAATTGCTCGATCGCTGCGATAGCCACTTTATCCCCAGTGAGCAGCGTCGACACTCCGCGCATTATAAGGATCGCACATAGTTGACTCTCGCCTTCATGTAGGCCGAGCCCATTGAATTGCGCCGCTGCCTCCAGGTCGGCCGCAAGCGACTGCTCTTGCGGCCTCGGTTCTAGCGTGTGGGCACCTGCGAGGAACACAGCCAACCGTTTGAGCACGATCTCGGCGCCTCCCGACAGCATCGCACGCTTGATTTTCTTCCGAACGACGAAGCGTGCAGCACCGAGGGCACCGATATCCTTTTCTGCACAGTTGAGCGACCCACAAATCCGACTAAGAATTCCGTAGCACGCACCTTTATACAGTATGTCGTTATCGATGAGGGCCTTCACGACGATTGCCGTGACCCAAGCACCGCATTCAGGTAATCTGCGGAATCGTCTGGGAGACGATCAAGTGCTAAATGCATTTTGGCGACCTTGTTAACTTCATGCCATACGGGCTTAGCAGAGGTATAGATGTGCGGCATCGCTCCATATGCCGTGGCCCAGTCACGCGTGTTGTAGCCGAAGCAAAGAGCAAGGGTGCCAGGCTCAATCCTCAGGGGCTTCGAGGCCACGCGCGCTACGCGGCCCAGTTCGCGGGAGCTTGAAGGTCCAGCGATTGGTACGACCACCGGCCGCGGTTCCCCGGTCAGGACCTCCAGCGCATACATATCCGCGGAGTCCTCTTCCCCATCCCCCTGCATGAATTCGGCAAAAGGCGCTTCCAGATCAACCAAGACTTGCTTCTCGGCTAGATGTCCTAAGGCAATGTGCGCGATCTCATGTGCAAGGTAGAAGGCAAGAGGCGCGGGGTACATCGAGTCCTTCCCAAGAAGGATAGCGGATCGCTCACCGACTCGCACTGTCATCGCAGCCATTTTCTTCTGGGGCCACGGGAATACTCTCAAGTGTGCGACCGGAATCCCAACCGTCCAGCAAAATGACAGCAAGTCGAGAAGACGAACAAACGGGACTGCCTTGCCCAGCATTGAGTCACGTACTGCGGCGGCACGAACCCGAAGATCATGTGCCGTCGCTGGCGCTGCCGTGATCAACAGTGTCCCGAGAGCCACTCCAAATGAGGTGATAGCCGCCCTCTCAAGTGCTCCCTGTCCTGATAGATGCTTGAAGCGCGCTTCGTCTCGCCAGAGGAACCGAGGTTCATCGGCCTCCTCAAGAAGCGACCGTGGATCGAGGCCGAGCTTGCGCGCAAGCGAGAATCGGAGTTCGGTCCGCGAAGAGGTCGAGGCTTCAGCGTCACTGCTCCACCACGCCGGCCAAGCTGCCGCTATCGCGTCCCGGCTCAACCCAATACTTTGGATTCGAGTTCGAAGGTGTCGCGCGTTCTCAGACTTCTTCACCGAAGCTACTCCTTAGGCCGGACGGGTCTAAGATCCGCTATCGCCTCAATCACGCGCGCGACTGCAGTCGCATGCACATCGGTTCCGTCCCAGATCCGTTCGAAGGCGCCAAGAACCCGTTGTTTACCAGCGGCTTGTGGTCTCGGATCGGTCTGGACTATTTCTGCATAAGTGAATAGAGCGGATCGCGCTTCGCCATGCCTTCTCGCTGTGCGACCCAATGATCGAGATACGGTAGACTGGCTTACCCCTGCTTGTTTCGCCAGTTCACTCTGACTAAGACTGCGTTTCTTCATAAAGACACGCAGCTGTGTTGCCGGGTCTTGCATATAGTGAATAATAGTGCATAATGCGTAGCCATGTCTAGGTAGTCTGGTCGTTGATCTCGATCTCTTTGATGCGGGGGAACAACGTCATGGTTTTTCCCGACTACTTTTGTTGGACGCGGTGCGGGGCTGAGGGTGGGCAGACCATCGACTACATCGTACACCGGAAGGAGCAGGAGCGGGTTGCGAACAAGGGCCTATTTCTTTGGGGAATTGGAAACCCCCTGGGGCCATCGGTAAAGGAGCTGCTCCGCCGCACCGCCGCACCCGATGTCTTCTTCAGCCCGATCAAGGGGGCGGCGCGGCGGGTCGACAGTTCGCCCCAATCGGTGGTGGCTTGGACCCGGGCGGAGACCGCCGACGGCCTCGCCTGGGTACTGCCCGCGAATTCGCTTGTGACCAGCCGACAGGACGTAACTGCGCCAAAGGAGACACACTACGCGCTAGTGTGCTTCAGCAAGACTCCGCTGGAATTCAGGGCGACTGGGACTCAGATAGCCGCGGATAAATTGAGAAACATCCTGACGGGGACCCCACCCGGGGCGTCGCAGGTGACAGCAATTGTGCAGCTCGGGGGTTCAACCGATTTCCGCCAACGTCTATACGATGTTCTCTTTAGGGCACAGCTCGTCAGTCCTTACTTTATCCGCCTTCGTCAACCGACGCCCATCGCGCGGCCAGTCAATTCTGACGCCACCTGGTCCGATCTGGTGCAATCCGTATGGGGTGCCCGCGGCGCGCGTTCTGCCCCGAAGGCGGAGTAGCCTAGCCGTAGGGCCTCGAAGACTCAGTCCTGTTCGCCGCTGTGAAGTTCCCGTTCCTGGCGGGACCATTCCGTGATAGGGGTCAGCTGTCTCAATCGTCGCTCGGTGATTGTGCTGTTGCCTTCGGCGATGGGCGGAATAGCCATGATGAGTTCCTGAATTGCCGGGGACAAGAGTCGAAGGTTGGCGATTTGCGTCATCCGCGCCCTCGTGACAGCAGCCAAGCGGGCTGCCTCAGCCCAGTCCCGGATCTCTCCCGACCGGATCATTTCGTCGATACGGTGGGCGAGCGCGAGAAGCCGCGCGACGCGGGGGACGCTAGTGCTCGGAACGGGCTGTTGTGGGCTAAGACCACGCTCCGGCCGCTGCTCAAATTTCACAACATGGGCCACGGACGGCGCCGGAGCGAGGACCGAGCGGGCTGACCCAGCCGCGCGCTTCACGATGCTTTCTCCGAGGTCTCGGCCGTCAGCGACGCGATGCCCGGCAATCGAAAGGTGAACGACAGCATCCCGCTGGCCCCGTCGTAGTCAATTCTCTCGATCAGTAGCCGCAGGATCCGTTCCTTCTCGGGTGTGAGCAGCAAGTCCCAAATCGGGTCGAACCGCTCCAGGGCCTGCCCGAGTTCCTGCTCGTCGATCTGGCTCGCCGGGTGACATCCTGAAGGAGTACCGAACCACCCGATACGCGGATCGCTTCTACAACCTGAAGATTGGCGTTCCCTGGGCCGACCTCGAGCGCCGCCTGGACATCATGTCGGTCCTGCGTCTGTGCTCGGAGACCGTCATGCCCGAGCGGGCCGAGGGGGCCGAGCCGACCGGCACGTACTCGATGGGTATCGACACCGGCCGTGAGCTGCACGTGGTCGTGCTCAGGCGCGACAGCGAGCAAAAGAACCGGCAGCACGTGGTCCACCTGAGCGTCTGTCACAACTTCGAGGACCTCGACGCCATCATGGCCCGCTTCCGGGTCTCCTTCTGCGTCATCGACGGCCTGCCCGAGACTCACGAAACCAGGAAGTTCGCCGGACGTCACAGAGGTGTGGTGTTCATGAACTTCTTCAGCGAGCAGCAGAGGGGCGCCACCGACTGGGACCATCGAACCCTGATGGTGAAAGTGAACCGCACGGAGGCCCTGGACGCCTCCCGCGAGGCTGTCCGCGACCAGCGGCTTATCCTGCCCCGCCAGTCCCCGATCGTCGCCGAGTTCGCCCGGCACATGTTCGCCGACGCCAAGATCCTGGACGAGGACCCCGATACGGGAGCCCAGCAGTACCGCTACATCCGCACCGGGCCGGACCACTTCTCCCTGGCCTTCACCTACGCGTGGATGGCCGCCCGCCGATACATGGAGGCGATCGAGCCCAAGTTCTACTGGATCTGAGCCGGTGCAATCTCGCGAGTTTCGTGAAAGTGCCCCGGATGTTTTGGAGGAGGCGTCCTGTCCCGGACGGACCCCCAGTGATTTATTGACCGGATGGTCTGAGCCGGTCCAGGAAGCGGCATCGGGATCCCGGAAAGGTCCCATCTAGCGGCATCGCCCCCCGGCTAGAGTACCGTTATGCGGCATACCCCCTTCCGTAGATGCCCTTTATGCGGCATCGACCCCCCGAAAAGGGCCCAGGAAGCGGCATCGGAATCGAGTTTTCAGGTCGGCTGCCGGTCGTGAGGGAGAGCACGCTCGGGCGCTAAGTCTCGCCGTTTCAGTGAGCAGGCAAGAATCGGGCTACCTGTAGAGGCGGCAGGCCCCCCCGTGTAGGCCCGGGATACTGCCGTTTGAATGCCGGTTGCCTGCCGGTCGGCGGTCCAGATCGGCTGGATCTGCCGCTTCAGTGCCGGTGGATGTTCGCCGCATGTCGTCCTTGGAGCGGAAGACGACATGTTACTCAGCGCGGAGCCCTGCGCTTGGCCTGCGCTATCATTCCGAAGATAAGGAAGCACGCGCATGCCGGAAGAAGTCCTCGAGTCTCGTGACGCAATCAGGACAATTGATTGGCTAGAGGAATTCCTCGACCCCGCTTGGCTTACTCAGAGGCTCGCGAAGCGACATGAAAAAACCCTAACTTACGGTCAATGGCTACCTCCTCGCATCAGCCCGAATGTGCTCCTGGATCTTTTCGCTGCCTACAGAGAGGACTTGAGATTACAAGGCACTCGTGCCTTTGTTGCCTCGGTCCCCGTGAAGCAACTCGTGACGGAAGCTTCAAACATCAAGCACGTCGCGAATCTCTTAGTGGATAGAGATCGACACCGACTGGCGCTGCTCCTGCAACAGCCACGTAAAGTTGAGGGCTATCTTTATCAGTGCAGGATCGCGGCCCATTACGTCCGTGGAGGCGGCAGGTTGAAGCGTTTCTCCGTGGGCGGGACGGACGAGGGTGATCTGATAATTGGGGCTGCCGGAGGTGACGTCGAGGTGCAGTGTAAGGCTCTGCAACCTGGAACCGGTCGCCGCATCAGACCGGTCGAACTCGGCGAACTCTCCGCGAAGGTGCTAAATAACATCTTCAAGGATGGGTGCTTGTGTGTCATCAGGGTGGAATGCCAAGGCCGCCTTGAGCCACATGATGTCCCCGTGCTGGCCGGGGACATCGAGGCCCTTTTGGCTTCCGGGGAAGCGAAAGCTGATGTACTGAACAGATACAGTGTCATCGTCGAGCAGCGCTCGGGCGTGATACCGTTTGACGAGGTTAATGTTCTGCGACAGCGGGATCCCATGCGGCCGCTTCAGCCTCCCCATTTGGCAATCCTAGGGCAGGAAGGCGTCGATGGTGTCCAGGCTGTCCTGATAGTGAGGAGCCAAAAGAACGACTACTTGGTCGGGAAAATGCTGGACAGAGCTAACCAGGGCGCGAACCAAGTGAAATCCGGGCTGCCCGGCGTCGTCTTCGTTCACGTGCCAGGCGAAGTCGACTGGTCCATGGTGCAATCGACTCCGGGATTCGAGAGACAGGTTTCGCATGGCTTCCGGTACTTCGGAGCAACCTGCATCGCTGCCCTTGTATTCACCTCGGACCCCATAGCCGCCTTCGTATTCCCGAATCGAGGGGTCCTGCGCGCCTTGCCGTCCGGATTCAAGGTCACGGGACCATTTTCCGAAAGCTAGGGAGTGTGCGATACCAACTCCGGAGGCGGTAACGACGCAAGCACCTCCTTACCATGGGAGCCGCCTCAGTGGTCTACCACGAAGCGGTGTGGGTCTTGGAGCGGAAGGCGACATGGATGATCGGTATCATTTGAGCATCACCACTCTCACGGTTTACAATCCAAGCATTCGTAGGCTTTGGTGTCCGGATCGCGCGAGGTAAGGCTGTGGCAGAATCGGTCCCTTCGGATCTTCGAACCCTTGTCGAAGCATCGCTCGCACCTGGAGTACTCCTCGAACAAGCCGGCAAATCCTCAGAGCAACCTGCGTGGTGGTTCAAGCTAAAGTGGCGAAAGCAATACTTCGAGTTGTGGGTCCGTGAGTTTTGGTGGCAAGGCCAGGCCACGGATCTCATCGCATTGCGCGCCAGGATTGCTGCTCCGGCACCTGAGGCGACACTTTCAGGTCAGAGGTTTTGGCTTCGCCTGAAGGGCGTCAGTGAGAATGATAATGTTCGTTATCAATTTACGGTTTTGAAGACCATACAGGACAAGGGGATTTCTCCCGTCGTCAAGATTCCCGGCACGGCCCGGCAAATGCTGAACAACACCGCAGCTCCCACTGGCCGCTATGCCCCTGAGTACGAGACCTCCACAGCGATCATTGCCCTGAAGGACCATTTCGGGGACATCGACCCGAACGGTGAAATCATCGTCAATGGCAATAATCTCGATTCCCTCACAAAACGGGCACGGCCGGATGATCCTGCAATCCGAAGATACGTGAGCTCGAAACTGTATCAAGCCTATCAGAGCTCGACCAGCGGACTCGCGCTCAAGTTCGGTAAACACGATCTTGACTACCTCGGTGTCTCCGAGGAAGACCTTCAACGCGTCATATCCCTTGTTGAGGGGGAGGACTGGGATTCTCGGGAACTGACTCTCAAACCGCGGAAGGCGTTCCTGCAGCGATTCGAATCCGAGTTCGCTGGAGGATCATCCGGTGTAGGTGGGCGAACCGACACGGCGGCGTCTGAGGCCTCTCGTCGCACCGTGTTCATCTGCCATGCTGAATCAGACAAGACGATCGCAAATGTCCTGAAGGACTACCTGGAGGCCAGTGATCAGCCCATCAAAGTTTTTGTTGCCAGCCATCCAGATAGCCTTCCAGGCGGGCGGGACTGGTGGAATGGAATTATCGATAATCTGAAAATGGCCACAATCGTTCTTTCCCTCTACAGTCCGCGGTCCAAGGAGCGCCCGTGGCTCCATTTCGAGAGTGGTGGTGCGCACCTTAGAGGCACTCTGGTGATCCCACTGGCGGTTGCCCCGGAACTCAAGACCATGCCACTTCCACTCGGTGCTCTTCAAGCATATGCCCTGGATGCCGTCGGAGACGTCAGATCTCTTGTGCATCAAATTGGGCGCACCTTCGGCGTGCGGTTCACTAACCCCGAGAATGCGCTCCATGATCGGCTCGTCAAAGAGATGCAGCATCTATCTGACACCGTCCCCGCCTCGGTGAGCAGTCTCGGTTCGGGAGACACGTCCTGGAAAGGCGTTCTCAGGAAGGCGGTGGCTGCCGGTCACCTTATCTATGTTAGCCCCGCCGTCCCCTCGATCTACAATCCGGCTGCCTTCGAGGTCGTGGCGGTTGATGATGAGCGAATCGGGTTGAGGAAAGCTGACTCCGGGCATCTCGCTAACATCCCGCCATACACGGTTATCGGTATACACAAGGAACAAGACGGCAGATACCTGCTCCGAATTGGCGGCAGAATCCAGTGGATAGACGCGGACAATTCCTGGCGATTTATGCCCGAGGCCCTTGGCGCCGACGATCCGGACGGCCTGCCCCGCGAGGTCGATATGCAATCCACAGACGTCGAGAGATTATCCGAGAAGCTCAGGACGGAAGGCTGGCAGGTTGAGTTCGAGCATGAGACCAGGGCAAAGTCCCGACTATCTCAGGACCGCCAGCTAGTGTACGGGCACGACGGCCGATACCTGAGGGTGCGGCGCGATCAGATAGGACTGTGCGTGATGGTGAAGCATCGATAACTTCGATTAATTCAGAAATCTCAGGGCAACCGTGCGGCACCTGCCCGCCGAGATCGGTTTCGATCGAGAGCGCTGATCATCAATCATCTGGAGACCCGATGCCAAGGAACAATGGAATTGGCCGTGACATCACAGCATTCCTCAGTTCTCTGAAAGTGATGAACCGTTCTCTCCGCCGTCTCGCCCCCATGCTGTCCGCCGCCGCTTCGACGAACGGCGCACCTAACACCAACGGCCGCTCGCGCCCCCGCCTCTCCTCTAAGGCCCGCGTCTCCATGGTCCTCCAGGGCCGCTACATGGGCTACATGAGGCAGTTGAAGCCGAGGCAGAAGGCGCAGGTACGGAAGGTCAGAAAGGCACGGGGAGTGAAAGTCGCGATAGGGATGGCAAGAGAATTGGCGTCCACATAAGCCCGCATCATGTTCAATTGGAATCGCCTGACATTTCTCGAAAGTACCGCGAACCTAAAGCCGCTAATCCGGAAAGCAACGGGTAGGACGCCGTCCACCAGCATCGCCCGCGAGGTGGCGACGTGCCTGCAACAGGGCCGGTTGTTCTTTCAGGCAGCCGAGGCCAGTGCCCTCGAGATACGGCCATTACTTCTTTTTTATGGAACAATGGCGTTTTCCAAGGCGCTCGTCGTTTCTCAGACGCTGCAGTCACTATCAACACTTCCGCGATCACACGGCGTCATGGACACTTCTGTACCGAGGGCGCGAGTTGTCGACCTTTCCATCCGTCTGGGGACTGCAGGGACCTTTCAAAGATTCAACGATGTCGTCGCTCAATTGAATTGCTTGCCCTATCACGACCATGAGACCATGCCTCAAATCGTAAAGCTGCCTGCGGCCCCGGCAGCGCAAATGGGTACGCTCGCACTCTCGTTGCAAGATATACTCTCTCGAGTTCCAGGCCTGGATAGTATTTACCGCAGGACATATCGTGAATCACCTCTTACGCTGCCGTTCACGTTATATGCTTCCTCGCGGGATCAGGACTTCATGGAGCTTAGAATCGACTATCCCGAGGTCTTCCGAGACCGCGCTGGGCTAGTCGACCTCGTCCGCCGATTGCGTCAGCAATTCCCTGCTTTAGCGCAGTGGCGAGTTGTGCGGGCCATGCGTGCTTGGGGAGTGACAATCATTCTCTTCGGAAATGTCGCCGTGCCAGGTGACGAGTTTAGCGCAACCACGCTTGTCGGGGACGGGTCAGAGTTTAGTCTCACCAACGATCCAGAAACGGACGCTACACAGCCTAAGAACCTGATTGTGGATATTCTGAGCCCGCCGGGTGGCTCATTTTCAAGCCATACATGTCTGATCAGCCCAATTGCTGGGCACTACATATCCGAATATGCACTGCACTACTTGGGGATGTTCTTGCTCTCATGTGTGGTTCGCTATCGCCCGCAAACCTGGGTGCATGTCATCACACGTACTACTACACAGGACAACCCCGTCGATGATCAGGCGCTTGCGCTTTTGGAGGAGTTCATGACAATCCACTCTGCAACGATGCCAGGATTGCTCGCCGATGTTCTGGATCCTGACCATTGAACGGTAAAAGCTCCCAGCGAAGAACCGCGCCTCCATGGTCCTCCAGGGCCGCTACATGGGATACATGAGGCAGCTGAAGCCGAGGCAGAAGGCGTAGGTGAGGAAGGTCAAGGAGGTAGAGGGGGTGAGGGCAGCGATTGCGAAGGCGAGAGAGATGACACGAGCTTAGACGAGACGAGGCTTTGGGGCTCTGAACCCATTCTGAACGGAGAACCAATGGTCCATGATTCTTCAACGACCACTGACGACGAGCCTGCAGACTGGGGAGAGTTCTTCGAGTATCTTCGCTCCGACAAGGGGCACGAACTTGCAACCCGAATCGTCAGCCTATTCGAAGAGATCAAGAAGGCGACGCTCGATCGCTCAGCAGAGCAAGCGCTCGTGCAAGAGAGATTTGAACCACAGCATCGCCGCAATTCACTAATCGTGCAGGCTGGCACACTCGGTCTGACAATCGTCGCCGCGAGTGTGTTGATCTACCGCGGGAAATTCGATTCTACCGCTGGCGTGCTGTTCGGCACCCTCGTAGGCTATGTATTCGGGCGGCGAAACGCATAGACGCCGTTGACGCTTGGCGTGCATGATGCGGATCAGAGACATCGACAACCCGGAATTGTTTCAGCGGCTCGTGCAGGCGCTGTTCCGTGCCGAGTACGGCGATGACTTTGAGGTGGTCGATGATGCCCGAGGTGACGCTGGGGATGATGGTTACGTCCGCTCGAAAAAGCTCCTCCTGGCAATTTACTGTCCCATGGTCAAGGCGAGTGAGAAAGCTTACCGACGGAAGGTCCGAGACGATCTGGCGAAGGCCATAAGGCTCCGCGACCATTGCGGCTACAAGATCAAGATATGGGCGTTCGTCACCCCAGCAGATGTTCCAGCACCAGTGGTGCGCTATGTCCGGGAGCGGGCAGCGGTCGTCGGAATGCAAGGTGTCTGCTTCGGCGAGACCCGGCACGCACCACTGTTCGAAAAGAACTCCCCGCTACACGATCAATTTGTTGGATTGGATGCCTCGCGGCTTAGCCGAGATGTCCGGGCCATTCGTCGCCGCATCACACAACTTGTACCAGCGAGGAGTGCGAAGGAATCGGTCGGCCGGCTAGTAACGCTGTACTGGAAACGAATGGACGATGATGTTCGCATCATTGTTCGTATTGCCGCAGGCTTGGCAATAGATGAGGGGACAGGCGTTTACTCATCTCAACTGTTCCGTGCGATGGGGAGCGTGCTGACCGGGTTTTCCCCGACCGCGGGGAAGGTCGGCTTGGAACCGCTGACAAGGGCAGAGTCTAAGCGATTCGCGCGGCTGGCGCAGGGGCTCCGGTCGATGAAGGAGGGATGCTCGGGCTATCTGTTCACCGCATTCCGTCGGATGTCGTGCGAAGGCTCGGCGTCTGGAGGGCGGATCACCGCCAAGGTCTTGTGTGAAATTGTGTTGAAGTACGCTCAGGGACCTGAGGCCCGTTGGTTAAGGGCTAGACTGCTCCAAGAAGGCCGCCGCGGCTTCTTGAGACAGTTGTAATCATCGTAACCCTCGAACTCTATCCCACATCTCCTGGTCGCTCGGATGCATGTAGATCGTCGTCGTGAGCAAGTCCGCGCTCCTCTCTCTTGACGCCCACGACGAACAGGATCTAAGCTCCCGGGAAATCGGGAGAGAGCCATGAAACGCCCCCTGGCCGTCATCGGCCTAGTCCTGGCACTGGTATTCCCTGCCTACGCCGTCCCCACCGGAAGAACCAGCGGCACGCATCACTCCTCGAGCTCATCCAAGCCGAAGGTGCACGTCAAGGGCTATTACCGGAAAGACGGCACCTACGTTGCTCCGCATGACCGTGTGGCTCCAAATACCAGCCAGTCGGCTAGCTCACCGAAGCCGCCCTCTACGACTACGCCGAGGAAGCCAGCGGCAGGCAACTCAACCTCGCCGCACTCTGGCGGATGCAAGACCTGCCCGCGGGACGCGAATGGCAGAATCCTGAGAAGCCCGGCGGCACGCGCACAATTTCTGCGACAGACCGGTTATCCTCACGGCCGTCCAGGTTACGTGGTCGACCACATCGTCCCCCTCGAATGTGGCGGTGCCGACTCCTCCAGCAACATGCAGTGGCAGACGATCGCCGAGGCGAAGGCCAAGGACAAGACGGAAGCGAACTGTCGACGGTAGTCGTGCCTCTTCAAGAGATGAAACGAGGCCGGCGGTGCCACCGGCTCGGCGCGGAGCTCTTCAGCAGGCGTAGTCCCCAACACAGGTAGGGCCCATATAGTGACAGGCGGTGTCCATGTTTGTGGAGACACACGATGAATGGTTTTGGCAATGCGTCTTGCAGAAGGCCGCGCGCACCGGCGGGAAGGCGGCCATGGAGAGCGCCGAGCCATACGGACCGCGAGCAGCCGGCGAAGGGTCGTAGAGCGCTGAAAGAGAGAGGGCCACGGCCACTAGCACGAGGAAGCGGAGAGCGTAACGAAGGGCGTGACGCATTTTCGAGTCTCCTCTCTCGGCGTTGAAGGAAGGCGCTGGGCATGCCGAGCGCGACTCAGCGCCACCGGCGGCACCACCGGCAATTGGGGCATCCGGTCCCCGTACCAGCAATACGGTGGGCTAGAGCTAATCGACTTCTAGCACCGGTGGAAAACGGCTGCAATAGGGTCCGCACCTCAATCAATCGAGTGCGAACACCTAATGTCAGCAGGACAGACCGCGGAGCTTGCTGAACAGTTCCTCGTCGCTGGGGTGGGTGTAGATCGTTGTGGTGAGGGGCGACACGTGCCTGGCGAACCTCTGCGCCAGGAACAGGTCCCGCGATCGCCGATAGACTTCCGTCACCGCGGTGTGTCTCAAGCAATGAAATGGATACAGCCTGTCGAACCCGGCCTTCACCTGCCAGGTCCGGAAGGCGAACTGGACACGGCGGGGCGAGATGCGGGTGCGACTCTGAGAGCAGAAGAGCGGATCCTCCGGCCGTAGCCCCTCGCGCCTCGTGGCCTTGTGCCGCCAGAACCTCCGGAACTTGACCAGCAGGGCATCCGGTAGGAACACGTCGCCAGCTCGGCCGTTCTTGGCGATCTCGGGCCGCAGCCGGACCCGATTCTTCGGCTTGCCATCCCCCGTGTAGACATCGCTCACGTTCAAACCTACAATCTCGGCCAGCCGTAGCCCCGTGCCGAGGGCCAGAGAATAAATCAGGTGATCCCGGGGATTGCGTCTCGTAGCGCGAAGAATCGCACTTTGCTCTTTCTGCGTCAGCGTCTGTGGACCAAGATGGGACATTTCACACCCCCCCGACCACAGGCTCCCTTGGAGCGATCCGGAAGTCAAGGCAACCATGCAATTGGCGCGTCCTGCGATCTCTACAAGACCGACGTGAACACGCCTTGATAGCGGGCCACACCAATTACTCGTTCCCGACCACTAGCCTCCACAGCCACCAGTCCAAGAGGTGCGATAGAATCCCCCAAAGCCCAACCGTACCCTGACCGCTCAAACGCGGTAGAGGCAGTGAGAATGTCGGAAGGCGACGATCTCTTTGCGGGTAGGTTATCCACCGCAGATGCCCTGTTTCGACTTCGCAAACGGCTCCTGGACCTCACTGCGAGGAACCGGCTACTTTCGTTCCGATGGACGCGGGGGAGGGTTGTCCGCGCTGTAGATACCGGTCTCGATGATCTTTACACCCATTTGCGGGAGGGCGGCGCGCTGCTCTTCCAGCCAGTCCCCGAGCCCCGCCGGGAGGACTACGAGATCGTGGGCTCCGGTCGGCGCAAACCGGAGGCGGCGCAGTTCGCTGAGAAGCAAGGGATCAACATCAGCTACGAGCTTCCACCTAAAGGCGCTGGACCCACTCGGCGCATCCAGACTCTTCTGTACCCGGAGGACTTGGAGCGCGTCCTGCGGAATATAGACAGGGCCGCCCGAACCGCCATCGAAGAGTCGGGCACCAACATGCTGTACCTGGCTTTCGGATTCCTTCAGTGGTACGAGAGTGACAATTCGCAGGAGCCGAGGCACGCGCCGCTCATCACCATGCCTGTCATGCTCAAGCGAATCCGGCACAACCAAGCCTTCTATTACGAGGTAATGCATAACGGGGAGGACATTGCAGACAACCTGACACTCCGGGAGAAACTCAGGCAGGACTTCTCCTTGAATCTCCCCTCCCTCGACGAGGAGGCCCTCCCAACCGCATACTTCGCCCAGGTTGCCCAGCTGGCACGCGCGAAAGCCGTGCCTCCATGGCGGGTCAGCCCCCAGGTGAGTCTTGGTCTGCTCTCCTTCGGGAACCTCCTCATGTACCTGGACCTCGATCCAACCCGTTGGCCGACGGGGAAGGCCATCGACCAGAGCATCTTGGTGAAGAGTCTGTTCGAGGGGACTGCTGGCGAGGCAGGGCTGGTAGGCGAGGCGTCCGAGTACCAGGTGGAGGAGGATCCACGAGCCACCCGACTGCCACTCGTCTTCGATGCGGACTCTTCACAGCATAGCGCTCTCGTCGACGCCATGGATGGTAAGAACCTCGTCGTGGAAGGGCCGCCGGGCACAGGGAAGTCTCAGACCATCAGTAACCTTATCGCGACGGCGTTGACAGAAGGCAAAACAGTGCTCTTCGTTTCGGAGAAGCTCGCTGCGCTCGAGGTGGTCCGGGATCGGCTGGATCGCGCGGGCCTTGGAATGTTTTGTCTCGAACTTCACAGCCACAAGACCCAGAAGCGGAAGCTCTTGGACGACATCGCCGGTCGGCTGTTTGCGCGAGGGACCTTCCCGAAGCCGCAAGAGCTCGAGGCGAAGCGGAAAGAGCTCGAAACCCGTCGGCTACGGCTGAAGCAGTATGCAGACCTGATGAACTCCGTGATGCACAATGAACTAGAGCTGACTGTCCACTGTGTTCTGTGGGCAGCCGAGCGTCATCGTCGCGCGCTCGGGGCGAAGGTCACGCTTCTGAGTGCTGAGGAGTACCCGCCCGCCAGGGGGTGCACCTACGCCGAGCACGAACGCCTTAAGGAGGCGGCGAAGGAGCTCGCGGAGCACTCCGGCGCGATCGGCGGGCGTCCGAAGGACCACTCGTGGTTCGGCTACTATCCCTTCAAGCTGGTCCTCGGTGATGAGCCGGCCGTGGCCCGGGTCGTCCGGCAACTCGCCGAGGCGGCTGACGAATTGGGGGCTGAGTACGCAGGGGCCCACGAGCGATTGGGCCACGATCTATCGCCGACGCGTCGCGCGTTTGAAAGTCTGCGAAGTCAGGTGACGGCCCTTCCCTCGCCCTCAGGGACTGAGGCCTTCGACCTCCTGCCCGGCATCTGTGCCGAAGGCGCCATCGAGGTCGTACGGGGGCTCGAACGACAGGTGCGTTTTGTGCTTGAGCGCCTGGCGAGGCTCCAGCGCATGCTGATCAGCACCGATCACCTGGGGCAGGCAGACATCGATATTGCCAGGGGGGCCGCCGGGGAGGCCGCGAAGCTCAATCAGGCGGATACCCCGCATCAGGATCTCCGGCGATGCGGTCAGGTACTGCGGAGTCTCGCTGCCGAGGTTCATCAGGCCTGTGAATTCTTTGCTCACGTAGCCGAGTGGCACGGGGTCGAGGTTGCGCCGACCAAGCAGGGGTTAGCGGCGCTCTGGGCCAGTCTCCAGGCCGCGCGAGCCGCGCCACTGGACCTACTGAAACACCGGCGGCCTCAGCTCGGTGAACCAGCGGCCACGACGGTTATGGAGCAGGCCGCCGCGCGAGCGGCCACTCTGCGCGAGCAACGTAAGACCGTGCAGACCCTGTTCGATTTCAGCCTCATGCCGCCACGGGACGAGCTCGTCGCCGCCCTCCGAGCAAATCGGACGAGCGCCGGGTTCCTGAGGAGTTTCCGCCCCGAGTGGCGGAGAGCTGCACGCACCTATCGAAGCATCCGCCTAGACCGACCGTGGGTACTGCGTGCGGCGCGATGCGAGATCGAGCTGCACACCCTGATCACCTATCTCGACGAAAGGGCAGCGTTCGACAGCGATGCCGAGCTCCGTCGATTGCTCGGGGAGTTATTCCTGGGCATCGATACCGATTTCGGGCTTGTGAAGCGGCTAACCGACTGGTACGCGTGCGCGAGGAAGACCTTCGAGAAGGTCAGCGGGCCAGTTGATCTCACGCTCTTGCTCGGGTTACCAGCGGATACGATCCGCGATCTGACGGCCAGGGCTTCGGAGGGCGAACGGTATTGGAAAGTAGTGGAGGATCTCCATGAATGCGTGCAAGCGGAGTTCCGCCACACCCGCATGCCTCCCGTGCTCATAAGCGAGGGGGCGCCTCTTACAGACCTGAATGCCGCGCTCCAGGCCACCGCAGTGACCCTCGCGCAGATCGCTGAGACCCTCGACGGCTATCTCGCGGCTCCGGCATCCCCTCGTGAGTTAGTCGGCCTGCTGGAGGAGGCAAGTGCGGTGGCTACCGCACGGCGGGCGATCGAAAACGCGGCGCACGCGCGGGCACTGCTTGGAGAGCGCTTCGGTGGCCTGACCACCGATTTCGGACCAATCAATGACATCGCCGACTGGAGCCAGCGCCTACAGCGTATGGAGATCCCGGCAGGAATCAAGACTTGGATTCTCTGCCCTGAGGCGATGGTCAAGTTGAACGCCCTACGAGCAGCCGTCGAAGGCATCGATGCACACTGGCAAGCGGTCCGGGCTGCCGCCCAAGAATTCAACCAGTTCGGGGTTCTGGATTGGAACACGTGGCAGCGGGGGTATAGCGAGGACGCCCAGGGTATCGCGGACCGGGCGAGGCGGGCCGTCACTGACCTCGACGGGCTATGGGTGTGGGCGGGATTCAGCCGGGCCTGCCGTCGAGTAGACGAGCAGAACCTGGGGACCATCAGTGCTCTCGTTCTCGACGGGCGACTCACGGGGTCGGAGATTAGCTCCGCGTGCGGCTTCCTGTTTTACAACTCCATCGCGCGCGCGATCTTGCGGGACAACCCCACGTTGGTCGAATTCTCTGGGTTGAGCCACGAGCATCTACGGCAGGCGTTTCAAGATCTCGACAAAGAGGTGATTAAGTTGAACGGTAAGCAGTGTGCGCACGTCATCGACCAGCGGGCGCAGGCGGCGCCTTGGGGCCTTGGGTCAGGGTCCCCCAAGAGTTACACCGAGATGGCCTTAATCGCCCATGAGATTCAGAAGAAGAGGGCTCATATGCCTATCCGTCAGCTCGTCAACCGAGCGGGCCGAGCCCTCCAAGCGTTGAAGCCCTGCTTCATGATGGGCCCGCCTTCTGTGGCGCAGTACCTTGAGCCTGGGAAGCTTCACTTTGACCTAATCATCATGGACGAGGCCTCCCAAGTTCGTCCGGAGGAGGCGATCGGGGTGCTGGCACGAGGCGGCCAGATGGTGATCGTGGGCGATCCGAAGCAGCTGCCGCCAACTAGTTTCTTCGATCGCTTCTGGGAGGGGTCCGACGGGGAAGAAGAGCGGGAGGAGACTGCCGCCGGCGGCATGCAGAGCATTCTCAATCTCTGCCTATCCCGCTACCACCCGCCACGACAACTGCGCTGGCACTACCGCTCCCAGCATGAGGCGCTGATCCACTTCTCGAACAAGGAATTCTACGACGATCGACTCATCATCTTCCCCTCAGCCCACGGTCTGCAGGCGGGACTCGGCCTCCGCCACCATTACGTAGCGAAGGGGCTCTATGACAATCGGCGGAACCTGGAAGAAGCTAGGCGTGTGGCAGATGCTGCCCTTCAGCACTTTGTCGCCTGTCCATACGAGTCCCTGGGGGTCGCCACGCTCAATATCCCGCAGCGTGACCTAATCGATGAGGAGATTGACCGACGACTCCGGATAAACCCAGAGGCGGAACGGTACATCGAAAAATGGAAGGGTGCGGGGCTCATGCCCTTCTTCGTGAAGAACCTGGAAAACGTGCAGGGCGATGAGCGCGACGTGATCTTTATTTCCACGACGTACGGCCGGAACCAGGAGGGCGTGGTTGCGCAGCGATTCGGCCCGATCAATCAGACCGATGGCTGGCGTCGGTTGAACGTGCTCTTCACGAGAGCGCGGAAGCGGATCGAGTTATTCACCTCGCTACAACCCGGAGACATCCTCGTCGATGCCCACTCGTCCCGTGGAGTACGCGCCCTACACGATTACTTGTCATACATCCGAGATGGGATCTTCGAGGGACGAAGGCCCGGAGAGAGGGAGCCGGACAGCGACTTCGAGATCGCGGTCGCTGACATTCTCCGAAATGCCGGCTATGAGGTAGTTCCGCAACTCGGGGTGGCTGGTTTCTTCATCGATATCGCCGTCAGGAACCCGACCCGGCCGGGCGAGTACATCGCGGCGATCGAGTGCGATGGGGCGACATACCACTCAGCCCGCTCGGTGCGGGACCGGGATCGAATCCGGGAGGAGATTCTCAAGGGCCGGGGGTGGCAGGACCGGATCTACCGTATTTGGTCCACCGACTGGTTCCGAGACCCGGCCAACCAGATCAAGCGGCTCCTGGCATTTCTCGAAGCGGTTCGGGGGCAAGTAGACGCGAAGGCAAGCGCTGAACAGCAGAGGCAACCAGGGCAAGTCCCTGTGCAGCCTTCGATGCCGACGGTCGCGGAAGGTCCCGCTGAAGCAGAAACGTTCGGTGTTCAAGTTGGGGACTGGGTGACCTACTGCAGCCTGGAGGCGCCGGGGGACGTGAAACGGATACAGATCGTTGAAGGGGTGAGCGATGGCCAGAGGAATATCTTGGGAAGCCATACTCCACTTGCCCAGGCACTCCTCAGAGCACAAATAGGGGACGAGGTGGAGCTTAGAGTCAAGGGCTTGCCTCCTCGACCCATAAAAGTGCTCGACATTGACTGAGGTTAAGGTTCATCAACGATTGCGGGGACGAGGTTTTGAAAGGTTAGAACTTGTGACGCGCAGAATCCAGGACCGGGTTTGATCGGCGACTTCAGAGCGACCATGTCGATGGAAAAAGTGTTCAACCGAGATGACGGGACTCGGAACATGCCCGGGATCGACTCGTCATGGCGAGCTTGGGTGAGCGCATCTCGAACGAGAAACTTCTGTAATGACGACCCCCTCCTCGACTGGCTGGAGGAGTACGGTGAAGCGAAGGGCTTCGCTAAGGACTCATCGGCCGAGTCTTATGACCCCCGCACCGATTTCCTGCAGTTCGTCCTGAAGAAGGGCAATGATTTCGAGGCCGTAGTGCTCGAGTATCTCGCGGGCAAGGTCCAACTCCGGCGGATCGCCGCGGAACCCAAAGAGGTCAGGGACCCCGCTGTGGCGGCTCGGACATGGGAAGCGATGCTGGCTGGGACCGAAGCCATCGCACAGGCTGTACTCTGGAACCCCGAGACGCAGACCTACGGGGCTGCCGACCTGCTCCTGCGGAGCGATATACTCGCCCGGCTGTTTCCTGGATCGATCTCGCGCGACCAGGCCGCCTTCATGGCGCCAGACATCGCAGGCGCGCGGTGGCACTACCGTGTAGTGGACATCAAGTTCATGACCCTCCATATGCTCAAGGACGGACATGCGGCGAGCCAACATCGCGAGTACATGGCGCAGGTCTGGGTCTACAACGAAGCACTTGGCCGCGTCCAAGGCGTGGTCCCTCCATGCGGCTACCTGCTTGGCCGCGGGTGGGAACAGCTCAAGGAGCGCGGCAGATCCGCCATGGAGCGATTGGAGCGTGTGGACCGAGACTTCGTCTTCGGGAGGAAGGACATCAGCCTCCGGGAGCTCGCGCTCGGCGCTTGTGACTGGGTCCGGAGGATGCGTGCGGACGGTGGGAAGTGGACAGTGCTCCCCGATCCGAGCATGGACGAACTTCGACCGAACATGCGGTACGCGGAAGACGCGCCCTGGCACCTCGCGAAGCAGCAGATCGCGGCCCAACTCGAGGACCTCACGCTCCTCCCGCGAGTGACGCCCCAGCTCCGCAGATTGGCAATCTCTGCGGGCCTCCACCGCTGGACTGACCCAGCCTGCACCGCGGAGCGTCTGGGAATCAGCGGCGAGACGATTGTCCCGCTGGTCAACGCGATCATCCAGGCCAACCACTCCCCCGCGGGAGGCTCCGTGCTCTTCCCGGAACAAGTCACCGTCAACCACGAGCTGTGGCGCCTCCCGAAGCCGGCCGAGTTCTATGTGGATTTCGAGACCGTATCGGACTTGGACGACGACTTCAGCAGGCTCCCGCAGAAGGGAGGCCAGCCCCTGATCTTCATGGTCGGGTGCGGCTACCTCGCCGACCCCACCGATCTGCAGACGTGGGCCTTCAAGGTGTTCACCGCGAACCGGCTGAGCACGGATGAGGAACAACGGGTCATCACGGACTGGCTCGCGCACATGCGTACAGTCTGTGCGGCAGGAAGAACGACCCTGGAAGAGTCGCGGCTATTCCACTGGTCCCCGGCTGAGGTTTCGAACCTTACGACCGCCTACAACTCCGCGGCTCCTCGCCACGGCTTCCCGCCCTGGGATCGCCTCCCCTGGATGGACCTGCTCAATAACGTGGTTAAGAAGCAGCCCGTAACCGTCCGCGGCGCGTTCGGATTCGGGCTCAAGGCTGTGGCCAAGGCCATGTACCAAGCGCGTCTCATCGCGACGAACTGGGGCGACGGACCCACGGACGGGCTCGGGGCTATGATCGGCGCGTGGTGGTGTAATGGGGAGGCTGCCAGGCGCTCGGGGTCGATGCGCGACCTGGATTTGATGAAGTCCATTGAGGCCTACAACGAGGTGGACTGCCGCGTGATGGCTGAGGTGCTGCACTTCTTAAGGACCCGGACGTGAAAAGCCCTCTCTTCGGCTCGGGCCCAACCTCAATGGATCAAGGTAGGACTCGACCAGACTGTCGCTTGGGCAGCATTACTCCACCGATTACGCTCCCATCTGCGGGACGAATATCATGAGGGGCGCAGGTGCAGGATACACATACTTCACGGAGGAGATTGGACACATGAGTCGAACAACGTCGATAGGAGCGCCCTTCTTGGTGGCTATGTCTCTGCTCGCTTGGACAAGAGCGAGCTACGCTGCCGATCTACTGCCCGATCACGTCTACCCACCTTTTCTCATCACGCAACCTCCAGCCCACATTGAATCAGGTGGATCGGCGCAAATAGTGTACGGTCTGGCGGTATTGGCGTTCGGAGCAGCAATAATCGCCCTTGAAGTCTACGTGATGATCAAGCAACATCGCTATTGGGATACATGGTCCACAAAGATGATCGGCCTTACCCTTGTCATAACCGCCGGCCTATTTTTGATACCAGCAGGGTATAGCCAAGAGCAGATCGCGCCCCTGGTGGGATTGTTGGGCACGATAGCGGGCTATCTCCTGGGTTGGGAAGGCAACCGCGAAGTCCAGCCAAGGCCCCCCCATGCGGGCAGTCGTGATTCACTCGCGCGGTAGTGGACTTTCTGCCGATCCTGGCAAAGATTCTCGGCTCTTAAGGCCCGGGGTCCGTCTATTGTTCTTTCTGCTCACTATTCCCTCCCACGCATTTCCAGCCCCCGTTGGACTCCTTGAAAGCCATGTCGTCCAGGTCTGGACTGATGAGCTCGCCGATCAGTCCAGCATGTGTCGAGAGGCGGCCGCCATCGGCCTTCGCGATGCGGAGGCTCTCGCTAGCGGAGCAGCGCCTCTCCTCGAGCGCGCCCTTGGCGATAGTGACTGGAGACTTCGGCTTGTCGCCGCCGAAGCGCTCGCTAATCTAACCTCATCGGATCGGCCGATCGATGTGACGATAGAGCTGCTATCTCATCCCGATGATGCCGCACGGGTTCGAGCGGTAGAGCTATTGTCTAGACTCCCTACCCGAGATCAACGCTCGATAGAACCTTTGCTGAACGCCTTAGGCGACGACACACCCATGGTCCGAGAAAGCGCAGCAACTGCTCTTGGCAATGTCGAGCGCGGCTCGGATAGGATTCTTGCAGCGCTGCGGAGTAGATTGTCGGACGAGAACGATGGCGTGGTGGTCGCTGCCGGTGCAGCCTACTATCATTTGGTTCATTCGACACTTGCCGAGGGCAGCGAACAGATCGCCCTGTCGGCAATTACTGATGTCCTCCGGTATACATACTACGAGCAATATCGCAGGCAGGCAGTCCGTGAGCTTGGCAGGATCGGGTTTGCTGCTCAGCGCGCCCTCCCGTACATCCAGAGATTTTGGCATCATTCGAACAGTCAGGAAGCGCAAGAGGCATACGACGCCGTTCGTTCAATATGTCCGACCGCTGTATGTCTTCAATCCAGTGTTCACTCCCTGCTGTTAGATCCTCACGCGAGTGACGCCGCGCGCCTGAACATGTTTCAGACGATGGTTTCCTTTCGTGGTCAGTTGCCATCGAAGACGGTTACCGAGTTGAATCATCTCATGCATGATAAGGATGGTGTTCTTCGGACTCGCGCCATGGGTGCGCTCTATCGGAATAACCCGCAGAACAAGACCGTCCTAGGGATGTTGATTAATGAACTGAAGAGCGTTGATCCCATCACTCGATGGTCCGCTGGTTCCGTTCTAGCAGAGATTGGAACAGAGGCAGCAATAGCGATCCCAACCCTTCGCATGGTTCTCATTGCACATCCAGAACCATCGATCGCACGAGCGCTATGGAAGGTCAGCGGTGAGGTATCAACTGCTGTCGAAGCCCTTACTGGCATTCTGAAGGACCCGCGGTTGACGTTGCCCGCTCTGGATGATGCAGCTAAGTGTTTGGGGGAGATGGGGCCGGCGGCTCGGCCGGCTACAGGGAGCTTAGTAAACGCAATGGAAGAGTGGAGTGGTATGGCGGATCTTGCTATTGCGGAGGCCCTTTGGCGGATTGAGGGAAGCCGGGAGAGAGTTCTGCCGATTGTAACTGCGAAACTTCAATCCCCAATCATTGCGGATCAGAAGCGAGCTGCCGATTTAGCGGGTGAAATTGGAGCAGAAGCGACTACGGTCCTCCCGACTCTACTTGATGTGGGGTGTTGCTCTGTAGAGCCTGTCCGGAGTGCGGTGTTTGAGGCGATTGAAAAGATTGACCCCAACGCGAACTATTTCATCGACCTACCCTCAAAGCGCCCGGAAATGGAAAGAGTGAGTTCAATGGCTCGACGAGGGGGTGTGGCGATGGCGGTTGTGTTCAGTGTCGTCGTTCTTGGAGCACAAATCGTCGTCGTAGGCCGCAAGAATGGCGAATGGAGTCGAAACGCAGTCAAATCCATCGTCGTGTCGATGTGCATCTGCTCTTGCATCATCCTCTTGAGTGCGGGAGAGCCACGAGTGTTAAGGTGTCTTAGTGGGGTGTTCGGGGTCATCCTAGGATACGTCTTTTCGGATCGCTGACCGCTCGTGCGGCCGAAACGTTCAGATTACCCGGAGCGGTAGTCAGAAAAGCGGAAACAAACGGCATGCGGGCCAGCGTTCGCGGTGTACAAAGGCCATAATTGTCTAACACCGGGCGCTTCCCGCAGATTGGAGTCCTTGTCTCTACTGAAAAGTCCATCCGGGTCGAAAGTGATACAAGGGCGAACACGCTCGTCGGCGCACCCCATCGCCGGGCGAGCTGAGACCGGAACCGGGTCCCGACGGCTCTCTGGCTGTTAACCCGCCGGTCCCCGAGTTCGAGGAGAGTTACGCTTGGGGAGCCAGAACTCATACTTCTCGGAAGTGCGGGCCGCGAGTCCCCCAGCGCGGACCACGCCGACCACCGTTCCCGGCCCGAAGCACCCCGGACAGAACCATCCAGTCAATCTCCTCCATGGTTTCCTTGACCGCAATTCAGGTTTTCCCCGGATACCCTCTCGGGCAAGCCCGGAGGAGATTAACCCTAACCGGGAGGGTGAGCCCTTTCACCTCAGAAGAGGTCTCGCCGGAAGGAGGTGATCCAGTGACAGTTGAAGAACGCGAGACTCATCCGTTGGCGTGGGCGCCGGCTTCTCAGAAAGGAGAAGTCGACCATGAAGTCCAAGACGAAGCATTTCTGGTTCGGCTGCACGACGTTCGTCGTGGCTATTGCGCTGAGCGGCTGGGCATCTCCCCTCCAGGCTCAGGTCACTTACAGTGGCAGGGCCTTCGCGGCCTACGTCAATCTTCCCACCCTGGGCCTCGGCCCTCAGTATTTCTCCGACACGGGTGAACTGCCCTCCCAAGGCGGGTCCCGGTCAGCTCAACTCGTCGACGCTCAGGTTCCAGGTATTCTCAGCGCGGCGCTCCTGGTGGCCAGGACCAGCGGGGCCAACGGCGTGGCGCGGAGCTCGGCGTCTCTTGTGGAAGCCCAGTTGTTTCCCGGGAACGTCGCGCAGGTCACCGCGAGGTTCGTGGGAGCCGAATCGGAGGCGACCTGCGATGGGGTGCGGGGCTCAACGGAGGTGGCTCAGGTCACCTTCGGGGGCCTCGCCCTCAGCGTCGATCCCTTTACTCCGAATCAGGTGTTCACTCTTCCCGATCCGATAGGAGGGCCCCCGCTGGCCACGCTGACCATCAATGAGCAGCGGAGGGAACTGGGTGCTGGGTCCAGGGCCATCACAGTCAACGCGGTGCACCTGACCCTCAAATCCGGGGACGAGGTCGTGCTTGCCGGCACCCACAGCGACATTAACGGCTGTCCGGGCTGCCCCCCAGCTCCAGAGTGCGAGGATTTCGTCACGGGCGGCGGTTGGATCATGACCGGCGGGGACCGAGCCAACTTCGGCTTCAACGCCGGGTTCAAGCCAAACGCATCCTCCCCGGACGTTTCCTTCAATTACATCGACCACCGCACCGGGATGCATATGAAGGCGACCACCATCACGGTCTATGCAGAAGGAAGGACCAAGACGAGTCGCCACTTCGAGGGGGCCGCCGAGATCAATGGCGTGCCGGGATACACCTATCAGATTGACGTGGAGGACAACGGAGAGCCGGGACGGTCGACGGACAGTCTGACTATCGGCCTCAGCAACGGCTATCGGGCTGCTGGCCACCTGGCTGGAGGGAATATCCAGCTCCACAAACCCTGCCCGTAGTCTCCGCGAAAAGCCTGTCACAAGTTCCCTGGCGGCCCCGGTCCTCCGGGGCCGCTCTTTTTCCGGAGGCCAACGGGACACCGTGTTCGAACGTTTATCTAGGTGTACACTCACGTCCTCCGTGGTTCGAACCAAGCCAGGCTCGAACGTTTACCTGCGTGTGCATGCACCCGCGCCCCTGGTTCGAACCGCTCCCGAGTTCGAACATTTCGATCACGTGGGGAGCCAACGCCTTTTCCCTCGTGAGCCTCGGTCGTTTACGCGACCGAGGCTCTTGCTCTATTGGCGCAGGACCGGTTGGCTGTGTCTCGGCGCCTCCCACCGACGCTCTGATAGAATCCGGCTCACGGAGTCACGCCGATCCGCCTTCGACTGTTCGAAATGAAGAGGTCCCGGCCGATGGAAGGCAGGACGCTTGCTCATTACCGCATCCTCGAGAAGATCGGCGGCGGCGGGATGGGGGTCGTGTACCGGGCGCACGACGAACGCCTTGAGCGTGACGTCGCCCTGAAGGTCCTCTCCCCGGGACTGCTCTCGGACGAAGCGGCCCGTCGGCGTTTCCGCAGGGAAGCGCTCGCCCTCTCCAGACTCAGTCACCCGGGCATCGCGACCGTATTCGACTTCGACACCCAGGAGGGAGTGGACTTCCTGGTGATGGAATTCGTTCCCGGGCAGACGCTGGCCGAAAAGCTGGCGGGCGGCCCGCTCCCCGAAAAAGAGGTGGCGACACTGGGCGCGCAGATCGCCTCGGCCCTGGAGGGGGCGCACGAGCGGGGCGTGGTGCACCGGGATCTGAAGCCCGGGAACATCATGGTGACGCTCAAAGGACAGGCCAAGGTGCTCGACTTCGGCCTGGCGATGCTGCTGCGGCCCGCGGGAGAACGGTCCCAGATCGAAACGCTGAGCCGCGAACACGCCGCGGTGGGGACGTTGCCTTACATGGCGCCCGAGCAACTACGCGGCGAGAGAATGGATGCCCGCAGTGACATCTACGCGGCGGGGGCCGTGCTCTATGAGATGGCCACACGACAGCGGCCTTTCCCGGAGACGAGCGCGCCGCGGCTCATCGACGAGATTCTGCATCATGCGCCCCAGACGCCGAGGTCGATCAACGGCCGTATCTCTCCCGCTCTGGACGGCATCATCGTGAAGGCCTTGGACAAGGAGCCGCAACGACGCTACCAGTCGGCCGCGGAGTTGCAGATCGATCTGGAGCGGCTGGGGGCGCCCGTGCTGCCGAGAGCTGCGCCTCGGTCGCGGCTGCGCGGCCTCTGGTGGGCTCTCTTACCGGCGAGTGCCTTGCTCTCGCTTGCCGCGCTGATCGTGGGTCTGAACCTGGCCGGTGTGAGGGAACGACTTTTCGGCCGGGCCGCCCCGGGCCGAATTGAGTCCCTGGCGGTGCTGCCGCTGGAAAACCTCTCGATGGACCCAGAGCAGGAATACTTCGCCGACGGGATGACCGAGGAGCTCATCGCCGATCTCGGCAAGATTCGGGCCCTGCGGGTGATCTCTCGAACCTCCGCGATGCGATACAAGGGGACGAAGAAGTCCCTGCCGGAGATCGCCCGTGAGCTGAACGTGGACGCGCTCGTGGAAGGCTCGGTCCTGCGCGCCGGGGACCGGGTGCGGATCACCACGCAGTTGATCCAGGCGGCCACGGATCGCCATCTCTGGAGTGAGAGCTACGAGCGCGACTTGAGGGACGTTCTGGCGTTGCAGAGCGAGGTCGCGCGGTCGATCGCCCGGGAGATCAAGATCGCATTGACGCCGCAGGAACAGGCGCGCTTTGCTGAGGCGCGCCCGGTTGACCCAGAGGCCCAGCAGCTCTACCTGAAGGCGCGATATTACGCGGCCAAGGACACCCAGGAAGGCGCCCGGAAGGCCCTCGAATACTTCCAGCAATCGATCGACAAGGACCCCGCCTACGCCGCGGCCTATGCCCAGCTCACCAACACCTATGTCATGCTCGGATATACCGGAATCGATGTGCTCCCTTCCCGCGAAACGATGCCCAGAGCAAAGGCGGCCGCCCTCAAAGCCCTGGAGCTTGACGACACCCTTGCGGAGGCCCACACGGCTCTGGGATTCGTGAGATGGGCCTACGACTGGGACTGGACGGCCGCCGAGAAGGACTTCAAGCGAGCCATCGAGCTCAGTCCTGGTTATGCCACGGCCCACCTTCGGTATGCCAACTTTCTTTGCTCGCTTGGGAGATTCGACGAGGCGGTTGAGGAAGATAGGCGAGCCCTGGAGTTCGACCCGCTTTCCATCATCATCAATCACGGTCAGGCGTGGCCGTACCACCTCTCGAGGCGTTACGACCAGGCTATCAAGACGTACCGGAAGACGCTGGAGATGGAGCCAAACTTCCCCCGGACACACCTGCGGCTCGGGGAGGTGTATGCGGCAAAGGGGATGTATCGGGAGGCCATCGCCGAATATGAGAAGTTCTCCGCTCTCGGGGGAGGCAGCACCATGGCACTGGCTCTCATCGGGAACGCCCATGCTCAAGCGGGCGAACGGCATGACGCGCTCCGGGCGCTGGAGGAGCTGACGGCGGAGTCGAAGCGAAGGTACGTGCCTTTCTTTCATATTGCGATCGTTCATGCAGGGTTGGGCGATAAAGATCAGGCCTTTGCGTGGCTCGACAGAGCATACGAGGAACGCTCCCAATTTCTCGTTGACCTCAAGTTCATTCCGATCCTCGACCCGCTGCGCTCGGACCCCCGCTTTGCCGATCTCGTGCGGCGGGTCGGATTGCCGCCATGACGCCCGCTTTCGCGCCCATCGTGCACCGATTTGTGTAGGATCGCTGGCGCCGGCCGGCAGTCACGGCCATAGCGGGGAGGGTGCATCAGCATTGGAAGCGAAGCCGAAGGCAGACTGGGGTCAGATCGTCTCCGAGAGGTACTCATCCGACGCCCTGCCCTATCGGGATCTCTGGGCGCCTCTCCTGCTCCCTCACGGGCTGGAGCTCCTCGCTTCGCTGCCGCTTTCTTCGACCTCCCGAATCATCGACGTCGGGTCGGGCTGCGGAGCGCTATTGCCTGGGATCCAGAGCCGCGCTCCTGGAGCCATGGTGATGGCGATCGACAGGGCCCTCGGCATGCTCGCCGTCGCGCCCGTCGAGGTTCCACGCGCGGTGATGGACGCCGGCCGTCTCGGGCTGGCATCCGCCTCGATTGACGCTGTGGTTCTGGCATTCGTCCTGTTCCACACCGCCGATCCTCAGGAAGTGCTGATCGAGGCACGGCGGGTTCTTCGGTCGGGAGGGGTGATCGGGGCCACAACCTGGGACGGCGACCCGCGCTTCCCGGCGCAGCGAGCCTGGATCGAGGAGTTGGACTCCCGTGGCGCTGCGCCGGCCGTTCCGGAGATGATGTCGAACCACGAACCGGTCTGCACTCCGGAGCGCATGCGTGGTCTGTTACAGCGGGCCGGTTTCGGGTCAATTCGAACCTGGAACCATCGCTTCGGGCACGCCTACACCCTCGAGGAATTCATAGCGGTGCGAACGAAGCTCGGATGGAGCAAGCGCCGCGTAGACTCCCTGGCCTCCGAGACGCGGGAAACGTTCCTTTGCAGCGCCCGCCTGCGCCTGGAGAAGATGAGCCCGCGTGATTTTGTCGACGAGGCGGAGATCGTCTTCGCGACCGGCGTCGCCCGCTGAATCCCGGGACGGGGTGGCGCAATGGTCACGGATGCTCACGATGAGCGGATCTGGTCTTGCCCCACTTTCACGCACACGAGGTCAGGTTAGTCTCGCCATAGTCTCGTCCTGCACCGGGCTTACTCCTCCGAGCCCCGACCGACTGCGGGTGAGGTTACAGAAGCCGTCGATTGGGTCAGCCTCGAAGCATGAGGTCCTGGCGGGCGGCGAACCAGCCATCCTGATCCGGGATCGGGCCGGAGTGGGGTCTCGCCGGGCCTCTGCCTGTTAAACCGAACTGCTCTCCGAGTTCGAAGAGACCGTCGCTTGGGGAGCCAGAACTCATCTGATCCAACGTTCGAACTGCTGTTAACCGGCAGTCGAACGTTGGATTTTTTCTTGTCGACGCCCGCTGTTGTTCTTCAAGCGACCCCGGACTACCGTGAGGCGTTACGCCTTGCTCGATAGCAGTCTCTCGATCAGCGGACGCAAATCTGCGATCACGCGTTCGTACGAAGGCAGGTCCGGTACGAGAGGCCCGAGCCACTGCGTCCAAGTCTTTTCGACATGGCCCAGCATCGCTCCGGGGAAGAAGGAATCCGGTCCAGAGAAGGCGACATTGCGGCGGCGCACTTTTCTCGCAGGATCGCCTCGAAATTCGATACGTCCAGCCGAGCCGGGGACGCCCCAAGGATCCGCCAGAGATCGTAGTAATCTCTGGCCCTTGAACGGACCCAACCCCGGCTCTCGAGCGCCCTGGCGTGCTGGAGAATGGCCCGCAATTTCTCTGCGACTATCTCCTCCAGCGAGTAGGTCGCGATCTCCGCGTTGAGCGGCTCGCCGTAATCATGGAGGACGAGACGCCGGGAAGGGGACCTGAGTAGCTTCTCGTCAAAAGCGACCTCGACCATGACACGGGTGTGGGGCTGCCGGTGCCAGGGGAAGCGCGCGCGAATGTCGAAGGCTTCCTGAGATCCAGGATGGGGTTCTCGTTCCTTATGGCGCTCACATACGATCTCCACGGGCGCATAGGGATCGAGAAGTTGCACGGCGCGCGCGCAGGCCTCTTTCACGGCGGCTTCCATCACGGCACCAGTCGGGACGGACTCCACACCCGTGAAATCCAGATCTTCCGAAAATCGATAGTCGCCGAAGTAGCACTTCTTCAGGGCGGTGCCGCCTTTGAAGACCAGCGAGTTCTGCAATATCTCGACCTGCGTGATGCCTGCAAGGATCCATGAAAGCAGGTAATCCCTCTCAAGAACCTCCCAGGGAAGACCCAGCCGCTTGCGCGCCTCCTCCAGGCGCAACCGCAGCGGCTTCATTCCTTCGATATCCCTGGAGCGTTCACCTGGATCATCCATCTCCGATCGCATGCTCCCCCGCGTGGACCGGTCGGATCCAAGGTCCGGTAGCCCTTGATGGGGATTTCTTGAAGAGGTTCAAGCTGGGCGGCGGCGATCCGCACCTGGTGTTCCAGGATCCATCCGAGCCTCTTCGCGGTCGCAGCATCGAGCTTGAGGGCGTAGCCGATGATGCGCTTCAACTCGAGATTGGGGGCACGAACCATGAAGGCGTGCAGGACTTCCGGCAGGCCGCCGCAGTATTGAGGGGCGGCGAGACCGTCGAGGAGGGTCCGCTCGGGATCTGTCATCTTTATGCGCGCTTCGCCAACCCATACCTCGTCTATGCCGAAGAATCGTTCGGGCTTGGTCTGGATGAACTCGTAGCGCGTCCCTGCGACGGGATATCCACTGTGAGCCCGACCATGACTTCCGCCGCGTGCCCGTGGCACCGATCGGGCCGTTGTGAGGACGAACACCGTTCGAGGGACCTGCTCGGTCAATCCGTGATGACTGAGCGCGGACCAGTGGCTGATGGCCGAAGGCTTGACAAGGGCCATCGCGATCTCGAATTCATGGGCGGGTGATGCGCCCGGGACAGCCCCGGAGAGAGCGTAGAGGCCCTTGCGTAGTCTGACGATCCAACCTGACCGCGCCAGGTGGTGCAGTCCCTCATGAAGGTAGCCGGCCGAGAGGCCCACCTTGGAAGCGACCTGACCCGCTTCCTTGACGGTGAAGATGCGTTCTCCCCTCTCGGCCAGCTTTCGAACAAGCTCTGTCCCCGGGGAGGTGTAGACAGCGCGCCTGTTTCGAGCAGCGTCTCGGGGTCGACTCATTGCATCGCTCCAGTCCCTGGGTTCGATGGCGTTAGATATAATATGGCGATGCTTGGAAATTGTCCAATGACCGCCATATGAGATCTACTTGGTGCCGTCTCGCGCAGGTGCGGGCCAGTTGAGGGGTAAGATAAAGACCTCCACCCTGAACGGCGAACTGATCGGTGATCCATGAGCGCGCCCCCAAGGGATCGGCTCAGAGAAGAGATCGCCCGTGCAGAGGCGCTAGTTGCAACGTTGGACTCTGAACGGGAAAGCGCTCGAGTGCGCCTCCAGACGTTACGAGATCAGCTGGCTAAGTCTCGGACTCTGCTCACGCCCCTGTCCGAGCCCTCCCCGATTCCTCACATGTGCGCTCCAGACACTCCCGCAGAGAAGGTTCGGCTCTTCCGTCAGTTATTCCGCGGTCGTGAGGATGTCTTCCCAAAGCTGTGGCTCAGTCCCAAAACCGGAAAGAAGGGATACGCTCCCGCCTGCTCGAACGAGTGGGTGCACGGCATCTGTGAAAAGCCGCGAATCAGATGTGGTGAATGCCCGAACCAGGCATTCATCCAGGTCGGAGACCAGATCATCCTCGATCACCTGCGCGGGCGTCACGTCATCGGCATCTATCCGCTTCTCAAGGACGAGACCTGTTGGCTCCTGGCTGTCGATTTCGACAAGGGCTCCTGGATGGACGACGTACTCGCATTCGCGGAAACCTGTCGTCGACTGCAGATACCCGCCGCCGTGGAGAGATCTCGGTCGGGCAACGGCGCTCACGTCTGGTTCTTCTTCGCGTCTCCCGTCCCTGCCAGCGTTGCCCGAAAGATGGGCTGCTACCTCATCACCGAAACCATGACCCGGCGCCACCAGGTCAGCATGGCATCCTACGACCGTCTCTTCCCGAAGCAAGACACGATGCCGCGCGGAGGATTCGGGAACCTCATCGCGCTGCCCCTCCAGCACGGACCACGTCAGCGGGGTAATACGGTTTTCCTTGACGATCACCTTGCTCCTTACGGTGACCAGTGGGCCCAGCTGGCCTCCGTGCAGAGGATCGGGCCCGCCACAGCAGAGGATATTGCGCGAGAGGCGACGCGCCTGGATCGGGTCATAGGGGTTCGCGAGGTTGAATTGACGGATGAAGGTGATGCCCTTACGCCCTGGGCCCGTCCTCCTTCGGGACTCACCCGACGATGGCCCGTCAATGAACCCTTGCCGCAGACGATCCGCGCCGTCCTTGCGCAACGTCTCTTCATCGATAAGGTCGGCCTTCCCGCCTCCTTGCTGAACCAAATCAAGCGCTTGGCGGCCTTCCAGAACCCCGAATTCTACAAGAAGCAGAGCATGCGGTTGTCGACGGCGCTGACCCCCAGAGTGATTGCCTGCGCAGAAGAATTCCCTCAGCACATTGCCCTGCCGAGAGGATGCCGGAGTGATCTTGAAGATCTGATCACCGAACGCGGAGTTACCCTCGATGTCGACGATCAGCGTCAGGCGGGGAAGCCGTTGAGCATACGCTTCGCAGGCGAGCTGACTCCCGTTCAACGGGAGGCCGTGCAGGCGGTTCTAGAGCACGAGATAGGAGTCATCGTTGCTCCGCCAGGCGTCGGGAAGACAGTGGTAGGAATCCGGTTGATCGCCGAGAGGGCTCGGAACACGCTGGTTCTAGTACACCGACGTCCACTGCTCGATCAGTGGCGCGCACAAATCTCCCTGTTCCTCGGGCTCGATGCGAAGGGAATAGGCCAGATTGGTGGTGGGCAGCGCAGGCCAACAGAGCACATCGACGTCGCCATGATCCAAAGTCTTGTCCGTCACGGGCAGGTCGACGACATCGTTACAAGCTACGGTCACGTGATCGTCGATGAATGTCACCATGTTCCGGCGTTCTCCTTCGAAAAGGTGCTCGCCGAGATCAAGGCCCGGTATCTTGTCGGACTTACGGCGACTCCCCAACGCCAGGATGGTCACCACCCCATCATCGAGATGCAGCTCGGTCCCGTTCGCTTTGCGGTCGGTGCCAGAAGCGAGGCTGCGCGGCGTCCCTTCGAACAACGTCTCATTGTCAGGGAGACGACCTTCCGATCGCGTACCGTCCAACCCGACACCGGCATTCAGGAGTTGTACGACTCCCTGGTCGCTGACAAGGTTCGCAATAACTTGATTCTGAATGATGTGATCTGCTCCCTGGAGGAAGGACGCTCACCGATCCTCTTGACAGAGCGAAATGCTCACCTCGACTATTTCGCCGAACGGCTCCGAAACTTCACCCGGCATCTTGTGGTCCTGCGCGGCGGCAGGACGGCGAAGGCGCGGCGCGAGGTCGCCTCCCAATTGTCAGACATACCTGACGACGAGGAGAGATTGGTGCTTGCAACCGGCCGATATGTCGGGGAAGGCTTCGACGACGCCCGCCTCGACACATTATTCCTGGCTCTCCCGGTCTCCTGGAAAGGCACACTCATGCAGTATGCCGGCCGGCTCAACCGACTGCACCCACGAAAGTCCGAGGTGCGCATCTTCGACTATGTGGACTCCCAAGTTCCGATGCTTCGCAGGATGTTCGAGAAGCGCCTGAGGGGGTACCGTGCAATCGGCTACGCGCGAGGTGAAGCGCCGCTCGGCTACGAGGAGCCGAAGGGCGAACCGGTTGTCGTGTGGGACGAAGGCGAGGTCCGCGAGTTCGGCGAGCAACCATGAAGAATCGCGGCCCTCGTCTCAGCAAGAAGCGATTGAACGAGCTACTTGAGGAGGCAACGATCGATTGCTACAACGAGAGCGAGGAGCTCTGCGGCCTGTTCACGATGATTCAAGAGGGGCTGAGGGTCCCGTTCGAGACCGAGATCCTTAGAGTTCCGGTCACGGTCGAACGAGTCGACCTCGCCCACAACGATATCCTGGCGGTGTGTCGGCGCGGTCGGACCCGGCAGCGGGTACCCCTCCTCGATCTCGCGCTGCCTTCCCCGCTCCCCAGAGGATCGGAGTGGATCGAGGCTTACCGCCGTTGGGTGCGTGGCCGCTAACGCCATGGTCACTTGAGGCATCGCCCGCCTGTTGTGGCAGGTCGAACCGCGCCTCAGTTCGAACCTTGGATCATCTGGGCCCCCACGCGCTCAAAGGTTCGAACCAAGCCGAGCTCGAACGTTGATCTATGTGTGTATGCACTCGCATCCCTGGTTCGAGTTGGAAAGAAGGTGTACCGGTTGGCGGGAATTCGCTAGTGCGGAAAGTCTTCTCGGATGACTGCGGATTACTACGAGAATGGGCAGGTAGTAATGCGCCTATTTTCTTTGATCTCGGCGAAATGGAAGGGCTTTGGTGGCTCTTTGCTAAGAACACCAATGGGTCGGCGTATATCCACCTGTTCTCGCGCGCACAGTTCATCGAATGGCATCGTAGTACGGCAACAGGGGCAGCTCGCCAGTTCGAGGTGTTCGTGAACGACATCCTCCCCAAACTGATCGCGGACTACGAGTCACGTTCTCGGGCCCAGCCGTTGAGATGGGACCCCCTGCAACCTCGCGTGTATCGCAAACGGTTTCGGTTCTAGGACACTTCTTGGTCTTCAGCACCCGCCGCCTGACGTACGTTGAAGTTGACGAACGAGGCGAAGGAGTGCGCGCGGCTCCGCCGCGCAGCTTTTAATTGATTCGTTCGCAACTTAACTGGGGCGTTAGATCTACGGGCGACTATGGATCCCCTCGACTCGATAAAGCAGCATCTGGATCGGACCGACGACCCCACCCTCCTGATCCTGAGGGCCCACCTTCTGCTTGAGGAACGTTTTCGCGATTCCCTGGCTAGAATCTGTCGATCACCTGAGGAGCTACCTGGAGCTCGTCTGTCGTTCTTGTGCCTACTGAAAAATCCATCCGGATCGAAGATGACGCAGAAACGAACGCGCGCGTCGGCGCTGCCGGTGCCTGGGCGAGATGAAACGAGCCGAATCGCCTCAGGAATCACGTCGTTGCGGGTCGACCGGGTCAAGTGCAGACGCACCTTCTCCGCGCGAATCGAGAACATGTGTCATATTGAAAGTGGGGTCAGCCTGCCCGGGTATAGAGATGATGCAGACCGCCGACCTGGGGTACAGTAACGACGGCCCCGAGCGCCGACGGCTCAACGCTCCCCGGGACCGGCGCATTCCTTTCCGGGGAGAGATGAGGCCGGGATTCATTCTGATAGCGCACGTATTGCCGGAGGATGCCTCGGAGATGGTTCTCACCGAGGATGATCAAGTGGTCCAGGCATTCGCGCCGGATCGACCCGATGACCCTCTCGGGGTAGGCGTTCTGCCAAGGGGATTGAGGCGCGGTGAGCATCGCCCGGACGACCCGCCGGAATTCGTCGCCGTAGGCACCATCCCGATCCCGCAACAGGTAGCGAGGCTCGGCGTCGTCTCCGGGGAAGGCCTCCCGGATCTGCTGGGCGGTCCACGCGGCGGTGGGATGAGCGGTGACGTTGAAGGGAACGATGCGCCTGCACTCGTGGGAAATAATCACGAAGCAGAAGAGCAGGCGGAAGGTGACAGTGGGAACGACGAGGAAGTCGCGGGCCGCGGTGGTGCGAAGGTGATTCCGGAGGAAGGTGCGCCAAGTCTGTGACGGAGGCCGTCTGCCCCGTTGGGTCATGTGCTTGGCCACCGTCGCTTCTACAGCCAGTTTCGACCGGTCCCGGAAGAGGGCACGGAAGAGCAGGAAAATGATTCGGGGGATGGACACCGGGGCCTCCCTGGACGTAGGCTTTCATCGGCCTTAGGTGAGGCAGGGAGTATCCGCGGGACAGACCTCAAAACCAAACAAGGACGGGCCGGATGGGATTTTCAGCAGGCACAGCCGCAGCATTTGTGGAGACCACATCATGAATGTTCAACAGTACAAGCATCGTCTGCTCGACCTTGAAAAGAAGCTGTCTGGGCGCACTGACCGGGAGGTCGCTGACGGGCGCCGGGAATTTCTTGATTCCGCCCATGACCTCGGCGAGGCGAGTCTCGCTGACGAAGTGGCTTCCGAAAAGTTCACGGAGGCCGAAGCCGATTCCACCGTGCTGAACCAGGTGCGCGACGCCCTGGCCAGGATTGACAACGGTACGTTTGGGAAATGCATCGAGGACGGCGGGCCAATCGAGACGAAGCGGCTCGACGCTGTACCTTGGACCCCGTATTGCCTGAAGCACGAAAAGCGGCGCGAAGGACCGCCTTCGAAAATGCCAACGCTGTAGTGAGAACGACGCAGGGGGTCGCTCTTCGCAAGCAACACCTGACAAGGAGGAGCGACGAGGATGGCTCTTCCGATACTGCAGGCGTTCGCGAGAAACCGGCGGATCTTGCTCATCAGACGAATTGTCGCTGTGTCGTTCGGTCTCGTGGGATTCGCGCTGCCGGGCCTGACTCTGGTGTTGCTCTACGGCATCAATTGTCCCTACTGAAAAGTCCATCCGCATCGAAAGTATCAGTGATGCGCCCGGGACAGCCGCGGAGAGAGCGTAGAGGCCCTTGCGTAGTCTGACAATCCAACCTGACCGCCCCAGTTGAGGGGCAAGATAAAGGCCTCCACCCTGAACGGCGAAGTGATCGGTCAGCTCCGCGGTGTCTCGGCGTAGGGCGCCTGCGCAAATCGGAGACCCATTGCTCGGAGTGCTTCCTTGCCTCGGAGCGTCAGGTCCGTCATAAACAGAAACTGGTCGCGGCTCTCCTTGACGTAGGCCTTCAGGCGGTAATGCGTGCCCCAGGGCTTCTCCTGCACGATGACGGTGACCGGTGTGTCCGCCTTTCGATAGGGACTGCCTTCCGCGATCTCCTTAAGCCGCCTGGGCGTGGTGGTGGCATCGTGGTCCGGGTGAAGATAGAATTCCGTCACGCACAACAGGCTTCGATTGCCGCTGCTCGCGTTGAATATGCTGGCGGACCAAAGCCGCAAGTGCGGGATCGTCACCTCCGTGTCGTCCGGGGTCACGATGCTCATCGCCCGGAGGCCGATGGACTTGACCTCACCGTAAGTTCCGTCCACCTTGATCCAGTCTCCTGGCTGGTAGGTGTTCTCCAGCACCGTCACGAGTCCGGCGACGAGGCTGCTGCCGTAGTCCTTGAGAGCGAATGCCACACCCAAGCCTATGGCCGCCGCCAGCGCGACGACGTTGCGAAGCGTTGGCTCAACCAGGATCGGCACGGAGGTTGCCACGGCCCCGGCACCGATGAGCAGGTGCGCAATCGGCATTGCGCGCAGGATGGACAGACGCAAGCGGGGCGGGGCTTTTGTGACTGCATGGAGGACCACCCATCGAACCAGGACCGAGAGCAGCCTCGCCAGAAGAAGCACCGCCAGAACAAGCAACACGTGCTGCCAAGTGAGCCTTCGCAAGAATCCCCAAGCGTTCAGGTCATCGCTCATCGCACTGACTCCCCATGTCGAGCGAAACAGAGCTCGGTTCGGACGTCATTGTCTGGCGGGTGACGCCCGTTAAGCGCAACTGCCGGGCGACTCCAGTGTTCGTGAGGATGATCATGTCTGGTGCGAAAGCCTGCCCCAGAGATGGACATCGACATTCCCCGGTCGAATGGACGTTTCGACACTCGGAGCCTTCCACTATTTTCGAACTCTAGCAGAACCGACAGGTGGTGGTATCTCGCTGAACGCTGACAATTTTCTTGTCAGGGAGCTGCCGAGCCTCGAAGCGGAGTACCCGGGCGGGCGGCGGGCCAGGCATCGTGCAGGTGGATCGGGAGGGAGAATGCGACTCCAGTTTCGACGATTCCCCGTGTGGTAACGAAATCCTCACCCAGTTCGAACATTTCGATCATGTGGGGAGCCAGAACTCATACTTCTTGGAACGGCGGGTCGCAGGTTGACACCGGAGCGCTTCATTTGTTCCGCTCGCCCGCTCGATCGCTTCTCGACAGCTACGCGGTGGGCGTCACTTGCGCGTGCACACGTTGTTGACGCACATTTCGTGGCGGCCGCACGTTCCGCAATCGACGGTGAGGCCACATCCGTCGGAGATCGAGCCGCAGTTGAAACCCTGGCCGGCGCATGTCGTCGGCACGCAGTTTTCGGGCACGACCGTGATCGTGTCGCTGTACGACCGGGAACCCTCGGTGGCGGTGAGGGTGACGGTCGTTGTCGTCGCCACGGGTGCGGTCGTGATGGTCACGATTTCCACGTTGCTGCCGGCGGAAATAGTGACGCTCGGCGGCACGCTCGCCACCTGCGGGTTGTCGCTCGAAAGTGCGATCGTGGGGCCACCCGACGCGGAGACGGCGCTCAGCCAGACCGACGCGATCGAATTGTTGCCACCGGTTACCGGGTCACCGTCGACCGATAGCTGGCCGAGCGTCTGCACCGGCTGGGCCGGCGGAGGTTCCGGGGGGGTCATCGCGAGCCAAGCGAGTCCCAGCCGGTGGCTGAGGAAGATACCGCCCTTCTTGATGGGCACCGGGATCTCGATGCTCGTACCGACGGAAGAGAACTCGATCGAGGGCAGGATCGAGGTCGCCACGTGGAATGGGACCGCGGTCGCGCCGGTCGGGATCGGGAAGAAGCCCGTCGGAAAGGCGGTCGCCTGGGAGTTCCCGGCTGTAACCATTGCGTCGGAGCCCGACGGCGCGGCGGAGGCGAGAGAGAGCGTGCCCTGGGAGGCGCTGCCGCTCTCGATGAGACCCGGGCTGAGCGCGATCGGGTATGGGCCGCTGCTGGCGCAGGCGTCGTTGAACGCGAAATTCCTGGACATTTCCGTCTGGCAGCCGGCCGCCAGACACTCGGCATTGAAGGTGCACGTCCCAACCGTCCCTGGGTTGGGCCCGTCAAAGCAGGTATAAAGGATGCCCTGCTCGCCCGAGCTCGCGGGGAAACTCCCGCCGCAGACCGTGCCGTGCCGTTGCGTCGAGTCGTTCCGGATGTCCGCCGGCATCGGCTGCACGGTCACCGTCAGCGTCGCCGTCTGGGTGCTGCCGTTGGCGGAGGCGGAGATCGTCGCTGAAAATGAAAGCCCGCTGTAACGGCGGTAACGGCCGTTCGTGGCCACCGTGAAGGTGACGCTGCCGGTTCCCTCGTCGACGAGGACAGTTTGCCGCGAAGCCGCGAGGCCCGGGTTCGAGCTGGAAAGCGCCACCAGCGTCCCGCCGGCAGGCGCCAGACCGTTGAGCGTGACGGTGCCCGTCGAGGTGCCGCCCGTACCACCGGCAATCGTCGACGGACTGAATACCAGGGAGGCAACGGTCGGGCCTGTCTGTCCCAGCGCCACACTGAAAGCGTAGCCGAGCACGATACAAGGAATCACCCACAGAATCCATCCTCGCGGCTTTTCCATCGGGCCCTCCTTGCTGCGCAAGTGTATAAACCATGTTCTGCAACCGATGGTCCTAGTGCCGCCCTCCATCCGTTACGGTCAGCGTCGCCGTTTTCGTAACACCTCCCTGTGACGCTGTTATCGTGACGCTCGTGGAGTTCGACACCCGGTTGGTCCTGATCGTGAACGTCGCGCTCTTCGAGCCCGCGGCGACCGTCGCCGTGGACGGGACCGACGCGATGGACGAGTTGCTGCTGGAGAGGTTCACCGTCGTGTTCGTCGACGCAGTGGCCGTCAAGGTGACCGTCCCTTGCGAATCATTCCCTCCTGAGACGCTCGTCGGGCTCAACGTAAGCGAGGACAAGGTGACGCTGCCGCCGCTGACGCAGACGTTGTTCGTGCACGTCTGGCCGCTCCCGCAGGTGCCGCAGGTGAGCGTGCCGCCGCAGCCGTCGGAGATCGAGCCGCAGTTCTTGCCCTGAGCCGCGCAGGTCGTCGGCGTGCACGTGGCCCCGCACACGTTGGGCGTCCCCCCGCCACCGCACGTCTGCGGCGCGGCACACGTGCCGCAGCTCAGTGTCCCGCCGCAGCCGTCGGAGATCGAGCCACAGTTCTTGCCCTGAGCCGCGCAAGTGGTCGGCGTACAGGAGGAGGCCTGAACGGTGAGCGTGTCGCTCAGGGAACGCGGACCCTCTGTGCCGGTGATGGTGACCGTGGTGGTGCTCGCGACCGGAGAAGTTGCGATCGTCACGTTCTCGACGTTGCTTCCGGGGGGAATGGTGCCGCTCGGCGGCACGCTCGCCACCTGCGGATTGTTGCTCGTCATCGCGATCGTGGGTCCGCCCGATGTCGAAACGGCGCTCAACCAGATCGAGACGAGCGAGTTGTTGCCACCGATAACGGGGTCGATATCGACCGATACCTGGCCGAGGGTGGGTATCGGCTGGGCCGGCGGAGGATTCGGAGGCGTCATCGCGAGCCAGGTGAGACCCAATCGGTGGCTGAGGAAGGTGCCGCCGCCGCTGATCGGCACGGGGACCTCGATGTTCGCTCCCACCGAAGAGAATTCGATGGACGGCAGGATCGAGGTGGCGACACGGAAGTTCGCGTTAGTGGCACCGGTGGTAATCGGGAAAAAGCCCGTCGGGAAGGCGGTCGTCTGGGAGTTCCCGGCCCTAACCATTGCGTCGGAGCCCGACGGCGCGGCGGAGGCGAGGAGCAGTGTGCCCTGAGCAGCATTTCCGCTCTCCAGGTACGCGGGGCTCACTGCGACCGGGAAGGGTCCGCTCGTGGCGCAGGCGTCGTTGAAGTTGAATCCGCTCGCTTGTCTGGACAGGCAGCCGAAGCTCAGACACTCCTGCTTGAAGGTGCACTTTCCGACGGTGCCGAAGTTGGGCGCCGTGGAGCACTGGTAGAGAATCCCTGGCTCCCCCCCGCTGGCCGGGAACGATCCCCCGCACACCGCGCCCTGTCGCTGGCTGGAGTCGCCGTTGATGTCCGCCGGCCGGGGCTGCGCGGTGACCGAGAGGGACGCCGAGGCGCTGGAGCCGTTCGCGGAGGCGGTGATGCTCGCGGTGAATGCGAGCCCGCCGTAACGACGGTACAGTCTGTTGGTCGCAACCGCGAAGGTGGCGCTCGCAGCGCCCTCCGGGACCAGGACGCTCGGCCGCGGGGCCGCCAGGCTCGTGTTCGAGCTGGAGAGCGACACCAGGATTCCGCCGGCAGGAGCCAGGCTGTTGAGCGTGACCGTCCCCGTCGCCGTGCCGCCGCTGCCGCCGGCAATCGTCGACGGGCTGAGCACGACCGAGGCGACCGTCGGGCCAGTCTGGCCCAGCGCCAGACTGCAGGCGTACACCAGTACGAAACAAGGGATCGCCCACTGAATCCAGGTTCTGGCTCTCTTCATCGGACCCTCCTCTCCTCGCATGCGGATGCGGCGTCAGTGCTCCTTTTTTACCGAAATCTATACGACCATCCACCCTGGAATTCAAGGACGACCTTGGCCATCGAGCCATCGATCCTCATCCAGCGGACCTAGTCAGGCGCAGCCGTCCCATTCCTTCTGTGACCCAGGTCACATTCGCAGCGTGTCTATCGGGCGGGCGGTGAGTAGCTGCCGGCCAGCACTTCTTCACGGCGGTGCTGCGGTTCAAATCTCTTTAGCCGTGTGCGCCCGGCACTCTCTGGCCTGGCCGATCCAGCGTGGGGATTCCCCCGGTCGCGGGCAGCCTGGCCACGGCACGCAGAGCCACGCCCCCGGAGCCGAAGCCGCAGGGCACGCGCGATCTTCAAGACTGGTCGATCGTGCGCGACCAGTTCAACCTGTCGCGTGACTGCATACACCTGAGCGCGTTCTACATCGCGTCGCATCCTCGTCCTGTGCGCGAGGCGATCGTTCTCTCCGCCGGCATCGTCTGTTTCGACGTCAGGGGAATGTCGCCGGACCAAGTCGTGCGCCGGCCTACGCGCGAGTGGCGCCGAGCATCCTGAACACGCCGGCTGAGATGGATGCCTTCTTGCGAGAGGCTCACGCTCTGGTGACTTCATAGGCGCCGCTTTGGAATACAGGTACCCGGGGACTCCGAGGTGGGCGGTCATGAGAAGTTCGAACATTAATCCAGGTGTGCCCTCACGCGCACTCTGGTTCGAACCAAGCCCAGTTCGAACGTTGATCTAGGTGTGCATGCACCCGCACCCCTGGTTCGAACCACTCATGAGTCCGAACGTTTCGATCACGTGCGGAGCCAGACCTCATCTATTTCGAACCGGCGGGCCGGCGGTTAACAGCGGCCCGCTTCTTCGACTCCCCTGGATATCCACATGTGTGCGTGAGTTGGCGCGGCCCTGCCGGTGGATGTTCGCCGCATGTCGTCCTTGGAGCAGAAGACGACTGGTTTGACGGGGAGGCAGCAACAGGACGCGAAGATTCGGGGTCACCTATTTGCAGACGAGGGCATCGGGTTGCGGTACGTTCCGTCCCCCTTCCGGCAAAAAAGGAATCCCGGGTGCCGGCCATTGGGGTGGGACCGGAACCCGGGTGGGTCGAGCTGGCGGAGCGAGGGTGTGGAGTGCCCTTCGCGCCGCCGTCAGTATTGGGACGATGGTTGAGATGATTCCTCTCTCGTGCCGCAAGTCGAATGAACGCCGGTCTTCCCCGTCGACGGTCGGCGCAATCGCGCGCGCCAGAGGCCGATCCGGTCTCGGATGTCATTGGGGTCAAGATTGAGAATCGAACAAATATTCTCGAAAGAGAAGTGTGGCTTGCGGTCCCTGCTCTCGATCCACTGCTCGGCCTCCCAGCGGAACAGACGGGGAGGGAAATTCCAGGCGTCCCGGCTTTCTCTGAGACATCTAACCGCATTCGCGAGAATCGCAAGCGCCAGTCTCACTTCGCCCGGCTCTGCGGTACGACGCGACAACGCCTTCACAGAGCGGGACCCATCCGAATTCTGTCGTTGCGAAGAAGCCTCACCTTGAAGACTTGGTCTTGCGGCCATCAAACCGGCGCGAGAGGCGAGATACGCTTCATGCCCCCTCCTCCAACCAAGTGGGTTCTGTTCGTTGTCGGTGACGCGTCGGATCCTAAGAGGAGCGCGGCGGGAGGGCTATCCGGTGAAGCATGTAGGGATGGAAGAAAACGACCTTAGATGTGCCGGCCCGCCCTCCCCGACTGAGCATGTTGGCTACGAGGGAGCTGGGCCGTCGAGACTGTTCTCGGAACGGCGCCCGCCGCAGCAGAACTGAGCCGCCCGCCTTCGGGTGGATTGTGAATGTTGGGCGTCCTTGGTAGGATGGACGCACGCTCCCAACACGGTGGTGATTTCAAACGTGCCGAAGGAGACGGGCTTATTCGTATTGGTTCGTCCTCCAGGCGAGGCGTGAATGACTCGAGCCGACCTCCTGCAGTTCCTGCGCGGCCACCGCTGGGCCGTCCAAACATCGGTGTCCCAGTCCGGTGCTCCCCAAGCGGCGCTTGTAGGCGTCGTGGTGACCGACGATCTGGAGGTGTTCTTCGATACCCTGAACGTAACGCGGAAGATGGGTAATCTCCGGTGCAATCCAAAGATCGCGTTCGTCATTGGTGGCTGGAACGATGGTGACGAGCGTACGGTTCAGTACGAGGGTGTGGCGGATGAGCCCCATGGCCCCGAGCTCGAACGTCTTAAGGAGATCTATTTCGGGCGCTTCCCCGACGGTCGTGAGAGGGAGACCTGGCCAGGCCTTGTTTACGTGCGCGCTCGACCGACATGGATCCGGTACAGCGATTACAATCGCACTCCTCCGGAGATCGTTGTATTTAACCTTGGTGGACCCGGTCGGGGTTGACAATATCTCGACGGACAAGCGAACAACCGGGTGAACCCGCCGGCAGGCAGCGGGCTCGGAGCGGAATCTCCCGGGCAGCCACAGTCGATTCCCCGTGGCAAGCACCTGCGATCCGCGTCGCTACTCTCAACCGCGACGATGGAATACAAGGGCGAGGTCTGCCCACCTCAGGCGGCTCTGAACGAGTAAGGAACTGGCGGCGGCCAATCTACGGAGAGATGTAGCGGCATGCAGTGGAGCCCGAGATCGATTTTGAGTCTCTTTTCGAACGATTTGGCTATCGATCTGGGCACCGCCAACACCCTGGTCTACGTCCGGGGAAAGGGAATCGTGGTCTGCGAGCCCTCCATCATCGCCGTAAATCAGAAAACGGGGAAGGTAGAGGCGGTCGGCAAAGAGGCGAAGGAGATGCTCGGAAGAACGCCGGGAAACATCATCGCCATCCGTCCCATGAAGGACGGTGTCATCGCCGACTTCGAGCACACCGAGAAGATGCTGGATCATTTCATCAGGAAGGCCCACAACCGCTCCTTGGGAGTGCGTCCCCGGATCATCATCGGGGTGCCATCGGGAATCACGCAGGTGGAAAAGCGGGCTGTCAAGGACTGTGCCTACCGGGCCAAAGCTTCCGAGGTTTACCTGGTGGAGCAGGCCATGATGGCGGCGCTCGGAGCCGGGCTCCCAGTCACGGAGCCCACCGGCAACATGGTGGTGGACATCGGCGGCGGCACCACCGACGTTGCCGTGATTTCCATGGCCGGCATCGTCTACAGCCGATCGGTCCGGATCGCCGGCAACAGGATGGACGAAGACATCGTCCAGTACCTCAAGCGGAAGTACAACCTCCTGGTGGGAGAGAGGACGGCGGAAGAGATTAAGATCAACATCGGGTCCGCCTTTCCCCTGGACGAGGAGCTCACGATGGAGGTCAAGGGGCGCGACCTGATGGAGGGAATCCCCAAGACCCTGGTGATTTCCGACGAAGAGATCCGGGAGGCCCTGTCCGAGACGATCACCAACATTGTCGAGGCGGTGCGCATGGCGCTGGAGCAGACGCCACCCGAGCTCTCGGCGGACATCGTGGACAAGGGGATCGTGCTCACGGGGGGCGGCTCGCTTCTGAAGAACCTGGACAAGCGGGTCCGGGAAGAAACGGGCCTGCCCGTTTCCGTGGCCGATGATCCCCTGGCCGCCGTGGTGCTGGGCACGGGGAAAATGCTGAACGACTTCAATCTTCTCCGGAAGATCTCCATCGACTGAAGGTCGCAAGCAAATGCGTGTAGATCGTCGCCGTCAGCGGATGGTAAAGTAGTCTGCCATGTTCAGTGACAGCGATGACGACGATGAGGCTGGTCATATCGGCCCTGATGCCCTGACAGACGATGTCGTGCTCGACACCGAAGCTGAGGTGGCTTGTCCCCACTGCGGTGAGAAAGTCGTGATCGGCCTGGACCCTGGCGGCGGTACGACGCAGGAGTACGTCGAGGATTGCCAGGTGTGCTGCCGTCCGTGGCGGGTCCGGGTGAGCTACGACGAGACTGGAGCTGCGGCCGTTTGGGTTGAAGAGGCGCAGTGACCTACCTTCTCCCACATCTCCTGGTCGCTCGGATGAGTGTACACGGTTCCGGGCAACTCCGACGATACGGAAAAGGGCCGGCGGTGCCACCGGCCCCATCTGTAAAGCCTCAAGAAAAGCGATCGTGAGCTATTAGCAGGGTGTCGACGTGCACCCGTTGGGTCCCCCCAGCGTGCAATTCGATGCAATCAGTGAATCGTGGCAGTGCGTGTTGGGCACAAACCTGCACTTCCTGAACTCGCAACTCTGCGCATGCAGGGAAGGTGCCGCGAGTTCCGAGAGCGACGACAGGTAGGGGCTGTTCTTCCCTGGCGACGGCCCGACCAGGGACGAAAGGGAACTGACTACGAACACGATCACAAGGAACCGGAGAGTGTAGCGAACCGACTTGGACATGTTGGTTCTCCTCTCTCGGCGTTGGATGCAGGCGCTGGGCATGCCGAGTACGGCTCAGCGCCTCCGGTGGCACCACCGGCAACCCGGGCATCCGGTTCCCGGCCCAGCAAGGCGGGAAGATGTGGTGTCTTTCAAGTACCTCCGACCGGGACGGCGTGCAATAGGGTCCGCACTCTAAGTGATCGAGTGCGAACACCTAATGTGAACAGGACAGATTACGGAGCTTGCTGAACAGTTCCTCGTCGCTGGGGTGCGTGTATTGCGCCCGAACCCTCCTCCTCTATCCGCCTCACCGTCAGACGGTTGCAGTTGCGTCTCATCTCATGAGAGCGAAATGAAGATGAGACTTTGCCGATAAGCCGGCCTCTCCCCCGCTCATCGCACCTTCGACCTGTCTCAAGGTGGGGTCCACCTACCGTAAGTGGCCACATCGCCCTGAGCCAAGACCGGCGAGATAAGTGCCACGGCTGATTGAAGAATGCCTTGGGGGCGCATCCTTATCTTCCGCGTGGCATTCCTATTGCTTCACCTGAAGCTGCTATTGCGCGGTGAATCCCGATGCAGCCGATCGGTCCGCGCGGATCACGAGCCGAGCGGACTCCTTGCCAGTTGAAGGATCAGCGCTTGAGGAAGGTGAGGGGCCGGAGCGTGGTCCTGCTCTGCCTCGATCGCCCTCACCGTCTCAAAATCCAGGATCAGAACATCCCCTCGTTGCTCGTGGTTTCCTGCCCTCTGCAGATTCAACACCATTTGGACCGGCATCCCAGGCAGCTCGTCATCCTGGATCGCTGTCGAGCCAGGCTCAACTGCTGTCGCCGTCCATTGGCCGAACTTCATAATCGAATCCATCGGGCGATCCATGGGCCCGCTGTGCGCCTCGACCGGACTCACGCTCCCGGGTATCTCCACACTGATCGGAGCAGTCTCCTGTTGGGGCAGCTGCAGGAAGCCTGGCGGCAACTTGAGAATCGTGCTCCTCGAAGCGTGACTCTGAAGGATCTTGCTCGTCTGCTCGCCGTGAGTCCTCGCCAGCTCAATCGTCTCTGTCACCTGGCCGCGGGCGCCTCTCCGATGCGGGCGTTTCGACGACAGCGATTCCTCGGAGCCTTCAGGCAGATCCAAGCATCCTCTCGGTCTATCGAAGCCATCGCCGAGGATCTGCACTACCACGACCGGTCCTCCTTTGCCCGGGCATTCCGACGGGCCTTTGGCTTCTATCCAGGAAGGTTACGATTGCGTTCCAACGCGGGGTCCTAGGCTACTTTGGTCACAGATCACAATGGCCGGGGTGGTCATGGACAAACGCTCCCCATGGTCGTAAGAGATAAATCGTCACGAACCCGATGTCCTCCGGACCGACCCGCAAGGGGGTGCGGTCTGCGTCAACCAGCGCTGCTATTGCCAGTGAGAACAGGGGATTCAAGTCGAACACAACGCTCAGTCTCGGGCCGGGCAGTGAATTGGGGGCCTGGCCGGCACGGGATCTCACTGAGTATCCTCGACGACGAGCTGGACTCGTCGTCGAAAGGACTCACACGCCCCCATCCTAGTGCGGGAGGATGAACATGAAACACCGTTCGCTTCTCTTGCCCTCCGCAGTGATGATCGCGATTCTCATTGCACTGGGAGGGGCGATGATCGCCATCGCTCACCCAGTCAAGTCGGCTTCGACGCCTGCCGTGGTAGCCACGTGCGATCAGCACCTGGACACCGACACTTCCTCGAACCTCGAGCCAGTTAGTTGCGCCACTTGCGCCGGAGGCTGCCCGGTCCCCGTAGGCACTTGCGGATATGATGGTCAAGTCTGCAATTGTCCGAGGGGACCTGGCCATTGCGTGCTGTGCGGTCCGCCGATGTGTGAGAGCTTCAAGTGCGTCAAGGATCCGTAGGCTATAGGGTGTCTGTCGTCGAGTGATGTGCGTTGGTCTGCAGGCGGGGGCCATCGTCCCCGCCTGCACTGTTCGCCTCCCATCACGATTCCACCTAGGAGCCCGTCCGAGTAATCGTTTTTGATTGCACAGGTTCACACCGGCGCGTGGATAATACGCGCATGAAGATCTTCCGACCGTACGAACCCGATCAGATGTTGTTGCTGCCGCCGTCGCTTTCGGACTGGGTGCCGG